>NZ_JBFBBN010000001.1:3067-431819 GCF_040682715.1 Amycolatopsis sp. NPDC051128 | reverse complement strand
CCCGCGCACAACCGACCCACCCACGCCACCCTTCCCGCCACCCCGAGTCCCTCAATGAGCCATTCACGGCTGTGGGCGAGTACGTTCGCGACGTCCGGGTGGCGCGGCTCAGCCGACCGGCCGCGCCGTGACCTCGAACCGCGCGGACGCCGTCCGGAGCGCGTCCAGGCAGGCGCGCACCGCGCCGTGATCCTCCTCGCCCGCCCGGCAGATCGCGTAGATCGTCCGGGTCAGTGGCGGGCGGGTGGTCAGGATGCGGACCCCCTCGGGCAGGCGCTCCCGGGCCAGGCGGGGCACGAGCGCCGCGCCGACGTTGCCCGCCACCAGGGCCAGCTGGGTCGGGTAGCCGCCGACCGTGCAGCTGATCCGCGGCTCCAGCCGCTGCTTCCGCAGCACCTGCACGAGCCACTCGTGACAGCCGGACCCGGCGCTCCAGCCGATCCACGGCAGATCGTCCACTTCGGACAGATCGACCGCCTTGCGGTGGGCCAGCCGGTGCCCGGCGGGCAGGGCCAGGTCCGCGACGTCGGAGAACAGCGCGATCCGCGTCGTCGACGGCGGGATCACCGTCGGACGGTCCGCCCAGCTCTCCAGCACCGCGACGTCGAGGTCGCCGGCCAGCACCCGCGGCATGGTCTGCTCCGCCTCGCCTTCGTGCAGCGTCACCGCCAGCCGAGGGTGCCGCGCGGCGAGCGTGGCCAGCGTGGGCGGCAGCAGCGCGTGCACCGTGGTCGGGATCGCGCCGACCCGCAGTGGGCCGATGACGTCCTCGCGCAGCAGTTCCAGGTCCGCCTTCGCCGCCGCGACCTGCGCGAGGATCCGCTCGGCGTGCCCGGCCAGCACCAGGCCCGCCTTCGTCAGCCGGACGCCGCGGCCGCGCGGCTCCAGCAGCGGCTGGCCGGCCTCCCGCTCCAGTTTCGCCAGCTGCTGCGACACCCCGGACGGCGTGACGTGCAGGGACGCGGCCGCCGCGGCGACCGAGCCCTGGGTCGCGACGGCGTGCAGCGCGCGCATCCGCTCGAGTCCGAACACGGTAGAGATGCTACCGAATTCCGCGCAGAAACAATCGCTTGTCCTGGATAGTCGTGGCCCGCACGCTGGAGGCGTGACCACGACCGCGCCGCGCCCCGCCGCCACGTTCACCCAGCGCTTCGACCCGCGCCTGCTCGCCGCGCTCGGCAGCTTCTGCATCTCGCTGTCGTCGGTCTTCATCAAGGTCTCGCACACCAGCGGCAGCACGAGCGCGTTCTGGCGCTGCCTGCTGGCGCTGCCGGTTCTGCTCGTGCTCGCCGCGCGGGAACGGCGGACGGCGGGCCCGGTGCCGCGGCGCCACGCGGTCTTCCCGCTGCTGGCCGGCGCCGGGCTCGGCCTGGACTTCGTGCTCTGGGGCGAGGCGATCCCGCGGGTCGGCGCCGGCGTCGCGACGGTGCTCCTCGCCGTGCAGGTGATCATCGTGCCGCTGCTGGCGTTCGCGTTCCTGGCGGAACGGCCGTCGAAGCGGTTCCTCGTCGCCGCGCCCGTGCTGCTCGGCGGGGTGGTGCTCGCGGGCGGGTTCGCCGGCACCGGCTCGTTCGGCCCGGACCCGGTCACCGGCGCCGTCGCGGCGCTGCTCGCCGGGGCCGGGTACGCCGGCTACCTGTTCCTGATCCGGCTCAGCGGCGGCGTGGGAACGCAGCTGCGCTCGCTGGTGCTGGCGACGGTCTCCGCCGGCGCCGTGGCCGTCGCGCTGGGCCTGCCGACCGGCACGCTCGACCTGGCGCCGGGCCTGCCCGCGTTCGGCTGGCTGGTCGCGCTCGCCGTCGTCGGCCAGCTGGCCGGCTGGCTGCTCATCTCCGCGGCGCTGCCGCGGATGTCCGCCACCGCCGGGGCGACACTCATGCTGCTGCAACCGGTCGGTGCGGTGGTGCTGGGCATCGGGTTGCTCGGGGAGTCGCCCGGCGTGCTTCAGCTGATCGGCTGCGCGGGCGTCGTCGCCGCGGTCTGCTTCGCCGGGACCGGACGTGCTGCGGCCCGGCGAAGCCCCGGCTAACGTCGCGGACATGCGGGTGCTGGTGGCCGGGGCTTCGGGGTTCGTCGGCGCCCGGTTGTGCCCGGCGCTCGAGGACGCCGGGCACGAGGTGCTCGCGATGACCCGCCGCCCCGCGAAGTACCGTGGCGCCGGGAAAGCCGTCCACGGCGACGTAGCCGACGTCGGTTCCCTGGGTGACGCGTTCAAGGGTGCCGATGCCGCGTACTACCTGGTTCATTCACTCGACAGTGTGGACTTCGCGCGCCGCGACGCCGCCGCGGCGTGCGCGTTCGCCCGTGCCGCGGCGGACGCCGGCCTGCGCCAGATCGTCTACCTCGGTGGTCTGGGGAACGACGATGACGCGCTGTCGGCGCACCTGGCCAGCCGGCGCGAGGTCGAGCGGCTGCTGGGGGAGACCGGCGTGCCGGTCACGGTCCTGCGCGCGGGAATCGTCGTCGGGCACGGCGGGACGTCCTGGGAGCTGACGCGTCAGCTGGTGGAGCACCTGCCGGCGATGGTCACCCCGCGCTGGGTCGGCACCCGCACCCAGCCGATCGCGGTCGCCGACGTCGTCCGCTACCTGGTCGGCGTGCTCGGTCACCCGGAGGCCGCGGGCCGGACGTTCGACATCGGCGGTCCCGAGGTGCTGGCCTACCGGGACATGCTGCGGCGGGTCGCGGCGATCAAGGGCAGGCCGCTGCTGATCGTGCCGGTGCCGCTGCTTTCCCCGCGGCTGTCCTCCTACTGGCTTTCGCTGGTCACCGACATCGACGTCACGACCGGACGGACGCTGATCGACTCGATGACCAACGAGGTCGTCGTCCGCGACGACGCGATCCGCCGGATCGTCGAGTTCGAGCCGATGGGTTACGACGAAGCCGTGCTGCAGGCGCTGGGCGAGCGGGCGAAGAGCCGGCGGGCGAGGTGAAGGCGTTCCTCGCCGCCGTGACCGCGGCCGGCTCCGGGCTGCTCGGGGCGTCGCTGGCCGGCCGTCCCGGGGCACGCCGGTTCCACGTCCTCACGGCGTCGGTCGCCGCGACCTGGTTCGCCGGGGCGCGTGCGGCCGGACCGGTGCCCCGCGGCCGCCGGGACGTCGGGCGGCCGGTGCTGGCCGGGGCCGGTGCGTTCGGTGTGTTCTACGGCTGCGCATTGGTCGCCCGCCGCATCCCGCCGTTGCGCCGGGCGATCGAGGGCGTCCTCGAGCACGCCCACAGCGGTTCGAAGCCGTCGGTGGTGGCGACGACGCTCGTCACGGGCGCCGCGGAGGAGGTCTTCTTCCGTGGCGCGCTCTACGACGTCTTCGGCGCGCGTGGGTCCACGGCGCTGTACGTGCTCTCGACGACGGCGACGCGGAATCCCGCGCTGGTGCTGGCATCGGCGGCGATGGGGACGCTGTTCGCCGTGCAGCGGGGCCGGTCCGGCGGGGTGCGGGCGCCGCTGCTGACGCATGTCGTGTGGTCGGCGCTGGTGCTCGCCTTTCTGCCTCGGCTCTTCCCGCCTCCGGTCCGGAGAATTCCGGAGCCGTAGCTGGTTCTTTCCCGGCCCGCACGCCAGAATGGGCGCGGTGCGGAAACTCCTCCTCGCGGCCGTCGCCGTGCTCGCCACTGTCGCCGGATGTCAGCCTGAGGTGGACGGCCACGCCGTACCCGCCGGGTTCGACGTCAAGGACGGCACGCTGCTGCGGTTCCGGCCGGTCCTGACCGAGCTGCCGCCGGGGCTGTCGGGCGGCCCGGCGGCCGAGCGGCAGAGCACCGATCCCGCCACGCAGCAGGCCGCCGCGCAGGCGCTCGACTGCGCGGCGGGCAAGCCGGACCCGCTGGACGGCCACGACGATCCGGCGTTGCCGCTGGTCAGCTGCGACCGCGCGCAGGGCACGAAGTACGTCCTCGGCCCGGGGTTCCTCAGCGGCGCGGACGTCAGCCGCGTGGCCGTGCAGGGCGACCCGCAGTCCGGGAGTTTCGTCGTGGTGGTCACGTTCACCCCGGAGGGGTCCCGGAAGTGGGCCGAGTGGACCGGGCAGAACGTCGGCAAGCAGGTCGCGATGGTGCTGAAGAGCCGGGTGCTGACGGCGCCCACCGTCCAGTCCGCCATCACCGGTGGCGAAACGCAGATCACCGGGCGGTACACCCAGGACGAGGCGCGGCAGCTGGCGCGCGACATCGCCGGCGGCTGAGCCGGGTCAGCAGGGCTCGCTCGCCACGCCTTCCATGCAGGCTTCCGTGCCCGTCCTGCTCGTCACCTGCTGCAGGAGCGTGTAGAGCGTCTCGCGCTGGTCGTCGCTGAGCGCGCGGAACACCTCGTCCTCGACCGCGGCCAGGGCGAATTCGGCTTTGGCGAGCAGCTTCGCGCCGACGTCGGTGAGCTCGACGACGTGGCGGCGGCGGTCGACGGGGGAGCGGCGCCGCTCGATCAGCTTCTCCGCCTCGAGGTCGTTGAGCAGCCCGACGACGTTCGTGCCGTCCATCTCCAGGGTCTTCGCCAGGTGCTGCTGCGAGCTGCCGCCCTGGTCGCGCAGGACCGTGAGCGCGATCAGGTGACGCGGCCGCAGCCCGAGCGGGGCCAGCACCGACTCACTGCGCAGCCGGAGCCGGCGTCCGACGTGGTCGAGCAACGCGCCGCACCGGTGGGGCGGCTGGTTGACGACCGGCAGCGAGGTCATCGGCCCAGTATATGGGCGCGTCGATGGTCGGTGTGCTATTAATGGTTTGTCTTACACAAACGATCTACGGATGGTTAACGACATGGCGCATCTCCTGCACATCGACTCGAGCATCCAGGGCGACCGCTCGGTGAGCCGCCGGCTCAGCGCACGGGCCGCGGCCGCGTGGCGGGCCGCGCACCCGGACGGCACGGTGACCTACCGCGACCTGGGCGCGAACCCGCTGCCGCACCTCGACACGGCAGCCGGCAACGCCCGGATGGTGCCGCCGGAGCAGCACACGCCCGAGCAGGCGGCGTCGTGGGCGCGGACCCAGGAGGTCGTCGGCGAGGTCCGAGCGGCCGACACGGTGCTGCTGGGCCTGCCGCTGTACAACTTCGGCGCGCCGAGCAGCGTCAAGACCTGGGTGGACCACCTGATCGCGCCGGGCCTGTCGATCGACGCCGAGACGAGGGCGGGCCTGCTCGGCGGCCGCGACTTCGTCGTGCTGGCCAGCCGGGGCGGCGGCTACGGCGAAGGCACGCCCCGCGAGGGCTGGGACCACGCCGAGCGGTGGCTGCCCCACGGCGTCTCGCTGACCGGGCTGGAGCCGCGGTTCATCACGGCGGAGCTGACGCTGGCGCACGTCAACCCGGCGATGGCGGACCTCATCCCGCTGGCCGACGAGAGCCTCGCGGCGGCGGAACGCGCCATCGACGAACTGTGGCTGCCGGCGCGGGTCTGACCGGTGCCCTAGCGCCCCAATGTGGCGTTGGGTGCGTTGGATGCACCGAATGTGGCGTTGGGTGCGTTGGACGCACCGAACGCCACATTGGGTGCGTTGGACGCACCCAATGCCACATTGGGGCGCTTCGGCCCGGCGCCGTCAGGACTCAGCCAGGCCCCGGCGGTAGCGACGCGGGCACGGCCGGTACCGTGCCGCCGGAGGCCGGGGACAGTCGGCCTGGGCGAGGAAGGTCAGGGTTGAGCGCGCACACCTCCCAGATGGACGATATCCGGCTGGTCGCGCAGCCCAGCGCGCTGCCGGTCACGGAACTTTTCGTCCGTCTGATTCTCAGCGACTGGTCCCTGCTCCCGATGCTGGAGCAGGTGACCTCGACCGCGAAACGGCTGGTCGGGACCGTGATCGACGCCGGCGACCCCCGGGCGCCCGCGTTCGTCACGCTGCGGCTGCGGCTGCGCGCCGACGTGCTGGCGGTCGAGGTCGACGACGACGTGCCCGGGCTGCCGGAGCCGACGGCCGGGCCCGGCGAACGCGTCGGCGTCATCCCCGGGCCCGGCGGGGCCCGCACGACCTGGTGCGAGCTGCCGCTGCCGGGCGGGATGAACGCGCGGCAGGTGCGCCTGCCGCGGCGGCAGGACCGCCGGACCCTGGTCGACGAGCCGGTCTCCGGCGAGCCGGTGGCCGCGGACCCGCAGGTGCTGGAGCGCCTGCTGACCCGGCTGAGCGGCTGGTCCGACAGCTGACGTGGCGGGCGTCCGCCACAACGCCGCGTGCGGCACCTGAACGGTTCGGCTCTCGCATCCGTACATCGAGGCAGGGGGAGCGCCGTTCGCCGTGCCATCGAGGTGAGGAGGCAGCCGTCGTGCGGATCGTGATCGCCGAGGAAGACGCCCTGCTCCGGGAAGGGCTGGTGCTGCTCCTGCGCAGTGAGGGCTTCCACGTCGTCGCCGCCGTCGACCACCCCGGCGACCTGCTGACGGCCATCGGAGCGGACGTGCCGGACCTGGCCGTCGTCGATGTCCGGATGCCGCCGACGTTCACCGACGAAGGCCTTCGCGCGGCCCTCGAAGCCCGGCGCCGTGTGCCGGGGCTGGCGATCCTCGCGCTGTCCGCCTTCATCGAAGACGGCTACGCGGGCGACCTCCTGGCCGCCGGCGGCGGCGGGGCGGGCTACCTGCTCAAGGAGCGCGTCGGGAGGCCCGCCGAGTTCCTGGACGCCCTGCGGCGCGTGGCGGCGGGCGGCACCGTCCTGGACCGGGACGTCGTGGCGGTCCAGCTGGCCCGGCCCCGGCCCGGCGACCCGGTCGCCACGCTCACCGAGCGCGAACGCGAGGTCGTGGCGCTGCTCGCCGAGGGCCACTCGGTCCCGACGATCGGGCGGCTGCTCGGCATCGGCACCGACGCCGCGCGGCAGCACGCCGGGGACGTCAGCGCGAAGCTGCGCGTCCCCGACGAAGCCCAGGCGATGCTCAGTTACTTACGAGCGTGAGCAGCTCGGCCTGCTTTTCCCGGTACCGGGCCACGTTGGCGAGCTTGACGTCTTCGTAGCCGCGGACGAGGTCGGGCAGTTCGGCCAGGGCCAGCACCCGGTCCCGGTCGACCTCCGAAGCCCGGAAGGCACGCAGGATCGTGCCGCGGTAGTCCTCGACGAGCGCCCGCTCGACCCGCCGCACTTCGGCGCGGCCGAACGGGTCGAAGCGGGTGCCGCGCACCCGGCGCAGCGCGTGCAGCAGCCGGAAGACCGGCCGGATCCACGGGCCGAGGCTGATCTTGCGCCGCATCCCGAGCGCCCGCAGCACCGGCGGGTGCAGCCGGTAGGCGTACCGCGTGCCCGCGCCGAACTGGTCCTCGAGGCCCGCCGTGAACGCCGGGTCGAGTGAAAGCCGGGCGACCTCGTATTCGTCCTTGTAGGCCATCAGCTTGTACAGGTGCTTCGCGACGGCCTCGGTGACCTCCGTCGGCCCGTCCTCCAGCACCCGCACCTGCTCGACGAACCCGGCGTACGCGCGGGCGTAGGCCTCGTCCTGGTAGGCGACCAGGTCGGGGATCCGGATGTCGAGCAGCCGCGCCAGTTCGGAGCCGGGCTCCGCGTGCACCAGAGCCCGCACGGCCGGGGCGGCGGGCCTCGCGGCCGTGGCGGGCGCGGGCGCCGAGGACGCCGACAGCGCGTCCGGGTCGGCCACCAGCTGACGGCCGCGGCGGAACGCCTGGAGGTTCGCGGCGACCGCGGTGCCGTTCAGCTCGATCGCGCGCTCGATCACCGAAGCGGGCAACGGGATCGCGCCGGTCTGGTGCGCGGCACCGAGCTGCAGCACGTTGGCGAACTGGTCGTCGTCGAACAGTGTCTCGGCCAGGCCCCGCGCGTCCAGCGAAACCGTGCGCGCCGCGGCGGTGTCGATGGGCGCGAGGACGCTGCCGGGGTCCGGGAAGGACACCGTCGTGTCGACCACCATCCGGCCGGTCGGGACCTCGGTCGTGGAGACGACGGCGGTCGTGCGCGCCGGATCGGTCACGCCGAGGTTCACCGCGTCGGCGCCGACGAGCGCGTCGCAGGCCAGGTAGAGGTCGCACTCGCCTGCGGCGAGCTTCGGGGCCTGCTCGACCGGCTCCGCCGTCACCTTCAGGTCGGACACCACCGCTCCGCCCTTCTGGGCGAGCCCGGTCTGGTCGAGCGTGCGGACGTGCCGTCCGTCGAGCACCGCGGCGGTGGCGAGGATCTGCGTCACGGTGACGACGCCGGTGCCGCCGATCCCGGTGATCCGCACGGTGAAGTCCTTCGACGTCTCCCAGCGGGGAGCGGGGACCGCGTCGGCGGCCAGCTCGCCGAGCCGCCGGCGCCGCTTGCGGCCGGTCGGCACGACGGTGACGAACGACGGGCAGTCCCCGGCCAGGCAGGAGTAGTCGACGTTGCACGACGACTGGTGGATCGCGGTCTTGCGGCCGAACTCGGTCGCCACCGGCTGCACGGACAGGCAGTTCGACTTGGTGCCGCAGTCGCCGCAGCCTTCGCAGACGCGCTCGTTGATCACGACGCGCGTCGCGGGCGCGGCCTGCTTGCCACGGCGGCGCTTCCGGCGCTTCTCGGCCGCGCACTCCTGCTCGTGGATCAGCACGGTGACGCCCTTGACGGCCGCCAGTTCTTCCTGCGTGCGCAGGAGTTCGGTGCGATCGCGGACCGCGACGCCGGCGGGCAGCTTCCGGCGCCGCAGCTTCGCGGGCGCGTCGCTGGTGATCACGACCCGCTTCGCGCCCTCGACGAGCAACAGCTCGGCGACCTTCTCCACGGGCAGCCCGCCGACCGCGTCCTGCCCGCCGGTCATCGCCACGGCGGAGTTGTAGAGCAGCTTGTAGGTGATGTTCACGCCGGCGGCGACCGCCGCGCGCACGGCGAGGCTGCCGGAGTGGGTGAACGTGCCGTCGCCGATGTTCTGGACGAAGTGCCCGGCCTCGACGAACGGCGCCATGCCGATCCACTGGGTGCCCTCGCCGCCCATCTGCGTCACGCCGAGCACCGTGCCGACCTGGTCGGGTTCCATGAACAGGGCCATGGTGTGGCAGCCGATGCCGCCGCCCACCAGCGTGCCTTCCGGAACTTTCGTCGACGAGTTGTGCGGGCAGCCCGAGCAGAAGTACGGCGTCCGGGCGAGCAGTGGCACCGGAACGCGTTCGCGACGGCGGCGTCCGCGCCAGGCTTCGACCGACGGGATGCCCTCGGGCAGCCGGCGGGCCAGCCCGGTGGCGATGCCGTCCGGGTCCAGCTCGCCGAGCTCGGTGAACAGCGTCCGGCCGTCGCGGTCCTTCTTGCCGGTGACGGCGGGCGCGCCGGCGACGCCATAAAGGACTTCCTTGAGAGCCGTTTCGACGAACGACCGCTTCTCCTCGACGACGACGATCTCGTCGAGGCCGTCGGCGAACTCGCGGACGATCGACGGTTCCAGCGGGTGGATCGCGCCGAGCTTGAGGACGCGGATACCGTGCCGGGACAAGGATTCCGCGTCGAGCCCGAGCGCGTGCAGCGCCTGCTGGAGGTCCAAATAGGACTTGCCGGCCGAGACGATGCCGATCCGGTCGGCCGGGCCGCGCGCGGTGATCCGGTTGACCCCGCTCGCGCGCAGGTACTCCAGGACCAGCGGCAGCCGGACGGTGAAGAGGCTGCGTTCCAGCTCGGCGAGGCTCGTGCCGAGCAGTCGTGACGTCGGCGTGTGGCGGTAGGCCCGCTCGATCGCCGGTGCCGTCCACTGCGGACTCACCGTGGCGGTGCCGGACGCGTCGGCGACGTTGGTGACGATCTTCAGCGACGACCACAGCCCGCTGGCCCGCGACAGCTCGACGGCGTGCATCCCGAGGTCGAGGACGTCCTGCGGGTCGGCCGGGTAGAGGATCGGGATCGCCAGGTCGGCGAGGGCGAGTTCGGACGCGCACGGAACGGTCGAGGACTTCGCGTTGGGGTCGTCGCCGACCAGCGCGACCGCGCCGCCGCGCGGGTCGGTGCCGGCGAGGTTGGCGTGGCGAAGGGCGTCGGAGGCCCGGTCCAGGCCGGGTGCCTTGCCGTACCAGAAGCCGGTGACGCCCCGCCGGCCACCGGCGCCCGCGACGAGCTGGCTGCCCATCACCGAGGTCGCGGCGAGCTCCTCGTTGAGGCCGGGGCGGTGCACGACGTCGTGCTTCTCCAGCAGCTTCGCGCGGCGGCCGAGTTCGAGGTCGTAGCCGGCCAGCGGCGAGCCCTCGTAGCCGGAGACGAAAACGGCCGGGTCGCCGCCACCGGCGCGGTCGTGGCGGACGCGGTCGAACAGCAGCCGGACCAGGGCCTGCAACCCGGTCAGGTGCACGGTTCCCGCCTCCCGCAGATAGCGGTCCTCCAGCGTGAACGTCTGCACGGCGGGGCTCCTTTCGCCTCGATGTGCTCCCGGGCACAGCTCTTCGGGGCACAGTGCGATGCGTACCACAGCGACGCAACAACCGCCTGCGGGATTCCGGGCTTACACGCAAAATTCGACACGGCATCGCCTCCGGTGGTGCCGTTTTTTGCGTGCGGTTACCCTCGCGCGCATGACCGAAGAGCTCCTCGACGCCACCGACCACGAAATCCTCGGCCTGCTGCGCGAGGACGCCCGCCGGACGCTGTCCGACATCGCGGGCCGGGTCACGCTGTCGACGGCCGCGGTCAAGCGCCGCATCGACCGGATGCGGGAGACCGGGGTGATCACCGGCTTCACGGTCCAGGTCGACCACGCGAAGCTGGGCTGGGGGATCGAGGCGTTCACCGAGCTGCGGTTCGTCGGCAACACGAAGGTCGCCGAGATCCTGCGCACGACCACGCGGATGCCGGAGGCCCAGGCGGTGTTCACGATCGCGGGCGACCCGGACGCGCTGGTGTGGCTGCGGGTCCGGGACATGGCCCACCTGCAGAAGACGATCGACGAGATCCGCCGGCACCACCAGGTGACGGGCACGAAGACGTTGATCGCGCTGGAATCCTGGGCCCGGGGGAACTAGCGTGCCCGAGGCCGTGACGCTGGCGCGGCGGCCGGACCTCGCCGAGGCCACCTACGCCATTCCGTACCCGCCGGGCTCCCCGGAGTTCATGGCCGGCAGCCTCGCGAGCCGGCTGGTGCGCGGACGCCGGGTCGTGCGCCGCTGGCCGCACCTCGTGGTCGCGCTGCTCGAAGACGGGCAGCCGGTCGCGCGAGGAGTGATGGTCGCTTACCGGAGCGAAGGCCGCGAGCCGTTCCCCGCGCGCGGCTGGGACGAGGTGGCCGGGTGGGCCGCGGAAGACGCCCTCGACGGCGTCACTCCCGACACCGCGTGCGCCCTGGAAATCGCCGTGCACCCGGATCACCAGGCGCGCGGCCACTCCCGCGCGGTGCTGGAAGCGATGCGCGCGGCGGTCGCGGCCGCCGGGCTGGGGGCGCTCGTGATCCCCGTCCGCCCGCCGGACAAGGCCGCGGTCCCGGCGACGCCGATGCGCGGCTACGCCGCCGAGACGCGGGCGGACGGCCTCCCCGCGGAGCCGGATCTCGCGTGATTGAGCCCGTAACTCGCGTGATTCGAGGCGGTACGGCTCTGATCACGCGAGTTACGGCTCTGATCACGCGAGTTACGGCTCTGATCACGCGAGTTACGGCTCTGATCACGCGAGTTACGGGAACCCGCCGACCGCTGGCTGCGCACCCACGTGCGGGCCGGCGGCCGGATCGAGGCCGGCGCGCTCGCTCCGGTGTTCGTTTCCCTGGCGCAGGGCTTCGCGGTCTACGTCGAGCCCAACGTCTGGGTGTCACACCGCGTGGGTTAGCCGCGCAGCAGGATCCCGGACGTGCGCTCCCGCTCGAAGAGCACCTCCGGCCACTCGATCGAGTCCGGCGGCGCGTCCAGTGCGGTCGCCCGGCGCCGCAGTTCGGTCAGGTAGTCCGCGTCCAGCATCGCCCTGGCCGACAGCGGCTCGCGCAGCAGGAGGTCGGCCGGAGCTTCGTAGAGGTACGCGTCCACGCCCGGATAGCCCTTGGTGCCCGGCGGGTAGTCGCGGTTCGTCGGGAAGTACGTCGTGTCGAGCGTGCTCAGCCAGGAACCCTTCAGCGGCACCAAAGCGGGCCACGATCCCAGCCGCTGTTCGAGCCGGGTGTTGTCCGAAGTGAACCCGAAGTGGTCCGCGACGACGTACGCCACGCCCGGGTACTCACGCTCCAGCCGCGCGACCGCCGCGCTGCCGCCGTCGTGCTGCAGGTGGCCCAGGCCGAACAGCATCAACGCCTTGCGGTGCTTCCGCAGCACCTCGGTCTTCACCACGGACGCGATCGTCGGGTCACGATCCTCGAAGGGCCGGAAGTCCGCCGGGGTGTGGACCCGGCTCCAGTCGACCGGCGGATCGCCGGCCAGCACCCGGATCTTCCGCTCCGCGGGCAGTGTCTTGTTCACCTGCCGCACCAGGGCGAAGAGCTTTTCGTCGTGAGTCGAAAACCCGCAGCTCGGCTGGGTCGTCTCGCGCCAGACACGCTTGACGTCGGGAACGTCACCGCCGGCGATGTAGGCGTCCAGCAGCGGCTGGAGGCGCGAGTTCCCGCACTCGACGACGATGTCGTTCACCCGGCCGGGGAAGCGCGGGTCGCGGATCAGGTCGAACACGAACGTCCCGACGTCCGGACTGGACTTCGCGACGATCGCGTGGTTGTCGAACGCGGCGAGCAGGGCGCCCGCGGGATCGGAAGGCGGCCGGGACTGGCCCGCGTCGGCCGGCGCGGCCACCAGCGTCGCGGCCGCGAGCACGGCCAGGACGGTACGAAAGAGGCGCATGAAGGCTCCGGAAGTAATTTCCCCACTGTCCTACGACTGTAGGACAACTCGGCCAGAATCCAGCCAACCCGGGCCGCTGTCAAGGCCGGGCCGGTGCTCGGTCAGTGCCGGATCAGTGCCGGAACGCCTCCGCCAGCCACCACGAACCGCCGTCGTCGGCGATCTTCGCGTCGATCACCAGGGGCGCGGTGCGCGGTCGTGCCAGCCATTCGCGCACCGCGCGGAGGTCCTCGGCCGACCGCACCGTGACGCCGTCGCAGCCGAAGCCGCGGCCGATGGCGGCGAGGTCGGAATCGGGGAAGCGGACCGTCGTCAGGTCGGCGTCACCGAAGTGGTGGATCTCCGCGCCGTACGCGGCGTCGTTGTAGACGATCACCACCAGCGGCAGCCCCAGCCGGACCGCGGTGTCCAGTTCGGACAGTGCCATGTGGAACCCGCCGTCGCCGGTGCCGAGCACCGGCAGCCGGTCCGGGCGGGCGAGCGCCGCGCCGATCGCGGTGCCCAGGCCCAGCCCGATGCTCTGGAACGCCTGGGTGAAGCAGAAACCCTGTTCGTCGGGCACCGAGAGGTAGGCGCTCGGGTAACCCATGAAGTTGCCGGAGTCGATCGAGACGATCCGCTCCGCGGGCAGCAGCTCGTCGAGGAGCTTGGTGAGCGTCCGCGGATCGATCCGGCCATCGCGCGAGAGGTCCTCGTGCTCGACGTCGTTCCAGCGCCCGGCCGCGATCCGGGCGGCGACGTCTCCGGTCCGGTAACCCACCGCTTCGTGATCACCGAGTTCGCTCAGGACGTCTTCGGCGGTGCAGCCGACGTCGCCGACGACGCCGAGGTCGATCGGCCGGTGCGCCCCGAGCGCGCCCTGCTCCAGGTCGACCTGGACCAGCTTCGTGTGGGGACTGAGCAGCTTCCCGTGGCGGGTGGTCCACATGTTCAGCGCGCAGCCCCACCCGACGACGAGGTCGGCGCCGACGATCAGCTCGGCGGCCGTCGGCGAGGCGAACCCGCCCGAAATGCCCAGCGCGAACTCCTCGTCGTGGAAGAGCCCGTGGGCGACGGCCGACGTCGCCAGGAGTGCGCCGCTGCGTGAAGCCAGCTCCCGCAACGGTTCCCGGCTCCCGCGGGCGCCACGCCCGGCGACGAACACCGGCCGTTCGGCGGCGATCAGGAGGTCCGCCAGGTCGGCCGCCGCGCCGATGTCGGGGCGCATCGGGGCCGGCCCGGGGATCGGCGGCAGCGAGTCCGGCGGTTCGGGCGCGGGCTGGGCCTGGACGTCGAGAGGCAGGTTCAGCACCACCGTCCGGCGCTGCTGGCGCGCGGTCCGGAACGCCCGCACGGTGTCGGCGACCGCGCTCGCGGCCGAGTGCACGCGTTCCGGCACCGCGCCGACCGCGGCGGCCAGGCCGTCCTGGTCGACGCGGAAGTTCGACAGCACCGACGCGCCCGCGGAGTCGGCGGTGAGCACGAGCATCGGCGTCCGGCTCTTGGCCGCCTCGGTGATGCCGGTCATGGCGTTGGTCAGCCCGCAGCCCTGGTGCAGTGACAGCACCGAGACCTTGCCGCTGATCCGGGCGTAGGCGTCGGCCATGCTCGCCGCGCCGCCCTCGTGGCGGGCGGCGACGAACCGGACGCCGCCCGCGCGCAGCGCGTTGGTCACCTCGAAGTTGCCGCTGCCGACCACGCCGAACGCCGTGCCGGCGCCGAGGCCGGCCAGTGTCCGGCCGACGAGTTCGGCGACGTTCACCGTTCCACCAGCGCCAGCACCCGGGCGGGGCTGCCGGAGCCGCCGACGATGGGGAGCGGCGAGACCACCAGCAGGGTCCCGGTCGGCGGCAGCGCGGCGAGGTTCCGCAGCTGCGTCAGGCCGTGCTTCCCAGCGCCCAGCAGCAGTTCGTGGCAGGGGAACATCGGCTCGAGCCCGGGCGCCTGCCCCGCGTCGGTGCCGACGGTTTCGACGCCCAGCCCGGTGATCGGCGCCTCCTCGGCGAGCCACCGCGCGCACTCGGCGGAGACGCCCGGCGTGTGCGAGCCGGACTCGTCGGCGTTGAGGAACTCCGCCTGGCTGGCGCTGCGCGCGTCCCAGCCGGTGCGGTAGAGCAGCCAGCCGCCGTCGGGCAGCGGCCCGTGCTCGGCCGTCCACGCGCGGACGTCGTCGACCGAGAGCAGGAAGTCGGGGTCCTCCGCCGCCTTCGCGGAGAAGTCCAGCACGACCGCGGGCGCCACGAGCGTCTTCAGCGGCACCTGCGAGACGTCGTGACCGTCCTTTCCGGACACCCAGTGCACCGGGACGTCGAGGTGGGTGCCGGTGTGCTCGCCGGTGTGGATGTCGTTCCAGTACCACCGTGGGCCGCGCTCGTCGTAGCGGCTGATCTCCTCCAGCCGGAACGGGATGGTGTTGGCGAACGGCTCGGGCAGCTGGAGGACCGGTGTGTTCGAGCTCAGGGGAGCGGTGAGATCGACGATCTCGATCGCCCCGCCCGCGATCGCCTCGCTCAGCCCGTCCAACAACGACATGCCTGCCTCCCGGTGCCGGTGTGCGTCTCGATCGAAACCCTATGCCCGCCGGCCCCGCCTTGACAGCGGCGCGTTTCCTGGTGTTGTCTTAATGTCGTAGGACAATAGGAGGGCGGGCAGGGGTGATCGAGTTCGTCCTGGACGGCCGCTCCCGGGTCGCCACGTACATGCAGCTCGTCGTGCAGGTGAAGCAGGCACTGCGGGTCGGCCTGCTGCGGCACGGCGACCAGCTGCCGAAGGTGCGGGACGTGGCCCAGGCGCTGGCGATCAACCCGAACACCGTGCTCAAGGCGTACCGCGAGCTGGTGCTGGAAGGGCTGGCCGAAGGCAAACCGGGGGTGGGCACGTTCGTCACCGGCAGCCTGGCCGGGCCCTCGCTCGGCAACCAGGCGCAGCTGCGCGACGAACTGGTGGCCTGGCTGGAGCGCGCCGAAGCGGCGGGGATGTCGGCCGACGACATCGCCGCCCTGATCGAGACCACGATCCGCGGCACCCGGGTGCCGCACGACCTGTCGTAGGGAGTCCGAAATGGAACTGGCGGTGGAGGCCCGGGCGCTGGGCAAGCGGTACGGGCGCACCTGGGCGTTGCAGGACTGCGCGCTGGAGGTGCCTGCCGGGCGGATCGCCGCGCTGGTGGGGCCGAACGGCGCGGGCAAGACGACGTTGCTCCACCTGGCCGTCGGGCTGCTGCGGCCCGACGCGGGCGAGGTGCGCGTGTTCGGCCGCGACCCGCGCGCCGGCACGGCGGTGCTCGCCGACATCGGGTTCGTCGCCCAGGACACCCCGGTGTACCGCGACTTCACCGCGGCCGAGCTGATCACCATGGGCGGCAAGCTGAACCGCCGCCGCTGGGACGCCGCGCTGGCCAGGGAACGGCTCGCCACGCTGGGCATCCCGCCGGACAAACCGGCGGGCAAGCTCTCCGGCGGGCAGCGGGCGCAGGTCGCGCTGGCGCTGGCGCTGGCCAAGCGGCCGCGGCTGCTGCTGCTCGACGAGCCCATCGCGAGCCTGGACCCGCTGGCCCGGCGCGAGTTCATGCAGACGCTGATGGGCGCGGTGGCCGACAGCGAGACCACCGTGCTGCTGTCCTCGCACCTGCTCGCCGACCTCGAACGCAGCTGCGACTACCTGGTCGTCCTGCAGACCTCGCGCGTCCAGCTGACCGGCCCGGTCGACGAGCTCCTCGACACGCACCGCACGCTCGTCGGCCCGCGGGCGGGGAGCGAGGCCATCTCGGGCGTCGCGAACGTGGTCCGCGCGAGCCACACCGAACGCCAGTCGACACTGCTCGTCCGCCGCGGCGACGGGCCGATCGATCCACTGTGGACGGAGCACGAAGTGACACTGGAAGACGTGGTGCTGGCCTACCTGGCCGACGCCGACACCCGCGAAACCTCGGCGGCGTGGGGGGTGCCGGCATGATCTGGCTGACCTGGCGCCAGCACCGCAAGCAGGCGCTGTTCACCCTCGTCGCCCTCGGTGTCCTCGGCGCGATCATGGTGCCGACGGGCCTGGCGATGCACGCGAAGTACGACAGCCTCGGCCTGGCCGCGTGCCGGGCCGCGCTCGGCAGCGCGTCGCTGATCACCGAGAGCGAGGCGGTGGCGCGGTGCGACAGCCTCGCCCACGGGTTCCAGCAGCAGTTCACCAGCCTGACGTTCGTCGCCGTCCTGTTCTTGGTCCTGCCGGTGCTGGTCGGCGTGTTCTTCGGCGCGCCGCTGGTGGCCCGCGAGGTCGAACAGGGCACCCACCGGCTGGTGTGGACGCAGGGCGTGAGCCGGCTGCACTGGGCGCTGGCGAAGTTCGGCCTGATCGGCGCGATCACCGCCGTGCTGGCGGTCGGGTACGCGCTGGGCGTGTCGTGGTGGTTCCAGCCGCTGGTCTCGGCGAGCACCGGACGGCTGACGTACATTTCGTTCGACGTCCAGGGAATCGTGCCGATCGCGTACACCCTCTTCGCGCTGGCGCTGGGTGTCTTCGCGGGAACGTACTGGCGGAAGGTGCTGCCCGCGATGGGGATCGCGATGGCGGGCTTCGCGGCGGTCCGCGTCGCGATCGAGGTCTTCGCCCGGCCGCGGTACCTGCCGGCGCGGACCCTGTCGTTCTTCCCGTCGGACAAGCAGACACCGAACTTCGCGTCGGGGGACTGGCTGATGGAGCAGGGCGTCCGCGACGCGGCGGGGAAGATGGTCCTGCCGGACGCGCAGATCGGCACCTGCCCGGCGGGCGGCTGCGGCAGCGGCCCCGGCCAGGTGGGGCCGGGCGCGTACAACTGGCTGAAGTACCAGCCGGGGGACCGGTTCTGGACGTTCCAGTACATCGAGACCGGCGTCTTCGTGCTGCTGACGGCCGCGCTGGTCTACTTCGCGATCCGCCGGGTGCGCACGATCGCCTGACGCGCTACGGCTTGCGGCCCACGATCCCGGCCACGCACCTGGCCGCGTCGCTGAGCGGGGTGAGCCGGGGGCCGTCCGGCCACCACTCGTCGCAGATCGCCAGGCCCGGTTCCGACGTCGCGTCCGGCCGGAGCAACTCGAGGCCCGCCATCATGGCTTCGATCTCCGCGCGCGTGCGGAACCGGCCGGCGCCGAGGGGGCCCCGGACCAGGATCTGCTCGATGCGCTTGGCGATCTCGGTCAGCTCCGGCACCTCGGGGTCGAAGAAGTGCGACAGCACGACGTAGGAGCCCGACGGCAGGGCGTCGACGTACTCACGCATGATGTCGGCGACGCCGTCGCCCTCGAAGTGGTGCATCGTGCCGACCTGCAGCAGGGCGACCGGTTCGGAGAAGTCGATGTGCCGTAGCACTTCTTCGTTCCCCAGCACCTCTTGCGGACTGAAGATGTCCGCCTCGACCATGTGCGTGAAGTCGTTCTCGGCCAGCAGCGCGCGGCCGTGCGCGAGGACCACCGGGTCGTTGTCGATGTAGACGACGCTGGTGGCCTTGTGGATGCGCTGGACGATCTGGTGCGTGTTCTCCGCGGTCGGCAGCCCGGACCCGCAGTCGACGAACTGCCGGATCTTCGTCTGGTTCGCCAGCATCCGCAGCGCGCGGTTGTGGAACCCGCGGTTGCCGAGCGCGATGTGCACCGCTTCCGGGACCGCCTGGCGGATTCTCGCCATCACCACGCGGTCGACCTCGTAGAAGTTGTCGCCCCCGAGGAACCCGTCGTAGATTCGCGCGATGCTCGGCCGGTCGGGGTCGAGCCCCACCGGTTTCCGGCTCGGTGACGACGTGGACGGAGCCTCGGGCATGGCGACCTCGCAGGACTTCGGCGGGTGACGTGGGTCACCCAGCGTAGTAGGTCGCGTCCGGTCTGCGAAGCGAGGTCAGCCGCTCGGACGAAGCCGCTGGTCGGGAACGTCGGCGACGCCCTGGGCGCGTTCCCAGCGCAGCCGCGCCAGGTGCTGCTCGATCCGGCGGTCGAGATCGCGCGCGGCCTCGGACAGTTCCGTCAGGTCGCGACGGGACGCGGGGTGGCCCAAGGCCCCCGTGTCCACTTCGTCCCCTGCCCTGTCCACTGCCGGCACCTCCCGGATCGGCCCTGGCTGCCCATTCCCTGCGTTACTGCCCCGTCGGGCGCTCGCCAAAACAACCTCGGGCGTGAGCGCCCGCACGCCGCTGCCCGGTGGGGCCGGCCGCGAAAATCCTGGTGCCAATTTTGACCGGGTGGTAGAAATTGGTCATCGTGGCGGGCCGCCGCCACCGTGACCTCGAGGAGCTGGGGAAATGAGCCCGCTTTCCGTGCAGCTGTACTCGGTCCGCGACGCCTTCGCGGCCGATCCCGACGGCACCCTGCGGCGGCTCGCCGCGATCGGCTTCACCCAGGTCGAGCCGTACGGCGTCGTCGAAAACGCCGAAGCCCTGCGCGCCGGGCTGCCCGCGAACGGCCTGACCGCGCCGACCGCGCACGCCCCGCTGATCGGCGCCGACCAGCACGCCGCGTTCGCCACCGCCGCCGAACTGGGCATCGGCCTGGTGATCGACCCGTTCGTCCCGCCCGAGCGGTGGCAGGACCCGGCCGGCATCGCGGCCACGGCCGACGCGCTCAACGCCGCGGCCAAGCTCGCGGCCGAGCACGGCCTGCGCGTCGGCTACCACAACCACTGGTGGGAGCTGGAATCCCGGATCGACGGCCGCAGCGCGTTCGAGGTGTTCGCCGACCAGCTCGACCCGGCCGTGGCTCTGGAGGTCGACACCTACTGGGCGACCGCGGGCGGCGAGGACGCGTCCGCGCTGCTGGGCCGGCTCGGCGACCGGGTCCGCGCCATCCACGTCAAGGACGGCGGCCTCGCCACCGACGCCACCGGCCAGGTCCCCGCCGGGCAGGGCCGGGTGCCGGTCGCCGAGGTGCTGGCCGCCGCGCCGGACGCGCTGCGCGTGGTCGAGTTCGACGCCTTTGACGGCAACCTCTTCGAGGCCATCGCCGCCAGCCACACCTTCCTGACCGGCGCCGGCCGGTGACCGGCGGCCCGGTCGGCGTCGGGATCATCGGCGCCGGCGTCATCAGCGGCACCTACCTCGAGAACCTGACGAGCTTCCCGGACGTCCGCGTGCTGCGGATCGCCGACCTCGACACCGGGCGTGCCGCGGCGCAGGCGGCGAAACACGGCGTGCCGCACTCGGGCACGGTGGCCGAACTGCTCGCCGACCGCGAGGTCGAGATCGTGGTCAACCTGACGCTCCCGGCCGCGCACGTCGACGTCGGGCTCGCCGCCCTCGAGGCGGGCAAGCACGTCTGGGCGGAGAAGCCCCTCGCGCTCGACCGTCAGACCGGCCGCAAGCTGCTGGACCGCGCGCGGGAGAAGGGACTCCGCGTGGCGAGCGCGCCCGACACCGTGCTCGGCGCCGCGTCGCAGACCGCGCGCCAGGCCGTCGACGCGGGCCGGATCGGCCGTCCCCTGACCGCGCTGGCCCTGTTCCAGGTGCCGGGGCCGGACCTGTGGCACCCGGCGCCGGAGTTCTACTTCCAGGCCGGCGGCGGGCCGCTGCTCGACATGGGCCCGTACTACCTGACGACGCTGGTGCACCTGCTCGGCCCGGTCCGGCGCGTCACCGGGGCCGGCGCGCGGGCGCGCGACACCCGGGTCGTCGGGTCCGGGCCGAGGGTGGGGACGGAGTTCCCGGTGACGGTGCCGACCACGGTCACCGCGCTCGTCGAGTTCGAGGGCGGTTCCGCCCAGCTCGTGCTGAGCTTCGACTCGGCGCTCAAGCGGGCCGGGCTGGTCGAGCTGACCGGCACGCTCGGCACCGCCGTCCTGCCGGACCCCAACCGGTTCGACGAGCCGACCCGGCTGCACCTGCTCGGCCACGACGAACCGGAAGAGCTGCCGGCACGAGGACACGCGGCTTCGCGGGGCACCGGCACCCTGGAACTGGCACGGGCGATCCGGGCCGGCGTGCCGGAACGCGCGTCCGGCGAGCTGGCCTACCACGTGCTCGACGCGATGCTGGCGATCGACGAGTCCATGACCCGCGGGCAGTCCGTGGAAGTGGGCAGCACCGTCGACGTCCCGCCCGCGCTGCCGCCGGGCTGGAACCCGTACGCGAAGACCCTTTAGAGCGGGACGGTGAGCAGGTTCTGCAGATAGAAGCGCAGCGAACCGATCAGGTCGACGTCGTCGGGCGCGGTCAGCCACTGCACCTGCAGGCCGTCCATCAGCGCGATGAACGTCAGCGCCGCCATCCCGGGATCGACGCCGTCGCGCAGCTCGCCGTGGGCGGCCAGTACCGCGAACGACTCGTGCACGCCGTCGCGGGCGGCCCGGTAGTGGCGGACGAAGTAGTCGTGCGCCGGGTGGTCCGGGGCGACCGCTTCGGCGGCGAGCCGGGAGTAGAGGTCGACGATGCCCGGGTGGCGGACGTTGTGCTCGGCCAGCGCTACGAAGTGGCGCAGGACGTCGAGCCCGGGCGGCACGGTGAGCTGCTCGCGCTCGGAGTCCTCGGCGTCGCGCCGTTCGAGCACGGCGGCGAGGAGGGCTTCCTTGGTGGGGAAGTAGTAGAGGAGACCGGCGTGCGAGATCCCGACGCGCTTGGCGATCTCGCGCAGGGACGAGCCGTGGTAGCCGAGTTCGCCGTACGCCGCGCCCGCCGCCGTGATGATGTCCTCGCGGCGGATCCGGCCCTTCAGGTAGCCCCCGGTCACGGGGTCGCGGTGGTCTCGGCGGCGTGCACGGCACCATCATGCCGCAGCGGGCGTTCGCACAAATCACGTGAGCGATCGAACAAATCAGTTGTGCGGACGCTCGTGGCTTGCGAACATCACGGCGTGAAGAGCGCGGAACGACAGCAGATCATCGTGGAGCGGCTGCGCGACGCCGACCAGGTGGCCGTCGCGGCGCTGGCCGCGGCGACCGGCGCGTCGGAGATGACCGTGCGCCGCGACCTCGACCAGCTGGCCTCGCGGGGCGTGCTGCGGCGGGTGCACGGCGGGGCCGTCCCGGCGTCGCCGTCCGGAATCGAACCGCCGTTCGCGGCCCGCGCGACGGCCGCGATCGCGGCGAAGCGGGCCATCGCGGCCGCGGCGGCCGAGCTGATCCGCGACGGCGAGACGGTCGTGCTCGACAGCGGCACGACCGCGCTGGAACTGGCGCGGCTCCTGCGCGGGCGCGTGGTCACCGTGATGCCGCTGTCCCTGCACGCGGTCCGCGAGCTCGCCGACGCCCCGGACGTCCGGCTGCTGCTGCCGGGCGGCGAGCCCCGGCCGGGGGAGCAGGCACTGGCCGGCCCGCTGACCCTGGCCTCGCTGCGGGCGCTGCGGTTCGACGTCGCCGTGCTGAGTCCGTGCGCGTTCGACCTCGATTCGGGGCTGACCGCCTTCGACCTCGGCGACGCCGAAGTCAAGCAGCAGGCCCTGGCCGTGGCGTCCCGGGCGATCGTGCTCGCCGACGGCGCCAAGTGGGGCCGCTCCGCGCTCGCGCACGTCTGCCCGGCCGACCGTCCGGACGTGGTGATCACCGATCCGGGCGCGCCCGAGGACCAGCGCGCGGCGCTGACCGAACGTGGCGTGCTCGTGCACGTCGCCGTCCCCACCCCCACGGAGAGCCGATGACGACCACCCCGCCCCACCCGCGCGCCGCCCGGTTCGCGACCTTCGTGTTCTTCGGCCTCAACGGGTTCGGGATGGGCATGTGGGTGGTGCACATCCCGAACGTCGAGCGCGCGACCGGCATCTCGCACAGCACGCTCGGCGCGCTGCTGCTGGTGCTCGGCGGCGCGGCGTTCGTGGGGATGCAGGTGGCCGGCCCGCTCGTCGACCGGCTCGGCCAACGCCGGCTGGTGCCCGCCGCCGGGGTGTTGCTCGGCCTTTCCCTGTGCGGCCCGGGGTTCGCGGACTCCTGGTGGACGCTGGGGCTCGCGCTCGCGCTGTTCGGCCTCGGCAACGGCGCGATCGACGTCGGCATGAACTCGCACGCGGTCGTCGTCGAGCGGGCCTACCCGCGCCCGATCATGGCGGCCTTCCACGCGATGTGGTCGGTCGGCGGCGCGATCGCCGCGGTGATCGGCGCCGCGACGCTCGGCGCGGGCGTGCCCACCGGCGTCACGCTCACCTGCACCGGCGGGCTCTGTGTGCTGCTTTCCCTGGCGGCGGCGCGGTTCCTGATGGAGCCGGCCGACGCACCGGCCACGGCCGCGGACTCGCCGGAGCCGCAGGCGCGCCGGGGCACCCCGGGCAAGGTGGTGTGGCTGCTCGGCGGCCTGGCGCTGGCGCTGATGCTGGCGGAAGGCGTGGCGAACGACTGGGCCGCGCTGCACATGGAGAAGGTGCTGGGCACCTCGGCTTCGACGGCGGCCCTCGCGTACGGGGCGTTCGCGGTGGCGATGACGACCGGCCGGTTCCTGACCGACCGCGTCGCGGCCTGGGCCGGCCCGGCGGCGATCGTCCGCTACGGAGCGGCTTTGGCGGCGGTCGGCCTGACGACGGCCGCGGCGGCCCCGTGGGTGCCGCTGTCCCTGGTGGGCTGGGCGCTGTTCGGGCTGGGCCTGTCGGGCGGCGTCCCGCAGCTGTTCACGGCGGCGGGCAACCTGGACACCAGGGCATCGGGTGCGTTGATGGCCCGGGTGGTCGGCCTCGGGTACGTCGGCTTGCTGGCCGGCCCGGCCCTCATCGGCGGGTTGACGCGGTGGATGCCGCTGAACGTCACCTTCGCGGTACCGGTGGTGCTGTGCGTGCTGGCGGCGGTGTTCGCCGGGGTGCTGAGCCCGAAGCCGGAACCGGCGGAGCAGCCGGTCTGCTCCTGAGCGGTCCGGCCGGATGACATGAAAAGAGTCGTTCATGTCGCCGGACGAGGTGAATGAGTCATTCACTCCATTGCCGCGGCCGGTCCGGCTCGGTGAGTGGGACTCGGCGCGCCACCCGCGGACCAGCTGATCGGTTCCTGCAGCTCCGTCACCCAGCCCGCCGGATCCTCCGGGCAGTCCAGGTACAGCTCCCGCTGCGGCCCGGCGGACGCGAAGCCGTGCGCGGAGATCCAGTGGACCACCGCCTGCCAGGCGGGCAGGACGCCGTCGATCGCGCCGCGGTGGATCAGCGTCGCCGCGCGGGTCGCCGGGAGATCCGCCACCACCAGGCCGGCGAGGTCACCCGGACCGACCGACGCCGGGATCGCCGCGTGCACCACGACCTCGTCCTCCGCGCGCTGCTCGTAGTAGCACGTCAGCCGCCCCGCCGGGGTGACGTCCGCGTCGGGCAGGCGGCGGCCGAGTTCCGCGCACAGCGGGTGGACGACCGGGCCGATCGCTTCCGGCGCGAACCCCGCCGCGACACCGGTCAGCTCCACCACCCGCGTCGCGGGCAGGTCCTTGACCACGACGTCGTGGCCGGACGGGCGGCCTTCGTCTTCGATCGTCCGCAGCCGGGCCTCGACCCGGGCGAGCTTGGCCGCGTCCTCGGCCAGCGCGGCCGCCAGCTCCGCGCGCCGCAGCGCGAGCATGCCGCGCACCTGCTCGACCGTCACCTCGTCGGCCAGCATCGCGGCCACCTGCTCCAGCGTGAACCCCAGGTCCTTCAGCGCGACGATCCGGTTGAGCCGCGCGAGCTGGCCCGCGGTGTAGCTGCGGTACCCGGTCGCGGGGTCGACGCGCGCCGGGCGCAGCAGCCCGATCGCGTCGTAGTGGCGCAGCATCCGGACCGACACCCGGCCGTGGCGGGCGAAGTCGCCGATCGAGAACACGCGCCCGATCATCCTCCGGGCGCGACGAACCCGCCGACCACGTCCGCCGCGAGCTCCGCGAACGTGATCGCGGTGTCGTCCTCGTGCGCGGGCCCGACCACCTGGAGCCCGACCGGCAGCGCGCCCCCGACCGGCGCGTTGAGCGCCGGCAGCCCGGGCAGCGACGCCTGCGCGATCCAGAACACCTGGTCGTCGTAGCGGTGCCGCTCGTCGTGCGGGAACGCCGTCGTGAAGACGGCTGGGCAGAGGAACACGTCGACGTCGGCGAAGTACCGGCCCCACGCCGCGGTGAGGTCCGCCCGCCGACGCTCCTGCCCGGCGACACCCGCGAGTTCACGCCCTTCCAGGCCGGCGAAGAACAGCTCCACCTGGAAGCCGAACGCGTCCGCCTGGACGACCGGGTCGACACCGTCCGGCCAGCCTTCGCGGATCCGGACCCCCGCGACGGCGAGCGCGTCGACGGCGTCCGACAGGACCTTGCCGACTTCGCCGGTCACCGGGCAGCGCGGGTCGTCGAGCACGACGCCCGCGCGGAAGTCCGCGAGCCGGCGCCGGCGCGGCGGCGCGAGCTCCCACGAGGACGTCTCCGGCCCGCCGGTGACACCCAGTGCGAGCCGCAGGTCGGCGGCCGACCGCGCGAGCGGCCCGACGGCCGAGGGGAATTCCCGCGCGGGCGCCGCGGGCGGCCCGGGTGGCTGGAACCCGCGCAGCGGCACGGTTCCCGCAGTGGGCTTGAGGCCGTAGACACCGCAGTACGCCGCCGGGATCCGGATCGACCCGGCCAGGTCGGAGCCGTACTCCAAATAGGACAGTCCGGTGGCGAGCGCGGCCGCGGCGCCCCCGCTCGAGCCGCCCGGCGTCCGCGCGGGGTCCCACGGGTTCACCGTCCGCCCGTAGACGGGGTTGACGGTCTGGCCGAAGTCGGCGAGCAGGTGGTGCACGTTCGACTTGCCGACGATGATCGCGCCCGCCGCCTGCAGCCGTTCGACGACCACCGCGTCCTGATCCGCGACGCGGCCCGCGAACGCCGGTTCGCCCCAGGTCGTGGGCAGCCCGGCCACGGCGAAGGCATCCTTGATCGTCATCGGGACGCCGTGCAGCGGCCCGACGGCGTCGCCGCGCGCGACGGCCCGGTCGGCTTCCGAAGCGGCCTTCAACGCGTACTCGCGGCGGGTCGCCACGACGGCGTTGACGTCGGAGGCGTCGATGCGGGCGAAGAGCTGTTCGGTCAGTTCGCGGGCCGAGAGCGTGCCGCGGCGGATGCCGGCGGCGACCTCGGTGGCGGTGGCGAAGGACGTCATGGCTCCGGGATAGGGCCTGACACGGTGTCAGGGTCAACGCCGGACCCCAAGCAATGAGTATGACCCACAGAACATATGAGATTCATATGACTTCGTGTACTGTTCGGAGCATGATGACAACAGCGCAGAACTACCGGCGGATGGTCAACGCCGGCAACAAGATCGTCGTGGGGCTGCAGCGGCTCGGCGTCGCGTTCGGCCCGATGCAGCTGCTCACCGTGGCAGGGCGGCGCACCGGCGTCCCCCGCACGTTCCCCATCGCGGTCGTCCCGATCGACGGCGCCCGCTACATCGTCCAGGCCTATCCGAAGGCGGCGTGGGTGGCGAACGCGCGGGCCGCCCGCGAGGTGACGCTCACCCGCGGCCGGCGCACGTCGGCCGCGCGGCTGGCCGAGCTCCCGGTAGCCGAGCGCGGTCCCGTCCTGCGCAAACTGGTCGAGAAGAGCCCGGCGAGCGTGGGAAAGCGGTTCGTGACGACGGGGCTCGCGGACGGGGCGACGCCGGACGCGGTCGCCGCGGCGGCGGCCCGCATCGCGGTCTTCCGCGTCGAACCGGCCTGAGTCAGCCCGGCTGAGTCATCCCGACGGTGGCAGGCTCGCCGACGCCGTTTCCAAGGCCCGCACGACATGGCCGGCGCCGACGCGGGCGGCGGCGCTCGGACGGATCGTGCGGTCGCCGTCCGGCTGGGGCGCCGGTGCTCCGGCGATCAGTTCCACCAGGGCGACGGCGAGTTCGCGCACCTTGACGTTGAGGTCGGGACCGGCCCGCCGAATCCGTTCAGCTGGGCCGGGACGAACGCCGTCGAGAGCCCGTGGGTGGCGGCCACGCGGAGGAGCCGCGGTGGTGCACGGAGATCGCCGCGCCCAGCGCGCCGGGCACGTCGGCGGCGATCCGCTTGAGCAGCTCCTCCAGCAGCGCGGTCAACGGGGCCCGCTCGCCCGTTGTGGGTCTCACCGTCATCGCGAACCCTCCTCGACGCCGTGGGGGCGTGGGGCCGGACGCGTTTCCGGCCCCACGCCGGCGAGGTCAGGCTTTGATCTCCTTGCGTTCGCCGGTGCCGGCGATTTCGATGCGCCGCGGCTTGGCCTTCTCGGCGACCGGGATGCGAATGGTCAGCACGCCGGCGTCGTAGTCCGCGGTGATGTGGTCGGTGTCCAGGGTGTCGCCGAGGAACAGCTGGCGCGAGAACGCGCCGAGCGGCCGCTCGGAAACCTGCAGCTGGACGTCGTCGCCGGTCGGCAGCGGCCGGCGTTCAGCCTTGACGGTGAGGACGTTGCGCTCGACGTCCAGCTCGACACCGTCGGGGTCGACGCCGGGCAGGTCGAAGCAGACCACGAACTCGTCACCGGCGCGGTAGGCGTCCATGGGCATCGCGGCCGGCTTCGACCAGGTACCGGGGGCCGCGGTGCCGAAGACCTGCTGGGCGAACCGGTCGAGGTCGCGGAACGGGTCGGTGCGCATCAACATCGGGATCCACCTCCTGGAACTCGACGACTCTGGTGTCAACACGCACTTCTGTTCTAGCATGTCGTCAAACCGATGACAAGAGGCAGGTCGTCGAAAGGATGACGGAATGGACGGAATCGATCCCCCCGGCGCGCTACGGCGGATCCAGGACGTGGTGGCGGCCGCCCGCGCCGGCACGGCGGACCAGGATCAGCTGCTGAGCGCGTTGTCCGGTCTGCGCCTCCTCCGCGAGGAACTGGCCGGCTGGGAACCGGAGCTGATCACGGCGGCCAGGGCGGCCGGCGCCAGCTGGGTGGCGCTGGCTCCCGCGCTGGGCGTGGCCAGTCGCCAAGCCGCGGAACGGCGGTACTTGAGGCTCCAGCCGTCGCACACCGGGGAGAAGACCGGGGAAGCGCGGGTCGACGCGGAGCGCGACCGGCGGGCGGGCGACCGGGCCGTCGCGGACTGGGCGCGGCGCAACTCCGCCATCCTGCGCCAGCTCGCCGGCCGGGTGAGCGCGCTCGACGGGCTCGGCCCGGCGGGGCAGGAAAGCGCGAACCGCCTGGGTGCCGCCCTCGGCGACGACGACCCGGCGACGCTGCTCCCGCCGCTGGCCGCCGCGCGGCCGCATCTGACCGGTCCGCACTCCGGGCTCGCGGAGCAGCTGGGGGAGATCACGGAACAGACCGACCGGCTGCGCCGCGACGCCGCGGGGAACCGGCGGGCGCGGGACTGAGCGAAGCTTGTCCGAGCCGCCGTCGTCCGGGGTTTGCGCGGCCGGCCGGCGGGCACCCGGCGGCGAAAGCGACCGCGACGGAAGGACGATGCCGCCATGACCGCCGAACCCCCGGATCCGGACCCGCGCCGGACCCCGGACCTGGAGGCCGGGGGCGGGGTGCCGCCGGGCAGCACCCCGCCCGACTCGGCCCAGACGTCCGGGCTGTCGCACCCGCAGCCCATGCCCTCGAAAGCCACCCCCGTGCTGTGGCTGGTCGTCACCGGCGTGCTCGTGCTGATGGTGGCCGCGCTGGTCGTCGCGCTGGCCTTCGGCTGGCTTCGTGGTGGCTGAGACGGCGTCTGAGACCGGGCCCGGGCGGGTACCCGCCCGGCATGGCACCTGAAGCATTCGACGAGCGCAACAAGATCGCCGAGCGGTCCACCACCCGGGCCGAACTGCTGCCCGAGGAGCAGGCCGCCGAGAGCGCCGATCCGGAAGGCCAGGCCCGCGAGGTGCTGCGGGACTCCGACCGCCGGACCGAGGCGCCGGAGCCGACCATGCGGCGCCGCCCCGAGGAAACGGCTTAGCCGCCGCGGAAGTTCTCCTGCGAGCCCGGATGGCCGGGCCGCGCCTTCGCGTCTTCGTCTTCGAGCGGGCCGTCGGGGTCGTCGCGCCGGGGCGGGTCCCCGACCGGGTTGCCGCTCGAATCCTCTTCACCGGTTTCGTGGTGAGGCTCCGACATCGTTCCTCCTCCGGGTGGCCGATCTTCCGTGGCTACCCGGAGGACACCGAGGTCAACCTTCGGTCAGCGCACGTCGCAGGAGACGCCGTTGAGCGTGAACGCGCCGGGCGCCGGGTTGCCGCGGTCGAAGGCGCCGTTGAACCCGATGTCGACCTTCGCGCCCGGCGCGAGGGTGAGGTTGTACGAGACAGCCTTCATCGTGACCCGGGCGCCGCTCTGGCTGAAGTCGCCGTTCCAGCTGTGGGTGACCCGCTGGCCGGCGCTGAACGTCCAGCCGGCCGTCCACGGCGTGAGCGTGCCGGTGCCCGTGTTCGTGACGGCGACCGCGGCGGTGAAGCCGTTCGGCCACGTGTCCGTCACGGCGTAGTGGACGGCGCACGACGCCGTCACGACGGGCTTGGACGGGGGTGGAGGTGGTGGCGGAGGCGGGGCCGAGGCCGAGGTCGAGGCCGGCGTGGGGGTCTCGGTCTGCCGCAGCACCGTCGGGATCGGGGACGGACTCGGCGTCGTGGTGCCGGACGTCGTCGCCTGCCGCGGGGTCGTCGTCGCCGGATCGAGCGGCGCCGGTGCCAGCGCGGCCTGCCGCCCCGGCGAGCTTTCGGAGGTGACCGCGATGATCACGAGGCTGCCGATCACCACGACGGCACCGCAGACCGCGGAAACCCACCGCACCCGCCGTCCGGCGCGCTGCTGGGCCGCGGCGGCCTCGCGCGCCCGCTGCTCGAGCCGTTCGCGGTAGCCATCGCCGATCTCGTCTTCACGAGCCCGTACGGGTGGTGCTGACCCGCCGAGTGATCGCGGGGTGGCTCCGGTTTCCCGGAGCAGCTCGTCGACGGAGATGTCTTCCCCCCGCCGCCGACCGGCGCGCGCCATGGCGGAACCTCCAGTCCCTTGTGGGCGCTTGTACGCGCTGGCTTGCCCGGCGAATCCTAGGAACACCGGGCGGACTTGTAAATGGTGTGCATGCCGCGTGCATCCGGCGTGCACGACACGCTGACGTCGAGACGGTTTTCTGGGCTGGTGGCCGGATCACCCGGCCGGACCGCAGGAGGTTTTTCGATGACAGACCAGAAGATCATCGCCGTCGTCGGTGCCACCGGCCGAGGCAAGCCTGGTGAAAGCGCTTCAGTCGCCGGAGCGGGAACAGCGGCAAGTTCGCGGGATGGCTGGTCCACCCTGCCGGACACCCGCCTGCACCTCGTTCTTCGTCGAAGCGGGCGTGCCGACGACGTTCTTGTCGACGACTTTCTTCTTCGAGTCCTTTATCGACTTCTTCCGCCCGGTCCGCGACGCGGACGGAGTTCTCGCGCTGCACCTCCCGATGGGCGACCGGCGGCTGCCGGGCATCGCGGCCAAGGACATCGGGCGCACCGCGTTCGGCGTCTTTGCCCGCGGCACGGAGCTCGTGGGCGAGACGATCAGCATCTCCGGCGAGAACCTGACCGGCGAAGAGTACGCGACGGCGTTCGCGAAACAGCTCGGCGAGGACGTGGCCTACCGGCCGATGGGCGTCGACGTACTGCGCGCGCTGGCGTTCCCCGCGCCGACGACCTCGCGAACATGTTCTTCTACTACGCCGAGCACGAGGCCGCCTTCGCCGGCGTGCGCGACCCGGAGGGTGACCGGGCGGGCGCCGACCGAGCACCAGCGGAACAAGCGGATGGTCGAGACCGCCGTCCGCGCCGAGGAGGCCGGCCTCGACGTCTACGCGACGGGGGAGCACCACAACCCGCCGTTCGTGCCGTCGTCGCCGACCACGCTGCTCGGCTTCGTCGCGGCGCGCACGAGCCGGATCATCCTCTCGACGTCGACGACGCTGATCACCACGAACGACCCGGTGAAGCTGGCCGAGGACTACGCGATGCTGCAGCACCTCGCCGACGGGCGGCTCGACCTGATGCTCGGCCGCGGCAACACCGGGCCGGTGCACCCGTGGTTCGGCAAGGACATCCGCGACGGGATCGCGCTGGCGGTGGAGAACTACGCGCTGCTGCGGCGGCTGTGGCGCGAAGACGTCGTCGACCGGTCCGGTCGCTTCCGGACACCGCTGCAGGTTCACGTCGACGCCCCGGCCGCTCGACGGCGTCCCGCCGTTCGTCTGGCACGGGTCGATCCGCAGCCCGCAGATCGCCGAACAAGCGGCCTTCTACGGCGACGGGTACTTCCACAACAACATCTTCTGGCCACCCGACCACACTCGGAGGATGATCTCCCTTTACCGCGAACGGTTCGAGCACCACGGCCACGGCCCCGCCGAGTTCCGGCCGTACTTCGACCACTCGCCGATCTACGGCCACGGGCCGTCGCTCGAGGAGACGCCGCTGGTGGTCGGCAGCCCGCGGCAGGTCATCGACCGCACGATGCGGTTCCGTGAGGACTTCGGCGACTACCAGCGCCAGCTGTTCAATGTGGACGGCATGGGCCTGCCGCACGAGACGGCGCTGGCCCAGATCGACCTGCTGCGCGCGGAGGTCGTCCCGGAGCTGCGGAAGGAGTTCGCGCGCCTGCGCCCGGCGCACGTCCCGGAATAGCCCGCCGGGAGTTGCGCTCGGCGTGACGGATGCGCTGCGGTTCGAGGTGCGGGGCCCGGTCCGCGCGTGGCGCGGCGACGTCGAGATCGAGCTGGGCCCGCCCCAGCAGCGGGCGGCGCCGGCGGTGCTGCTTCTGCAGGAGGGCACCCCGCTGTCGCCGGCCCAGCCGGTGTCGGCCCGGTGGGGCGGCGCCGAACGGCGGGCCGCGGTCGGCATGGTCCGCTCGTACGTCTCCCGGCTGCGGCACGTCGGAGTGGAGATCGAGTCCGTCGGCGGCGGCTACGCGCTTTGTCCGACGCCGAGGACTTTTTGGTCGCCTCGGCGTCCCAGGCCTTCGGCCTCACGCCTGGCGACACGGCGGTGCTGCTGGAGTCCCTGACGGACGCCCACCTCCTGGACCCCTTCGGCGCCGATCGCTACCGGTACCAGGAGCCACTGCGCATGTTTCGCCGAGGCCAAGCCGCAGGTCGGCTCGCTGAATCGATGCAGTCGGGATGAAACTTGTCGATCATGCCAGGATGGCGCCGGGCACTGATCCGGACCCCCCTGAACGAGGGGGCAGGGTGGCCGTATACTCTTTGTTCAGCAGGTCCGAGTGGCGGAATGGCAGACGCGCTAGCTTGAGGTGCTAGTGCCCTTAACGGGCGTGGGGGTTCAAGTCCCCCCTCGGACACAAAAATACGGGATATCTCCCGCACCACAGAGCAAGGGGCCCACTACGGTGGGTCCTTTCGTCGTATCCTCCTCCGCGCGGTCAGATACGCTGATCTTGACCGTGCCCTCCCCGCACGACCGTTGCCGGGGAGGTGCGTCATGACCGGCCTCGTCCAGCCGCTGCCACTCCCACCCCGTACCGGTGTGCCTGCTCCGAGCCAGGCGCTGGCCGGATCCCTCGCCCCGCTGCCCATGCCTTCATTGCCGGACCTGTCCGCGGGTGGCGAACGGCGGTTCTCCACCGCGCTACTGGACACTTCGGGCCGGATCCAGGACCGCGGGATCGTCACCGCGCTGGGCTGGAAACCGGGGGACCGGCTGCTAATCACCCAGATCCGTTCGTCGGCTGTGATCTGCCGCCGCGGCGACGGTGTCTTCCGGATGACGAGCAAACCGTATGTCGTGCTGCCCGCCCCGGTCCGGCACGGCTGCGGCGTCCTCGCCGGTAGCCGCGTCCTGCTCGTGGCCGACCTGACCCAGGACGTCCTGGTCGTGCACCCCGAACCCGTGGTGCACGCCATGCTGCGCGACTTCCACGCCATGCTTGCCGCTGGGGAGGCGGACCAATGACCGACACCACGAACCCGGCCGACCTCGAGGCCGCCCGCCTGCTGCTTTCACGTCTGGGCGTCAACCCCGCCGACCTGCTCGACGAGGCACCTGCGGACAACGACACCGCGGACGAGCCGGTCCCGACGATCAGCGAATGGATCCCCGTCGTCGCCGCCCTCGTCTCGCCCAGCACCGCCGCTTCCTACGGCTCCTACTGGAAGAAGGCCGAGGCCGCCTGGCCCGGCCGTCGCATGGACACCATCACCGCCAGCGACATCAAAACCCAAGCCGAGGTCGTCCGCCGCACCGCGAGGCTCCGCCGAAACTCCCGCGGCGGCCGCAACGCGGCGGAGAACTTCATCGCGGCGATGCGCTGCCTCTACAAGCACCTGGTCAACGACCGGCGCATGGACGAACGCGACAACCCCGCCATGCGCGTCACCAAACCCCGCCGCAACCCCTCCACCCGGCGCGGCCTGGCCAACGCCCGGCTGACCGAACTGTCCGACGTCGTCGCCAGCACCGGAAACGACCCGGAACTCGATGCCCTGATCTGCCGCCTGCACGTCGAGACCGCCTGCCGCCGCGGCGGCGCACTGGCCCTGCGGCCCCGCGACCTCGACGAAGCACAATGCCTGATCCTGCTGCGCGAAAAGGGCGAGACTGAGCGTTGGCAGCCCGTCTCGCCGACCCTGATGCGCCATCTGCTCGCCCACGCCAACGAGCGCGGAGACGGCCACCGCAATGGACAGCTGCTGCGCTACGCCGACGGCAAACCCATCACCGACCGCCGCTACGACTACATCTTCAACCGGGTCCAAAATGAACTCGACTGGGCCAAAGCCATGGGCGTCACCGCCCACTGGCTCCGCCACACCACCCTCACCTGGGTCGAACGCCGCTTCGGCATCGGCGTCGCCCGCGCCTACGCCGGCCACGCCGACAGCGGCAGCGACCTGACCACCACCACTTACGTCAAAGCCGACATCACCGAAGTCGCCGCCGCACTGGCTGCTCTCAGCGGAGAACCACACCCAGTCGCACCAGATCCTGCCGCCTGACCAGGCCTGCGGGGTGTTGACGCCGTCGTACAGACGTCAACACCCCGCAGGCTGTGGCCGTGGGCGCCTCGGCGGTCAGAGGAGTGAGCCCGGTTCCGGCTGCAGGGTCGCGTGGTAGGCAACCACCATGTCGTAGAGTCGGCGCTGCGAGTAGATGACCAGGAGTTGATGCTCGACCAGCGCAGCGAGGAGCATCTGCTCGCCCGCGCGTACCCGGCATTGTGACCGGATCTGCGTGGGCAAAACCAGGTTCAACTTCGTCGGCACCCTCCGCTTGGCGCCAGGATCCGCACTCACCACGATCAAACCAGAGCGCACGTCGTAGCGAATTGGTGTGTCGGCAGGCCATCCCAACTGGGAGACGGCAGTCTTCGACGCGACGGCACCCGAGGCATCAACCCGCGTCAAGGCGAACACTGCGACCGAAGAGTCCATCAACGGCTCCAGCGTGGGAACGGGTAGCGGCTCAAGCTTGACGTCTGCCCGGTTCAACGACGGCAGCGCCAGGGTCTCAACGATCCGATCCGCGGGCCGTGCGGCCGCACCTGTGGCCAGGTGATCGGTCGCCAACGGGTTAGCTAAGGAACCCGTTCCGGCCAATCCGTCGAATGTGCTGGATGTGCTGGACACGAAGCCTCCACCTGGTGCACAAGGGGAGGGCTTCCGAACCTTGGAACTCGTCCACTCTCATGATCCTCTGCCGAGACGTGGTCAGCAACCGTATGTCGTCGCCGCACGCGACGGAGTGCGACGCTCCCAGACGGCGTGCTGTGGTGACCACGAGGCGCGCCACCGTTACCGCAGTCGGAAATTGGACAGCTCAGGTCGAAGTCGCATGCCTAGATTCTGCGATGCCCAGGCGCGGCTTCGGCGAGGACATGCTGACCCGACCCGCGCTGTATTGTTGCCAATTCACTGATGAAAGTCGACAGAAGGTTGGAAGCAACGAGTTCTTGAATGACGACGGAACGCCACAGACCTTTGAGATTGAGGCGGCGCCTGGTGTGAAGTCGAGGTTCGCAGGAGCAACCGCTTCTCCAGGGTAGATCGTGACGACGTGCGCGCTCGCAGAAGCGGAGCTGCGGTGGCTGCGGTGCGGTAGATCCTGTACGGATCCCTCGCTGGGCGGGCGTAGTCTGCTTGTTGCGCGGGCGAAAAGGTGAAGTTCGTGATCTTGAACCCCGGCCCGGTCGCCGAGGGGCTCTTTGAGCGGTATCTCGGTGAGCGGGGCTATTCCTGGCGGCGCGAGCCGGCCGACCTTGGCACCAAGAAGCGACCGGACTACCTCGTCGATGCAGACGGCCGGAGTGTGGTGTGCGAAGTCAAGGCACTCAACACCGCCGGCGTTCTTGCGGCAGCCCGCGGCGAGGGCCCGTTCATCGGCGCGAGGAACATGAAAGAGCTGGTGGCGCCCCTGCGCGAGGACATCAAATCGGCTGCCGCCCAGCTAAAGGACTTGCAAGATCGAGATTGGCCACTTGTCGTGGTGCTGTCAAACCCGTTCGGCTTCTTGGTACCCACTGACCCGAAGTCAGTCATGGCCGCGATGTACGGAGACTTCGAGTTGGGCGCCTCGCAGCTCGAGGATGGATCACTAGGCGAGTTCTCGTTGGTGGCGGGACGAAACGGTCGACTAACGACCCACCATGCGTACCTCAGCGCGGTCGCGATGCTTCGTGTTTCGCCGCTTGCCCGCGCCTGGAGTGATCAGTGGATCGCGGAACATCGCGCTCAGTACGAGGACGCCAGCACTCTGACCGCGGCGCTGCTTAGAGCAGCGCGCGTCGATGCACCGCTAGGCGAGGTCCTCAGCCTCGACGTCATCGAGACCGTAAGTCCGACCGCCACACCCCTGCCGCGTGACATCTTCAATGGGCCGGGCGATCGACGCTTCGTGGCCAACGACGAGGGCTCAGGCTTCATCCAACTGAGCGAACCTGGCGGGCGCTGACGGTCCTAATTCGGTCGCGCGTTGCAGCCGACCTGATGTCAACCATGTGTGCCAACTGGTCGGGGTCCGAATCAGCTCACGGGATCCGCTCTGGGCCGACCACCCGGAACGCCCGATAGAGGGCGCGGATGCGCTTCAAGATCATCGAGACCGTCAGCAGCATCTGGATGCCAAGGAACACGATCACCGCCGTCACGCTGGTCGGCAGGGGTTGACTCGTGTCGGTGAACATGGCCAAGCCGCCGAACGTGGCCGTGAGGATCAGGCCAAGCAGCACGGCGTAGGAGATGTTGGCGCGGAGCTCGTCGGTCAGCTGGTTGAGCGTGGCCTGGTGTGCCGGGTCGGTCTTGTCCGCTGCTCGCATCGTCAGGTCGAAGAGCAGCACGAAGACGTTGAAGATCAGCCCGGTCAGGATGGCTACCGCGGCCAGCACCTCGGGGATGTGGCCGGCGTGCGCCCCGCGGACCCAGGCGACCGCCGCCAGGAGGAGCGGCAGACCGACGAACGTCAGGTAGTCCCGGACCCGGGGCTGGCCGGTCTCCGCGTCCCTCAGCGTCCGGAAGTGGTCGCTGACCAGGGCAAAACTGGAGAACTTGCCCCGCGCTCTAGTTGGGCCCCTCCCCACGCGAAACCTCCTGTTGCGGCAGCTCCACGACCGTCGTTCGGCTGGCATCCGACCAGGCGCCAGTCTGCCAGGCAGCACCGACAATCGCGCCGAACGCGCGTGCCACGTCCGGCACCATCTGGCTCACCTCGTCGTAGAAGCGGTCGTCCGTCGGGACGGCGCTGGTCCAGATCTGGTAGACGAACGACGGCATCCGCTCGGCCGAGACCGACAGCGTCGTGGCGCGGTCGCCGACCTCCATCTTGACGTTGACCTCGTCAAAGGCGAGACCGCCGACAGAGAGCAGCTGCTCGCGTGCCTGAGCGTTGCGGCGAAGCTTGTCCGTCAAGCCGCGCGTGAATGCCGGGATGCGCCCCTTGCTGATCTTCATCTCCAGCCGGCCGAGCGGGGCCTCCTTGTCACGGACCTCGAGAAGGTCAGCGAGGTCAGTGGGCAGGCCCTGCCGACGCACCGTGATGGCGCCGATGTGAGCTTCCTCGAGAAACTTGTCGAGAGCGTCCTCGTGAACCACCGCGTCGAAGTCGATGACCAGGCCGGTGTGGGCGGTGAACCCACGCTTGAGCATCGGCATGATCTGGCTGCTGCCGGTCGAGCCGGAGTGCGACTCGAGGGCGAGCATGCCGACCGCCGACTGCGTGGGCGCGACGATCAGCCCGCGGCGCTGGTTGCTTTCGATGTGGCGCTCGGCCCGCCGGAAGACTTGAGCGTCATCACCGGTGGCCGGGTCGATGAAGGTCGAGCTCTGACCGCTCGTGCCCAGGTCGGCTGTGAACCGGACCGAGCGGCCCGCCGGGCTGACAGACCTGACCGTGAGGTGCTTGGTCTTCTCGGCCAGGCGGCGCCCGCAGATTCCGTTCAAGAGGCCGTACAGCGTGACGAGGGCATCGCACCTCGATGCCGGCGTTCCGCTCGTCCCGGCGCTTTCGCCGCGGAGCGTGCCGAGCTTCAGGCGGGTGGTGTTGTCTCCCCGGTTGTGGACGCTGAACGTGTAGAACTTGTAGCCATAGCTCGTCATCCGACCAGGCTCCTTTCGTGGGGCGGCGGCGCAGGGTCCCGCTTCTTTGTTGATCAAGCTGTGCTGATGGTTTGAGATTCTGTGGTGCGCGGCACGTCGCCGTTGCTCTGGAAGGCAGCGTGGGGGATACGGGAAAATCTCGGCGCCCACACCGACCTACGATTCGTCGCGGCCGCGGGTTACGAACAAGGTCCCCACGATGGCGCCAGCCGACCCCAGGACTGCTGGCAGGACTAGTCGAGCGAGTTCGAGCGCGAACTGCTCAGTGATGCCGTGCAGGCTCACCGCCATCACGATGACCAACAGCGTGATGAGGATCAACCCGAAGACGCCGGCCAGCACGCGGTTCTGCATTGACGCCTTGTGAGCGTGACGCCGCACCTCCAGCTCGTCGATGCGGACGATCGGTGCGTCGCTCGGCGGTGGCGTGCGGTGGGACGGTCCGGAGGCCGGGTCGTCGTCGCTCCAGGTTTCGTCAGACTCGCTCACCGGCGCCTGCCGGTCGGGCTCTTCTCCTCCTTGACGAACAGCACGACAACCGGCTCGCGTGGAACCTTGTCGTGCGGTGTCAAGCCAACCCAGGTGTCTTCGTCGAGGTCGTGGCGGGCTTCGGCGGTCTTGAGATGCTCAACTTCAGCTGTTGGCGGGTTGGGGCGCTCGGGGTATGTGGTCATGCGGTCGGGTTACCTGCGTTCCTATCGAAAGGGACACGTTGGCGCGCTGGCGCTCGTCGGGGGCCGAGCGCTGGAGCCCGTAGCCAGGTCCACGCGTAACGGGCACCCTACCTCAGACGACACACAGACGTGTGAAAGGTGTGGGTCATGCGTGGCGCAGACGTGGCTCACTCGTGTGATGATTGCGGCAAGTGGGTGGTGTTCTCGTGGGAAAGATGCTTGAGTATGGTGCGTGAGCCCTAACGTGCAAGCCGTGCCCTGGGAGTGTCGAGTCCCTGTCAGGGCATGTGGTTACGGACGCATCGTGCGACCTAGAACTCCATCGGGAGGGAGCCTAGGTCGACGACCATCAGAAGATCGACAGGCGCCGGGATTTCGGGAGAGGGGCCCGATGCGCCGATCCTGCCGAGGGAGAAAGTATGTCCGCAGCTGCAACCAACGCGCCTCACCAGCGCGGGACGCCAGAGGACAAGAAAAAGACACCGCCGAAGCGCATCAACGTGGCGGTGAATCCTGAAACCATCCAGGCGCTCGAAGCCGTCATCGAGCGCGAGGGTGTCAGCCTCACCGAAGCCGTTCGTCGCCTCATTGGCTACGGCGAGGTTGTGTATGAAGCCGTCAAGCGGGACGGTGCAGAGGTGCTACTGAAGACCGGCGATTCCACCAAGCAGGTCATCATCCTCTGAAAGATCCGCATCAAGTGGCGATCGACTGTCGGCGGAGGGGAGTCGAACGCCGCACATACTTGGCGGCACGGCTGGGAAGGGCTGTGCGGCCGAGCCTGGGGTAGCTACGAGAAGGTCCGGACGTGCGGCGCGTCCGGACCTTCTCGCATCTCGGAACCGGTTCGGCGGAGGCCTGTTCAGTTGTCAAGGATCAAGGTCGAGCGCGCAGACGGGAGCGGCTGGCTAACGAGACCGGTCGGTCACCAACCTCTCAGGAATACGGCTTCCCGCTGCGGCTGGCCTTCCTGTGCCGAGTTGGCTTGACTGCTCTGCATGCTGTACTCGGGCAACCCCGGCCGGTGAGATGGCGCACAGCGGATCGCGGAGATCACGACAGCGACGAATGGAACAAAAAGCCCGACTCCTACGGTCCAACTCATAGCAGTCGCACCGGTCGACGCGAGGAGCGATACAGCCGCGGCCCCGCCGAATAAGAGGATGGTGACCGCCGCAGACCGAGCTGTCGGAGTCCAGCGGTCGAGGTTCCGAAGGGGCGGCGCCACGAGATTTGCGTAGATCGTGCCGCACAGGCTGCGAGGCCGGCAGCGGGGGAGGACGACGGGCGCCTGCGTCCTGTTGTATGGCGCAGCCGCAACGTCTGGTTGTACAGTCACGCTTGTCTTGGGCCTTCCTAGAAGAGACGCTAGCGGGTTCGTTGACATCACGCGGCCTCCTGTTCCAGCAGGGGGCCGCGTTCTCATGACCGGACGTCGCCCGGCCACGTCAATCCTCTCCCGCCTGCAGGCGGGCGTCGTCTACTCAGAGGTGTGTCGCGCTGAGCGAACCACACTCGTCGACCAACGGTCGAGGGACTTCGGCGCTAACGGTGAGTTACCGACGCGTAGGACCGCTTGTCCGACTAAGCGCTCGGCCAAGCGGCGAGTCGGCGCTTCGACATGAACGTCATTCACGTTCGAGCCTTCGCCTCGCGAAGCATCTACCTGGGCATAAGCTACGAATTCCGTAGGTCGACGATCACGAGTCAGTGGATTTGGCGCGGGCATTCGTTTACGTGTCGAAGTGGTTATCGGCGCAAGGTGGCTTCACGGTGAGTCACTCGATCGAGTGGTCGTGCCCCCGGGGGCTTGCGTCGCGAGGGGTATTCGAGTTGATGGTGTCGCTGGCCCGACACGGTCAGGGTTCGAGCCGCCTTGACCTCCTTATAGGTCCTTATAGGTCGCCGAGCGCACCGGTCAGCGTTGGACCCGCCAGCTCGTCGGCAAGGTGCACACGGCCACGCTGCGCCAGATCAACAGCGTCCTGGGCAAGAACTTCATCACGAAGTACGGCACCAAGCAGGGCATCATCGTGCTCGGCCGGGTGGCTCCGTTCGGCGTCGGCGCGGCCACGGTGGCGTCAACGCAACCGTGGCCGCGCTGGCAGTCCGAGCCGCCCCGACGCGCGTTCGGCCCCGCGCTCCCAGCCGTGGCCCGAGACAGAGCCGGATCCCGCGCCTCCGGCTCAGGGCTCTCGGATCGTTGAGCACGGTTGTCTGCGGCCCGCACTGTGACAGGAGCGGATGTTCGCTGATCGCGGACGCCGGGGACATAAGCGATCGACTGAATTCGCGGTAGCGTACGAGTGCTCTCGAGCGGAATGCTGACAGCAGAGTTTGTAGTTGAGGTCCTCTGGTTGTTGAGGGCGAACTGGCGTCGGTCGCGCTGATGCTGTGATCGGAGTCGGAGGATGTCGGCCTTACCTCGGGTGGGGGTGTACGGAGTGGGGGAAGTCGATTTTGTATTGTTTTCCGCTGCAATTTTCTCGATCAAAATAAATGCGTCGCAGTCTGATTCTCCTCCTGCGTAGCGGTGAACCCGTTCGAGGATGCCCAGCTTCAAGGCGACATCTCGTGCCCGGCGGACGGTCTTGGGATCGAGACCTGCGCGCTCGGCCCAAAGTCGCACTGAGATAGAGCCTCGGGTGGTGAGAACTGCGTGCGCGAATGCGTCGAGGGCTGCGCGCAAGCTCGAAACTCGTACGCCCGCAATCACGCCGGTGCGCGTCGCGGTGCTGAATCCACCCTCCAGGTACCTGTCGACGGCGGCTTGAAGCACCGCTCGAACCTGGCGGAGTCGACGGGACGAAGGTTCGATCTGGTTGTCGGTTGCCTGACGTAGTCCGAGGCGCCGCCGTCGCGGCCGGATGTCCGCTGCTTCGCGGATTGCAGGTAACCAACGTCTGCGCCGCCAGGCGGCTCTCCCGATATGTGCCGCTTGCGTGGGGGAAGCCTGGTGGAAGAGGTCCCAGGCCTGCTGCTCGGTGAGGCCATTTTCGGCGGCAATGATCGTGGTGGCGGGTGCCCAGAACCAGCGCCGCCACGCTTTCTCACCGATTTCCCGTGCTTTGGTCTCGGCGAGGTTGGCGAAGGCCCAGGCGTGCGCGGTGGTGTGGCCGGCACGGGCAAGCGCGAGGGCGTGGCCGTACTCACCTTCGGATCTGCTGCGGTCTGAACCACCTCGTCGGCGCGCGGGTCGCGCGGCGCGCCGGGGTCCGGTCTCGATGGGCTGGGACACGTCGGTCGTCTTCAGTGTGCAGCTCAGGATGGGGCTGGGAAGCTCGTGTCGGTGTGGCGAGGAAGTGAGTCGGAGGGTTGAGCGGACGGTGGCGGAGACGTTTTGTCTGGCGGCGACCGTGCGGACGATGAGCTGCAGCTCGTCGTGCAGGCTCGGCGGCGTCTTGATGACGAGGTGGGTGTGGCCGGGCCGGCCGGACTCGCGGCGCAGCCACGGCAGGCCGTAGTGGTCGGCCCAGAGGAGCAGCTGTTCAGCGACAACTTCGCCTGCCTCGGCACTTGCGCCGGTGTCTTCGGGGTCGATGTCGATGGCGAGCAGGGGGTGCCGGAGCGTGCCGACGACCGCGCGTGCCGCACTGTCGGAGTTAAGGGTGGCGACGGCGTCGTCGAGGCGGTGGGTAATCGTGCGGGCGTCGTTGTCGGCGCCGATGACGATAAATGGCGCGCCAAAGAGTGCCTGATCAAGGCGCGATGGGATGTAGGTGTTTGGCATGGGGAGTCCTCGGTGAGCTCGGCGTGCGGACGGCTGATCAGCTCGGCACGTCGGTTGGGGCGCGCCAGGGCCAGCGCAGCGGCGGGGCAAGGATGCTCAGGCCGGGTGGTGCCGTGTCGATGCGGAGGATCGCGGCTGTCCAGGTCATGCCGATCCCGATTCCAAGGAGGACGACGTGGTCGCCGGGGGCGACGGCGCTGCGGGTCAGCAGGTGGGTGAGGCCGATGATCTGGTCGTTGGGTCCGATGTGGCCCCATTGGTCGCCGGCGTGGCAGAGGGTGCGGTCGGCGGTGATGCCGAGCGGTTGCAGGCAGTGGGTGTGGAGCAGGTGTCGGCCGTAGTGCGGCAGGAGCACCCAGCGCAGCTGATCGAGGCTGAGCTCGGCGTCGCGGAGCGTTTCGTCGATGACGGCGCGGACGCCATCGTGGTTGCGGCGGGTGACCGAGGCGGCGCCGACGACATCGGTGTACTGGCGTTTGCGTTCGCGGATCCGTTCGATGCCGAGCTCGGTGGTGCCGGCGGGGGCGAAGCGGTGGTTGCCGCGGTGGAGCTGTTCGAGGGTCGGGTCGATATACGAACTCGTGGCGAGGACGCGGGCGAGGCCGGGGTGGCGGCCGAGGATGAGGGCGGAGCCGCCGTCACCGTAGACGATGCCGTGGTCGGCGGTGAGGTGGTCGAAGGCGGGTGGTCCGAAGGTTTCGCCGCCGGTGAGCAGGACGGTGTCGAGGTCGGGGCTGCCGGCCAGGACACGGGCGGAGATGTCGATGCCGCCGACGAGGCTGTTGCTCATGGCGTTGAGCTCGCTGGCGATTCCGCGGCCGGCGGGCAGGCCGAGACGGCTGCGGACGTAGGCGGCGCGGGACCAGAAATCGATGCCGCGGCTGCCCCGCCAGATCGCGGCGTGAAAGTGCAGGTCGGGCATCGGGAGCGGGCTGGCGGTGGTCATGGCCATGCTGGCGAGGGCGTTGCGGCCGGCACGCACGGCCAGGTCCATGCCGGTGCTGTCGCGGGCGATCGAGACGGCGCGCTGGCTGGTCGCTCCGAGAAGTGTTCGGCCGGACTCGAGGTCGTCGACGGCGACGATGTCGCCGAGTGCGGCGCCGATGCCGCGTAGGTGGAGGTTCTGCCAACGCATGGTTCATCACCGCCCGACTTGAGGTGGGTGTGCCGGGATGTCGGCGTGGTCGGCGGTGATGGCGTCGACCGAGCCGTAGTAGGCCCGCAGGTGGTGGAGCGTGATGCCGGCGCAGGCGGCGATCTCGTCGAGCGTGAGCGGTCCGCCGGGTGGCGGGTCGTCGAGTAGGTCGCGGGTGGTGTCGGTGATCCAGGTGCGCATGATGTCTTCCTGATCGAGCCGGTCGGTGTGGCACGCCAGGTGTTGGGGAGGCGCCGAACGGGTTCGGTCGGCGGGTGGCGTGGTGCTGGTCGGGAGGGTGGGAGATGGTCAGGTGCTGCGGGCGCGGCCGCCGCGCCGGGTGAGGAGCGCCTCGTGGTGGGCGCGGCGCAGGTCGGGGATCTGGTCGCGGGCCGTCTGGTCGAGTTCGGGCACCTGGTGGACGTCGGTGTCGAATCCGGGGTCGGTGCGGAAGACCAGGGCGAGGACGGAGGCGTTGTTGCTGAGGTTGACCACGGCGTAGGGCAGCGTCGCGGGGATGTAGATGATGTCCCCGGCGCGGGGGTGGAAGGGCTGCATGGCGTTGCCGGAGAGGACGGCGACGTGGCCGCTGATGATCGCGATCGCGGTCTCGGTGGTGTCGTGGCGTTGCGGGGCGAGGGTGGTGGCGCCGGGCAGGTGCATCCGGCCGCCCGACAGGGCGCGGGTGGGAACGGTCCCCGTGCGCAGGATGGGGGTGAGCGTTTCGTCTTCGCCGGCCAGATGCCCAGCCTCAGACGTGATCTGCGTGGTCGTGGTGTCCATGTCGACGGGTCCTTCCCTGTCGGAGTCAGCGGGCCGGGGTGTCGGTGGTGTGGCGGGCGAGCGTGTAGGCGAGCGCGGCGTTGGCGACGGCGTCGGGAACGAGTCGGCGGCCGTGGCCGCAGGCTGCGGCGACCGCGAGGACGGGCCGGTCCAGTTCGGTCTCGACCAGCCCGAGCGCGGCGCGGGAGTCCTCGGGATGGGTTTCGTCGACGAGTCCGGCGATGACGTCGATGTCGCGGCGCAGGTGCCGCAGCGCCCGGTAGAACCGTGGGTCCGTCGGCGGGGCGTCGGTGCCGGTGCACATTGGGATGTGCGCGGCCGGCATCGGGATCCGCAGTCGCTGCAGCTGCTTGTGCAGCGCATTGAGGAACTGCACCGCGGGCACGAGGTCGGTCAGGGCGAACAGGGGTTGGTGGCCGAGGTCGCCGTAGCAGAGGTGGATCCGCCATGTCGCCTCGCGTGGGCCATCGGCGAAGACGCGCGCGACCTGCTTGGCCAGCGCGCGCACGGCGGCCGGCCACAACGGCCGCGGGGTGCGATCGAGCGTCGCCAGGACGGCGGGGGTTTCGAGCTGGAAGACGACCTGGTGGCCGTGCTGGCCGTGGATGGTGTGGACGTCGTCGAGCACGGCCTGGCGGAACACCGGCAGGTGCGTGACGGCGGCGCCGGGGCTGCCGAAGGTGAACAGTGACAGGTCGTAGGGGTTGGGAATCGACACTTGGTGTGGCGGGAAGTCGCGGTCGTCGTGCAGCTGGACGCGGGCGGCCATGACAGCATCGGTATGCGCGGCGCGGCCGAGGGACAGATCCTCGGATTCGAGCCAGTGGCCGTGCTTGAGGCGGTAGGTCGGCATGTCGTCGTAGTCGGCCAACGCGCCGGTCCGGACGGGTTCGAGGGCGTCGATCGCGGCGAGGCCTTCGAGCCAGTCGATGATCCACCGCGGGTCCGGGTCGCACGGCAGCCCGGTCAACGGTGTGTCGGAGCTGTGGTCGAGGAACCACTGCATCGTCGCGCGGTGGTCCCCGGTCAGGACGGCGGGCAGCGAGCCGACGAAGTGCACGGCCCGGACATCCTCGGATGACGCGGCGTCGGTGCGGTTGCGGCTGGTGTCGCTGAAAACGAGCGTGGACATGGGTTTCTCCCCTGGTAGGCGAGTCGGATGGGTTGTGTGGTGGCGCGGGCGTGGGGAGGTCGCCCGGCGGGGACATGGGGAGCGGGAGGGGTGCGCGGGCCCGCGATGGCGGGTTGATGGGGTGCGGGCCCGCGCGGCCTGAGGGTTAGCCGGTGACGGCGACGTGGCCGGGTTTGGGCTGTGGCTTGGGCGCGGTTCGGTCACCCGGGTTGTCGCCCTGCTGGTGTCTTTCGCCCGGCTTGACCGGGTGGGACGTGCCGGGTGCGCTGGGCTTGTGCGTCGGGGCCGGGTGGGTGCCGGTGGGCGGGTTGCCCGTTGGCGGCGGTGTTCCGGCGCCGCAGCTGACCGTCGCCACCGTCACCGTGATCGCCGTTCCCGCGGTCGGCTTGTTCGGCGCGCCGGACTCGCTTGTGCGGGTGGGGGCGGTGCTGGTGGTGACGGTGATGACGCCGGCGGTGCGATGCCCGCCGGGTGACACTGTGAGGTTGCCGCCGCCGCCCTTGGGGGCGCTGGTGGTGACGGCCCCGTTGCGGCAGGTCGCGGTGAACGGCCCGACCGTGGTCCCGCCGACTCGCACCGAGGCGACTCGGGCTTCGGCGAATCCTGCTCCGGCCTGCAGGCTGATGCCGCTGGCCACCACGGCGCCGCTGGGACTGGACACCGAGCCGTCGGCGGACTTGATCGCGCCGCTACTGGACACGCTCGGCTGGGCGGGGAGGTGTTCGCCGCCGGAGACGGAGATCCCGGTCGCCGTCGACGTCGCCGCGGCGGCAACGAAGGCGGGTGGTGCGGCGGTCGCCGGGGTGCAACTGGAGGCGAGGGTGCCGACGAGGAGCGCGCCGGCTCCGGCGGCGGCAAGTGCGGTGCGATTGGTGTTCATGACGAATCTCCGAAAATGTTGGTGTGGTTGGGTTAGCGGATGAGGACCGGGGTGCCGATGGGCACCGGGGCGGCAGGGTTGGTGAAGGTGGCCAGGGCGTCGGCGGGGACGCGGATGCAGCCGTCGCTGGACGGGCGGCCGAACACGTCGGTGGTGGGCCAGCCGTGGATGCCGGTGGTGCCGGGACCGCCGCCGTAGGTGGAGAAGGTCGCCGAGTGGATCCCGAGAGGGAAGATCACCGGGCTGAACGTCTGCGTCGCGTCGGTCATCGAGGCCAGCACGAACGTCCGCCCCGCCGGGGTCGGCGCCGCCGCGGTGCCGACCCCGACGCTCCAGCTGCCGATCTGCTGGTGATCGCGGTAGAGCGTGAGCCGGAACGCGGCCCGGTCGATGACGATCCAGGTGGTCGTCGACCGGATCGTGAGCGTGTTGTCCTGGGTGGACAGCCAGCCAGTGGAGCCGTTGGGCCGCGACGGCAGCAGGACCTGCACCCAGCCCGGTTCGTCGGCGATCACCGGCACCCAGGTGTCGGACCCGAGCTGCGTGGTCGGCAGGACGGCGATGGCCGCCCCGCCGGGCTGGTCGAACACCGGCACCGGCTCGGTGGGGTGCACGAGCTGCCCGTCCGGGACCTCCTCGGCCGACGCGTCCGCCGGAGCGCCCGGCACCGTGCCGAAGGTGCTGGCCTCGGGCAGTCCGGCGAGGTTCGGGACCGGGCGGGCGGCGACGACCGGTGCGTGCAGTTCGACACCCAGCTCGACCGGATGGCCGAGGGGGCCGGGTCCGGGTGCCGGACGGGACGGGGCGAGCAGGGCGCCGGCGGTGGCGACCAGGGCGATGCCGGTCACCCAGGCTGCGAGGACGAGCCATCGGTTCGGTGCCGGCTGCGTGGCCTCGGACATGGCGTAGACCTTCCTGCGGTGGTGGAGGCCGCGGTGGGCCCGCCCGCCGTCGAGCGGGCCCACCACGAAAGAGGTTGCCGTTACTGGGAAAGTGCGGTGATGAAGCCGTCGGCGGGGGTGCCGAGCCCGGTGACGGGGTCCCAGCCGGTACCGCTTTGCAGGTTCTGCGGGCGGGCGTCGAAGTCGATCAGGTAGCTGCCCTGCCCGCCGGGGACGGCGACGCCGCCGAAGGCGTGCATCATCGGTGTCCAGACCCCGGCCTGCTGCGGCGTGACGTCGGCGATGGCGCTGGACCTGTGCAGGCTGTAGAGGATCGGGGTGAGCATCCCCGCGCGGGCGTTGCCGGTGCGGGCCTGCTGGGCGTCGGCGACGAGCCCGGCGATCAGCGGCGCGGCCAGCGAGGTGCCGCCGTAGGAGCCGATCCCGAACTGGCCCTTGATGGTCTGCCCGACCAGCATCCCGGTGTAGGAGTCGGCCAGCGCCGCGATGTCCGGGACCCCGCGATTCTCACCGCTGCCGGGGACGAAGCCCACCTGCCAGTTCGGCGCGTAGTAGAGCGCTGAGCTGCCGCCGCCGGCGCCGGAGGCAAACGGGCCGTCGGCATCCTGCTGCGGTGCCCAGCTGCTGCCGGACTGGGTGCTGCCGCTGTTCTCCCACCCGGTCAGCACCTTGGGCTGGTTGTTCTGGTCCAGCCCGACGCTCGTGCCGCCGACCGCTACGACCCACGGGCTCGAGGACGGGAAGCTGACGGTCGGGCGACCGACGGGACCGGAGTTGTTGCCGGCGTCGCCTGTGGACACCGTGACGGTCTGGCCCTGGATCGCCGCCTGCAGCGCCATCGCGTTGAACTGATCCCGCGCCGTCTGCGGCAAGCTGTTCTCGCCGTCGGCGTTGCCGTAGCTGTTGCTGATCACGTCCACGGCGTTGCCGGCGACGGCCTGGTTGAACGCGTCGTAGATCCCGGTGCCCTTACAGGTCTTCCCGGCGTAGTAGCGGATTTTCGCCGCCGGGGCGATGGTGTGCGAGGCCTGCACGTCCAAGGTCTGCTCGGCCGCCCAGCCCTCGGCGCCGCACTCGGTCGCGTCGGTGAACCCGCCCTCGGGCAGGACCGCACTGTACTGGCCCTCGGCCAGCGGCGGCACGCCGAGCTGGCCGGCAGCCTGGTTGGTGTCGGCGACGATGGTGTCGGAGTTGTAGGCGCCGACAACACCGATCGTCGTACCGGCACCGGTGTTTCCGTCGCTCAGCTTGTACATCGCACGGATCTGGGTGCCGGTGTAGCCGCACAGCGCGTTCGATTGGAACCCGGACGGGTATTTCTGCGGGACGTCGGTGTTGTTCTGCTCGCCCCACCAGCGGGCGCAGTGCTGCTCGGCTGCCGCCGCGTCCGTGCGGGTGTGCTGGGGTTTGAGCAGGATGGCGCTGTCGTCCAGGCCGAGCACGGCGGTGATCGAGGCGCGCAGCGAGGTCGGCACGGTCACCGGCGACGCCGGAGCGGTCAGGGTGCGGACCGCTCCGTCGATGCGGGTGCGGAACGCGGCGATCCGCGTCCCGAACGCGGACTCCAGCGCTGCGGTGGGGGCTTCGGCGTTGACGAAGTGCCTATTGGCGCTGACCCCGGTCACGTGCAGGCCCTGCGTGGCCAGCCACTGCGACACCTGATCGACGGTGTCCTGGGTGGCGGCGAATCGGTCGAGGAACTCCTTCGAGGACAGGAACTTGCCGTGTTCGGCGCTGCCCGGTGTGGCCAGCTGTGCGGCGAGGCGTTCGGCGTCGGCCTGGTCACGGAACGCGAGTGCGACCTTGATGTGCCGGACGGTGTTCCCGTTGGCGCGGGCGACTTCGGTGTGCGGGGTGGCCCAGGCGGGGGTGCTCCCGGCGATCGGAGTGCGGTCAGCGGTGTCGCCGGCGGGCGTACTGGGTGCCGCGACGGCGGTGGCCACAGTGGAGGCGAGTAGGGCCGCGGTCGCGGCGAGGGCATGCCAAAGACGGCTGTGCATCGAGGTTTCTCCTTGAATGAAAGGGAAAGCCATCCAGTGCGACGTCCGTCGGGTGACGGGCGTGCTGAAAGGCGGGCCTCGTGCCGCAGCCAGGGATACGCGAAAAGGGCTGAGCGGAGACTTCGGACGGATGGACCGGCCGTGCAGGCCTGGTCATCGTGCCGGTCGCTGCGCGACCGGCGAGGATCTAAGTCAGAGGTGGTCGCCGGACCGAGATCGCTACGGCGGTCCTCGAGCCGTTACGTGGAATACAGCAAATAGTGTGAGCACGGGTGCGTCCCAACGTGTCGGCTGACCGTGCCTGCACCACGCCTCCCCCGGCGTGAGCACGATCCGCCTTGCTGGAACGAACAATAACCAGATCTTGGCAAAAGTCAACAACCGTTGCGGATGTCCGATGGGTGCACGCGCTCGACGCCTAGCTTTCCCCGCCTGTTGTTGCCATGTGTGTCTTGCCGGGCGCTCTTCGTGAGTCGTGATGTGTGGCCTTTTTGGCCGATTGACCGAAGAACGGTACTGCTACTGACTGTAGTCATCTGGGAGCTGCATGGTTGTAGACGATTAACCCGATTGAGTGTTCCCCTGGTTAATGCTTGAGGATCACGGTGTTACCCGTGGTACGAAACATGGCGCGGAGCGCGGTACACCTGGGGTGAACGCAGCGCTCGGCTGGCGAGGGTGGGACGGGCGCAGATCGGCGCCTGTGACGAGTGCTGTAGGAGGGGCAATGTCGGAGTCGTGCACCGCGGCACAATGGACCAGAGTGATTAACGGTGTGACCCCTGGCGACATGGCGCGTAGACAATCGCCGAGTGTCGGTCCTCCGGGCGTGGCCTATCCGACGACACTCGCCGGTCAATCACACAAGGTGACCGAGGTCGAGAGCTATATCGACGACGGTGCCCGTCTGGTGACAGTGACCGGCAGCGGCGGAGTGGGAAAAACACGACTAGCCGCGGAAGTTTTCCGGCGGCGAGGCGATGCCTACGACGCGGCGGCCTTCGTTCGCCTCGCCGAAATGAGCGACGAGGCGGACAGCTACACGACCGTCGAGCGAATCTGCAAATTGCTACTCGCAGATTTACGCGTGGCCAATCACCAGCCTGACGCCGAACCACTGGACGTACTGATCGGGTTCCTGCGCGACCAACGCGTCCTGCTCGTACTCGACAACTGCGAACAACTGCTCGGGTGCGTCCAGGAACTCGTGGACCTGCTGATCAACCAGGCGCCGCAGCTGCAGATCGTCGCGACCAGCCGCGCCTGGCTGCAGATCCACGGCGCGCGCATCGTGCACCTCAATCCCCTCCGCGTCCCGGAGGAGGACGCCGCCCGCGTCGAGGCCGAGGAATGCGACGCCGTCCGGTTGCTGCAGGACCGCGCAGCCCTGGCCGGGCGGCCGCTGACCGCCGACGATGACTGGTCGGCCATCGTCCGACTCGTGCGCTGGTCCGACGGTATTCCGCTCATCCTGGAACTCGTTGCGGCCCAGCTGAGCACAGGTCGCTCGCCGGCCGTGCTGTTCGAACGGCTGGAAGGTGGGCTGTCGCTGCGATACGCCCTGGGCACCCGCGGAGTCCAAGCCCATCACCTGTCCCTGGATGTGGCGATCGGTGAGTCCTGGAAGCTGTGCAGCGATGTGCAGCAGCGGGTGTGGGCCCGGCTGACGGTGTTCACCGGCGGCTTCACTCTCGAGGCGGCAGAGCAAGTCTGCGCCGGCGAGTGCGTCGACCGTGCCGAGATCCTCGCGACGCTGGACTACCTGGTTACCCACTCGATCATCGACGGCGCGTCCGCGGACGGTCGCTACCGCCAGCAAAACTGCCTGCGTGAATACGGCCGACGACGCCTGCGGCACTTCGGCAACCAGGACGCAATCGAGGAACGCCACTGCGCGTGGACCGTGCAGCTGGTGCGCGACGCGGCCGAACGCCCGCATGACCCCCGCACGCGAACATTGCGGGATCCGGCGGGCGTATTCGGACGTCTGAGGTGTATTGCGTCCGTCAGTATGGCGGCAACGCTCTGACCTGCTGCGATGAAGATCCATCGCGTCAGCGTCGACTAGGGGGCCGGTGGGGACCGGCGGGATCGACACAACATCCAGGGGACAACGTTGAACAACACAGGATACGCAGACCAGGAGTTCATCCGGCGCTGCGAAACCCTCATCGCCACGCTGCCGATTCGGTACCCGTTCGAGCTACGCGCGTTTCTTAACGCCGTCGGAAAGCAACGGGGAATGACCGTGGTCCTGGGGAGGATGCCGAGCGGGCGCGGCGGGACCAGCGGGCTGCTGGTGCGCATGCGGACACAGTGCTGGCTCGGGGTTGCAGCCGCCGCCGTCCCGGCGCACGTGTTCCACATCGCCTTCCACGAGGTTGGGCACTGGCTCCTGGGCCACCCGGGCGACTACGTCTGCGGACGCCGCACGAGTGCCGACGACCGCCGGGAGATCGAAGCCGAGCAGTTCGCGGACCTGCTGCAGGCGCACGTGCGGGCCGGTACCGCGCGCCACCGCGATCGCCATCTCCCGCCAGGCCGCACGGCCCTGCGCGCGGCATTCGGAGCCCGTCGCCACCTGTGCGCCGATGCCTGACGCGGTCACCTGCCTCTGGTACGGCGCCGCAGCCGCAGGCGTGGCCGAATCGGCCCGGAAGGTGCTGGTCAACCGCGGCGTCGGCTACACCCTCAGCCGCCACCTCCTGACCGCCGGCATCGCGAGTATGGCCCTATCGATGGCGGCCGGTAGCCCGATGACCTTGGACTGGGCCGACCACCTGACCGGGCTGCACAACGTCGCGATCGTGGTCCACCACCTGCTAGGGATGCTGGCCATGGTCTTCACCGCCGCGTTTCTGCACACCCTCGGGCAGCTCCGGCTTCCCATGCCCGGCGTGGTCACGATCTTCCTGATCTGCGCCACGGCGATGGTCACCCTTTACGTACTGGCCGGCGCGCACACGTCCTGGTTCGCCTCGCCCAAGAACCCGGCACTGCCCTCCCAGCTCTACAGCGCGATCTACCTCGGTTACATGGTCGGCTGGCTGGCGCTACTGCTGCTGGGGCTGACCGTGGTGGCGATGGGTGAGGTGGCCGCGGTCCGCGGCGGCGTCGCCCTGGCCCAGCTGGGTATCGCGGTGTCGCTCGTCGGGCTGTGCTGGCGGTTCGGTGGCGCACTCCGGCTGCTGGCCGAGCCGGACCATCCGCCCCGGGGCAGCCACTTCGGGGTATTCACCGACGCAGCCGGGCTGCTGCTGTTCGTCCTGGGCTCGCTGTTCGCCGCCGCGACCCGCTCGGTGTTCGACCGACGTGATCGGCGCCGCACAGCACGCCAGGACGCTGCGATCGAGCGCCTGTGGCGGCGGGCGCGGATCCTGCTCGCCAGCCGCCGCCGGCCGCCACTGACCCAGGCTCGGCAGCTGGTCGAAATCGAGGACGCTCTACTCATCGTGGACCAGATGATCGGCTCGGCGACGCGCTGTGCGATTCGGCACGACCTGCGGGACCTCACGCTCGTCTATGGCATGGACATCGAACCGATGGCCATCGCCGTCGAGCTCGAGATCGCGATAGCCACACTCGTCGCGCAGTTGTCACACCCATCGGGGAAGCGCACCCGCGATGACACCGACGATGCTGAGGATGGCGAGGCGTGGTGGCCGGAAACCGAGCGCTTGCGCGTCGATGACGGCACACGACTGGTCTATCTGGCAGCTGTCGGCGAGGTACTGAGCGACCGTCGGGTACAACGGCTGGCGAAGAAGATGGGACCGACGCAGTTCGCCGCCGGCAGCCGGGCGTGATGACGGTCGGCCCGGCTGTCGGACCATCAGCCGGGCCGCCCGTGGCCGGTGTCGCGGGCGGTCTGGGCGATCCGTTCCAACACCTTCAGCAACTGCTGCTTGTCCGCTTCGTGGGCACCGTCCAGGTAGCTGGTGATCGTGCGGGCGTCGACGCCGACCCCGCCGAACTCGGTCATCAGCTCGTGGGCTCTGCGGTCGGTCACGTCGTAGGGCAGCGCGAACTCCGCGGCCGCAACGTGGGGGTCGAGCAAATCCTGGTGGATTCGCCAGAACGCGGCCAAGGCCCGGTTGATCGACGGGCGGGTATTCTCCCGGACCCCGCCCTTGAAGTTGTGAAGGGCCTGCTTGGTCAGGGGGACCCCGCTGCGGGCCTGAACCCATCGCGCCACCAGCGGCACCCGCGCAACGAAACTTCGGAACCCGGACGTCTCGTCGGCGGCCAAGCGGGCGATCTCGTCGGGATCGACGACGGCCTCGCCCTCGAGCACGTAGTAGGTCGACTCGTGATCGAATAGGTACGTCAACCGCTCGGCGAAGGTGTCCAGGTTGAGTAGTTCGAGGGTGAGCTGCTGCTGCTCGGCGTAGGAGCGATGCGGGATCGGCGAAGTCAGGTACTCGGGCGCAGTCGATTCCCAGCTGTCGAAAACCGGCTCATCCTCATACCGTCGGCCCACGCCGCACACCCACCCAGTTTCGTCACTCTCGGCGCTGACTTCGTCGTGATGGCTCGTGTTTGACACATCGCAAGTTACGTCTACCATCGAATGCAAAGAGCCACACTCGTTGCGAGTATCTTCGGTTTACCGAGAGAAAGCAACCCACGCCACCCCGTACAGGGGGTTGGAGCACGGTCCCGCTGTGACCGCCGCACCCTTCACCGGCGCACCACCACCGCTGAGGGGAGGCCCGTCATGGCCACGTCCGAGCTACCTGCGGATATCGGCTACCACGTGGACTCGCCAGCTACAGAGCGACACCAGCCCGTCCCCGCGGAGGGAGCGGTGGAGCTGATCGACTGGTCACCGTTTGGCCGAGTTGTGGCGATCCTGGCCGCCTCCTCGGGAGCCGGTGCGACGAGCACCGCCGTCGCGATCGCCGACGCCCTCCAGCTGGCGGGCCGATCGGTGCTGCTCGTCGATGCCGGCGATCCGGTCCGATCCGGACTCGGGCGTGCCGCGCGGGCCGACGGGCCACGGCGGGACGGACCCGGCCCCGCGGCCGGGATTCGTTTCTCCCGGCGCGCCCGCGCGATACTTGCCCGCCTCGACGTGGCAGAGTGCGCCGCCGAGCCGGTGATGTTTCCGCCGCCGCCGTACTGGCACCCAGGCGGCGCCCGCGGTGTCGACGTGACCGTGGTCGACATCGGCCACGACCCCTGGCGGCTGGCAACTGACCCCACGCTCGGGCCAGGGCAATGGCTGCGCGTCGGCAGCCCCTCACCGATACCCGCTCTGGTGGTCCGGCCCACGGTTCCCGCGCTCGCACATGCCGAACAGGTCCTGGCCCGCCTGGAGCCGTGGGTGCGGACCGCGGCGGTGACCCCACCCACGCAACTGCTCGTCGTGGGTGCCCGCCGATGGCCGAAAGGCGTGGCCGGTACCGCGGGCCGCCGCACCAGCGTCCTGCTACCCGACGCTGTCTTCTTCCCGCCCGAGCGTGACGTCGCCAACCACGGCATCACGGCCGACGTGACACCTGCTGCGCTTCGCTCACCCGCCGAACAGCTGCTCCGTTCCTGGCACATGCTGCAGCCGCCGACACGCCGCCTGGCGCTGCGGTGGCCGCGGATCGTCCGCGGTCGCGTCTCCGACCCCGACACCGGCTGAGCCCACCCGCCGTTCGGCCGAGAACACCTTCAACGCCCTCCCACCTGACCCGCCTGACGTGACGTCGGGCGGTGCGATGTGGAGGGCGCGATGTCCGCGCACATTGTCATCGACTGGCTCGTCCAGATCCCGAATCCGACACCCGTGCAGCCCGAGGTCGGTGGCGACAAGATCCTGGGGCTGCTCAACAACGTCAAGTGGGGCGCGGGAGTCGCGCTCGTCGCCGGGTTCTTCATCGGCCTGATCGTCTGGGTCGGCGGCCGTTGGGTCGATCACCACCGCGCCGGGAAAGTCGGCGTCGTCATGATGCTCTGCGCCATCGCCGGCGCGATCCTCTACGGCATCGGCTGGTCGCTCATCAATTCTTTCGCGGGCGGCTGAGCCATGTTCACCACCACGCCATCCCCACGCGCCCGCACTCGTGCCCGCCGCTGGATCACCGTCACCGCCGTGCTCGTGGCGGCCATCGCGGTCGTAGTCATTGCTCGGCACGCAACGGCACCGCCTGCGCCGCCGACAACAACGCCCCCGCCCGGCGCCGCGCCCACGGCCACACCCACGGCACCGGTCGACGAGGCGACCGCGCTGGCCAGCCGTCCTATGCTGACCCTGCCACCCGAGGCGGCCCTGCCGCACGAGCTCACCACCGCAACGACCGGCCCGCCGATCACCGTTCCGCGACCGGCGCCGATCGCGAACCGCGTGATCTCCGACGGGTTCCCGGCCACCGCGGAAGGCGCGCTCGGCTGGCTGACCGATTTCAACGAGACCGCACTGCGCGGCGGCGACCCAGCCACCTACGTGCGCGCCTACAGCGAGTCCGCGCTCCCACACGCACCCGCCCCCCAAGGCAGTGGCCCGCTCGCGCTGCTGACCTCGTTCCGCGACCGCGCCGACATACGCCCTGGCGAGCTCAAACCCGGCTTGACCGTGACCTACGAGGTCACCCAGGGTCTGATCAAGGGCACCGCCGACGGCGGCCGGTTCGCGGTGGTGTGCACGCTCGGGCAGCTGAGCTTCGACTACCAGGGCCAGGCCACGAGCATGGGCATCGGCGACTGCCAGGCCCTGCGCTGGACCGGCACCGCCTGGCGCATCGCCCCGGGCACCCGCGCGGCCTACGCGACCTGCGCGTGGCCGGGCAGCGCCGAATCGGTCACCGCCGGCTACCGGCCCCTGCACCGGGACGGCGTCCGATGACGTCCCTGGAATTGCTGGAAAAGCTGGGCGGGCTGGCCGGCCTCGGGATCAGGGCGACCGCCAGCGGGGTCCTGGAGCCGCTCATGGCGGCCACCTGGGCCGCGGCCTTGTTCATCCTGCGCACCGCGTTTCAGCTCGTAGACCAATTCTCCATCTTCACTGTGTCCACAACAGACGGACCCGTCTCGATCTTGTGGCCGATGACGCTGTGGATCTCCGGGGCCATCGCGCTGGGCATGTTCTTTTGGCAGATCATCACCACGGTCCTGCACGGCGGCCGCGGCTTCCTCCGCCTGATCACCGGCCCCATCCAGTACGGGATCGCCCTCGCCATCACCGTGAGCGTGGTCGCGGCGCTCCTCGCCGCCGCAGACGGCCTGACCGAAGCGATCCTGTCCACCGGGCTGCGCGTGGGGAACTTCCGCGACGCGTTGAACATGACCGGATTCACCGACGCCCTCTCGGACGAGGTCAAGAACGTCGTGCTTGGTCTCGCCGGTGCTTTCGGGGTGATCCCCGCGGGCTTGGGGTTCGCGTTCGAGGCGGTGTTCCGCGAGGCCGCGATCTACCTACTGGTCGCCACGATCCCCATCGCCGCGGCCGGACTCGTGGCCGATGCGACCGCGCGGTGGTACTGGAAAGTCGTCCGCTGGGGCCTGGTCGCCATCGTGATGAAACCCGCCCTGGCGTTCGTCGTGGTGCTGGCTGTCGCGATCGTCGGCGGCGCGCAGGGCCTGTCCGGGCTGCTGGCCGGCATCGGGGTGCTGTTCGTCGCACTGTGCGTGCCGCTGGTGCTGTTCAAACTCTTCGCCTTCATCGATCCCAACGCCGACCCGCAAGGGGTGTTCCGCGACAAGCTCTCCGATGCCGGTCTGGACTCCTACGGCGCCAACAGCATCGCCGGACGCATAGCCGGAGCGTTCGGGAACAAGGCCCGTCAAGAGCTGAGCGGCAACGGAACCAGCGGCGATGGGGAAGACGGGGGCGACGGCCAAGAACAGGCGAACGTCGAGCGCTTCGACCAGGCCGCCGCCGAAGACGACACGGCCATCGGGCCGCCCGACGCGACCGACGACGAGCACGCATCCGGCACGGCGGACGCGACCGGCGCAGTTCCAGGCGGCGACGCATCCGCGGCCGAGAAGTCCGGCGGTGTCGAAGAATCGAAGGCCGACTCGGCTGCTGAGACGATAGCTCCGCCTGTTGCCGAGGCCGGGGACGCGAGCGTGACCGGGCCTGTTGACGACAGCGAAGACGATGGGAAGTCGCCACCACCGGACCCGCCCGGCGACACGGGCCCACCCACACCGCCGGCCCCCAAACCTCCGGGCGGTCCGCCGCCGGATGACGGCGGCGGTGCCGCGGCCGGTGAAGCCGAGGACGCGGCGGTGCTGCTGTGATCGCGGCGATACGAATCTACAAAGGACTGTCCCGCAAGGAACGCGCGGGCTGGATCATCGGCCTGACGCCCGTACAGGCGTTCGTGTGCGTGGGGCTGGCCGTGCCGGTGATTCTCGCGCTGGCGGCCGGCCGCTTCGGGCAGGCTCTCGCGCTGGGCGGGCTCTGCGGCACGGCGGCGGCGCTGGTGGTGGTCCCGGTGCGCGGCCGTCCGGCGCTACGGTGGCTGGGGCATCTGTTGCTCTACCGCGCCGGGACCGCGCTGGGCTGGTCGCGGTGGCAGTCGCGCGCGGTCGCCGGGCAGGCCGAGGATCTCGATGAGCCGGATCTACCCGGGGTGCTGGCCCGGCTGCGGTTCCCCGACGGGCCGCCTCTACGAGACGTCGGCCGCGTTTGCTTGATCCACGACACCGCCGACGGACGGTGGGGCGCCACCGCCCGCCTGACCCACGCCGGGGTCGGGATGCTCTCGGACGCCCAGTGCGAGCGGCTGGCCAACCGGCTCGGCAACCTGCTGCTGTCGATCGGGCACCTCGAGGTCATCGACCGGATGAGCCTGCTGGTGCGCACCGTTCCCGACGACGGCGCCGACTACCACGCCTGGCGCGCCGAACACGACGTCCCCGGCGCCCCCGCGCTCGCGCACCAGGCGGCCGCGGAGCTGGATCGGCTGGTCGGAGCGGTGTCGGTCCGGCACGAAGTGTTCGTCACGCTCTCCGGCACCGAAGACGCCCTCCGCCGCCCCGCTGCCGCCGCTGGCGGCGGGGTCGCCGGCCGGGCCGCCGTGCTCTACCGCGTGCTGGACGGGCTCGAGGACAAGCTCAAGTCTCTCGGCGCCACCGGCGTCCAGTGGCTCTCGGGCCCGGAGCTGGCGGTGGCGATCCGCACCGGGTTCAACCCAGCCAGCTCCGCCGGTCTCGCCGCGCGTCGCCACCAGGCCGGCGGCGACGCCGGCGTGCGCTGGGCGACGGCGGGTCCCGTGCACGCTCCGGCGCCGTCGGCGCGGGCCTACTACCACGACGGTTTCGCGACCGTGTCTTTCTCGGTGTTGATGCCGGAGGCCGGGACGGTGTTCGGGTCGCTGGGCGGGCTGCTGGCGGTCAAGACCGCCGGCGAGCGACGCAGCCTGGCCATCCACTACGAGACCTTGTCCCAGCACCGGTCCCGCAAGGCTGTGCGCCGGCTGCGGTTCCGCACCGGTGTGGTGCGGGACTGGAAGTCGGCGAAGGGCTTCAATTCCGGTGCAGCCGAAGCCCGCGAGGCAGGCGGGGCGCGTGCGCAGGAGCACGCGGTCGCGGCCGGGCACGGGATCATCCGCTTCGCCGTCGCCGCCGCGGTCACGATCCCCGAGACCTGGAACGTCGAGGACCACGCCGCCCGGTTGGAGAACGACATCGCTGGCCGCTTCCAGCTCCTGCGGATGGAACTGGCCCAGGATGCGGGGTTCGTCGCCGCCGTCCTGCCGGTCGGTGTGGGGTTGCCTCGGCTGCGGGGCGGTGTGCCGTGAGCGGCCGCGACGACGAACGGACCGCCGCGGAACTGCTCGCCACCTTCGGGCCTGCCCTCAGCACGCGGTCACCCGGACGTCGGCGTCCGGACGATCGGGGTGCGCGAGTGAACCGGCGAGCGGCACCGCGGCGAGGCTTCGCCCGCCCGGGGTACGGCTGGTCGCCCGTGGCAGCGCCGCTGCAGATCTATCAGGCCGGAACCCACGAGATCGGCGGCCTGTTCCCGCTGCTGGCAGCGAGTCCGCTGCCGGCGGTCGGTGCGCGGATCGGCTACGACGTCCACTCCGGCGGCGCGTTCTACCTGCATCCGGTCGAGTTCGTCCTGCGCTCGATCTGCACCAACCCGAACATGGTCCTGTTCGGCGAACCCGGCCGCGGCAAGAGCAGTACGGTGGTGGCGTTTCTGCTGCGGATGATGCTCACCGGCGTCCGCACCCTGATCTCCGGCGACGTCAAAGGCGAATACACCCCGCTGCTGAACGCGCTCGGTGTCACGCCGATCATGCTCGGCCGCGGCAGCAGCGCCCGCCTCAACGCCCTCGACCTCGGCCCCCTGGCCGCCCGCTGGGACGGCTGGTCAGCTGACCGGCAACGCGACGAAGTCGACGGGGTCCTGGGCCGGTGGGTGCAGCTGCTGGTCGCGTTGGGCGAAGCCCAGGGCTATCGGCCCACCGTCACCGACGAGGCCGCCCTCTCGGCGGTGCTGCGGCAGCTGCTCGGCGTCACCGACGGCTACTCCAGCCTGACGCCGATCACCATCCCCGACGTTCACCGGGCGCTGTCGGACCCGGATGAGCAGCTCTGGCAGGAGCTGCGCTTCGCCGGCCGCCGCCAATTCCTGGACCACCTCCGGTCGATCACCGATGCGCTGGCCAACCTGATCAGCGGACCGCTGGCCGGCCTGTTCGACGCAGCCACGAATTTCACCGTCGACTGGGACGCCCCGATCCAAAGCCTGGATCTCTCGCGGTTACGCACCCGCGGCGATCAGGCGGTCGCCGTCGCGTTGACCTGCCTGGGCTCATGGTCGTCGCTGGCCACGGATCTGCAGGAGGACGGAGAGCTGCGGATCGTCGTCCGCGACGAGATCTGGCGGCAACTGCGGCTCGGGCTGCGCGCGGTCCAGGCCGTCGACAGTGAACTACGGCTGTCCCGCGCGGAACGCAAGATCCAGGTGCTGGTCAGCCACAAGCCCGGCGACTTCCTCTCCGTCGGCGCCACCGGCTCTCAAGAGGTCGCCATCGCCCGCGATCTGCTCGCCCTGTGCTCAATCCGCGTCCTGCTTGGACAGTCGACCCGGGTGGCGAGCGAACTGGCCGATGTCCTCGCCTTATCGGGAAAAGAACAGGAAGCCACGACCGGATGGGCCAACGACCGCCAGGGCCGGGCGCTGTGGAAGATCGAGAACCGGACCGGGCTCAAGGTGCAGACCGTGCTCAGCCGGATTGAGCGGCAGATCTTCGACACCAACAGTCAACTCGTCCGGAAGCCGAATCCGCTGACGCACGAAGGCCCCTCGGCGGTGTCGTCGTGAGCCGCACCGGAGTTCTTGCTGGCGTAGCCGGTGCACTGGTCGGGTTGGTGATGCTGCCGATCCTCGCCCTGGCCCTCGTCGTCGTGCCGGCCGCGACCGCGACGGTCGTCCAGCTGAGCGGCTGTGAGCAGGGCGGCCCGGGCGGCGGATCGATCATGGTGGACCGGCAGCAGCTGGGCGCCGACGAGATGGACATCGCCCGCACCATCGTCGACGTCGTTCAGCAGCGGCGGCTGCCGCGGCGGGCCGCGGTCCTCGCGATCGCCACTGCGATGGTCGAGTCCGGGCTGCGCAATCTCGACTACGGCGATCGCGACTCGATCGGGGTGTTCCAGCAGCGCCCGAGCCAAGGCTGGGGCACCCGCGAGCAGATCCTCAACCCCGTCTACGCCACCGGAAGATTCCTGGACGCCCTCATCGCGGTGTCCGGCTGGGACACCATGGCCCCGGGAAGGGCGGAGCAGGCGGTGCAGCGCAGCGGTTTCCCAGACCGCTACGCCCCGCGCGAGCCCGCTGCCGCAGCGATCGTGGATCGCTTCTGGACCGGCCCCGACAACCCCACCCCACCCCCACCGCCCGGAGGCAGCACGGAAGCGGTGCAGGCGAAGACGCTGTGCCCAGACCAGGGCGGATCCGACGTCCCCCGCGACCCCGACCAGATCGATCCGACGAAGGTACCGCCGGGGTTCACGCTGCCGACCGATGTCCGCCAGCGTGCCGCGGTCGGGTTCGCCCTGGGCCAGCTCGGCAAACCGTACGTGTGGGGCGCGAAAGGCCCGGACGCCTACGACTGCTCGGGGTTGATGCTCGCCTCCTGGGCCGCCGCTGGAATCGGCATCCCGGCGGGGACGGTCAGTCAGGTCCATGCCGGGCACGCCGTCTCCTCGATCGAGCAGGTCGAGCCTGGGGATCTGCTGTTGATCCCCGGGGCGTTCGGCAGCGCGCAGGTGCCGCGGCATGTCGGGATGTACGCCGGGCACGGGCTGATCGTCGACGCCTACGACACCGACACCGGCGTCATCCTCGAACCGCTCTCGGCCTGGACTTCGAAGATCGTCGCGATCCGCCGGATCGCCGACTCCCCTTTGCCCTCCCCGCCACAGGGAGGGAGCCCACTCCGATGAACGTCGCCGTGGTGCCGCTCTCCCGCTGTCCGGGAGGAGCGGCCGATGCCGCGCACACGCACCGACACCCTCAACCTGGACCGCGACGTCGCCCTGATGGGCCTCGCGGTCGCCGCCCTGGCAGTCCTTTGCGCGCTGGGCGCGATCGTCGTCATCGCCGCGGTCGTGGTCACCGGCTTTCATGCCGGCGGCTGGACGTGGCCGCCGGTCACCGCGTGGCCGAGCTTCGCGCTGACGGTCGCCTTCCACGCCGCTGATCCCGGTCCGGCGTTGCCGGTCCCGTGGTCGGGCGCGGTCGGCGATCACCAGCTGGCGTTCTACATCTGGTTCACCACGATCACCATGCTCGCCGCCGGCCTGACCGTCGGCAGTGCGATCCCGGTCTGGCGGCGGGTGGCGCCGACCGATGCCGGACACGCCACCCGCCGCGACCTGGCCAAGAACCTGTCGGTCGCGGCCGCGCGTAAGACCGCGGTGTGGACCCGGGGTGACCTCACCGACCAGCAACGCCGGACCGCTCCGGTCGAGGAGATCGCGGTCCCACTGCACCGCGGTCCCCGCTGCGAGCAGCTGGTGACGTCGTTGGAGACTCCGACCGGGACCATCGCGCCGACCCGCTCGGGCAAGAGCCGCACCGACCTGGTGCACAAGGTGCTCGCCGCACCGGGCGCCCTGGTCGCGTCGACGACCAAGAACGACCTCGCGGAGTGGTGCCTGCTGGCCCGCACCCGCCGCCCGGGCGCCGGGCCGGTGCTGGTGATCGACGCCACCGGCTCCCTGTCCTGGCCGGCACACGCGCGCTGGTCCCCGGTCACCGGCTGCGCCGACCCCGCCGTCGCACTCCGCCGCGCAGAGACGCTGATCGAAGCGTCCTCGCTCGGCCTGGAGAACGTCGGCGGCAACGACGCCGTGTTCCGAGGCCGGGCGACCATCGTCATGCAGGCGTACCTGCTCGCCGCCGCCACCCACCACCGCACCGTCGACCATCTCGTGCGGTGGTCGATCGCGAAACCCGCCGACCGGGAACCGGTCGAGTTGCTGGAGCAGCAGTATCCGCAGCTGGCGCAGAACCTGGAGTCGGAGATCGGGATGGTCGCCGAGACCTCGGACGCGGTCTGGATGTCGGTCCGCCGCGCGATCGAACCGTTCATGAACCCGGCCATCCGCTACTTCGCCACCCCGAGCCCCAGCGAGGAACTCGACATCGACGAGTTCCTGCACCGCCGCGGCAGCCTGTTCATCATCGCCGGGGAACACCAAGCCCCGCAGGCCCGGCCGGTGCTGACCGCGCTGGTCGAGCAGATCCTCACCACCGCCCAGGACACCGCACTGCGCCGCGAACGCCGCCGGCTGGAACCACCAACGACCGCGATCCTGGATGAGCTGTTCGCGGGGACGCCGGTGCCGCGGCTGCCGGGGATCATCGCCGACTCCGCCGGCCGCGGCGTGCTGATCCACTGGTCCGCGCAGTCACGCTCCCAGCTGGACGAGCTCTACCGCGAGCCAGGCCGGCTGCAGCTGATCGACAACACCCTCACCCTGACCGCGTTCCCCGGGCTGAAGGACGACAAAACCCTGGAGTGGCTGTCCACATTGTCCGGGCAGCACCGCCGCCGAACCCACCAGCACCACAGCGACGGAGTGTTCAGCGTCGGGCGCGGCGCCAGCGGTGAGGAGACCGTCCCGACGCTGCGCGCCGGGGACATCCGCACCCTCGACCGCGGACGGGTGCTGATCCTGCACGGCAACCTCCGCCCGATCCTCGGCCACACCGTCGACGTCGAGCAACGCCCGGACTGGCCCCAGCTGCAGGCTGACGTCGCCGCGATCCGCTCCGGGCAGGCTGCAATTGCTCCTGACGGCTACCCGCTGACCCTGCCTGGTGTGGGTGATCTGCGATGAGCGACGACGACATCGCCGAGCGCCCCGACGATCGGGACCGGTCGGAGCCGCGGTCGCTGGATGAGCTCGACGAGGTGGTTGCCGGGTTGGAGACGCTGGCAAAGGCCCTGGGGCGGCAGATCGAGCAGTTGTCGGAGAAACTCGCGGAGCTGACCGATGAGCCGGAGAGTGATCCACGACTGGCGCGGTGGCTGATGTTCCTGCCGCCGGACGCGGCCGAGGACAAGCAGCATCACGGGGACACACCGCTGTTCACGATCGCGCACTTCGTGCAGTACTACAACGAGACCTACGTCGGCAATCCCGGTACCCGCGCGGTCGCCATCCCCGACTGCTGGCTCGACCATCCTGGCTTGGTCGCCGAACTGGCCACCCTCACCTACACCTGGCGCGAAGCCCATCTGGGCAAGAAAGCCACCGCCCGCGATGCGCAGTACTGGCACGACCACTGGCGCCCCGGCTTCGCCGAGCGCATGGCCACCGAATGGGTCCATCAACGCTGCCGATCCGACGGCCACAAGACCGCCGGCGCACCGGCTCGCCCCGATCGTTTCACGCTGGAACATCGCGAACGGGAGGCACGGGCAGCGGAAGAGGCCCGCGTCGACGACCAGCTGACCGTGCCCGGTCGGCCATGATCGCCTACGCGCGCCGGTCGTGGACGTGCGAATCGAGCACCCGGCTCGCACGCGTGTCGGTGGTTGCGCTGTACATCGCGTGCGTCGTCGGCGTGAACTGGCTGGCTGGGTGCAACGCCTCGCCGGGCTAGGGATCTCATTAGTGGCTGTCGTTCTCGGCACGGTGCTGTCCTACGTGGTTGCCGGCCCGGCCATCGCGACGGCGTCGGCGGTGTCCTTCGCTGTCAGCGAAGTGCTCGACGCGGCGGTGTACTCCGGCACCGTCCAGCGCCGCGGCGCCGTCGTTGCGGTGCTGTGCAGCGGGGTCGTCGGCGTCACGGTCGATTCGCTGCTGTTCCCGGCGATCGCGTTCGCTTCGCTCGCACTGACGCCAGGTCAGCTGCTGGGCAAAGCGTACGGCGTCCTTGCCAGAACGATCGTGACTGCCATCGTCCGTCGCCGGTCATGAGGTTCCTGCTCGGGTTCATCGGCCCCACTGGCTGGCGCTGCTCGATGTGCCGTTGTTCGTGTCCGACCGAACTCTGCGCCGGTACAAGACTTTGCCGGTCGCGTCATGCGACTGGGCCTGCGACTCCGGCGGTTCTTCAGTTTGTCTGGAACCGTCTCAGGGGTACACGCAGTGCCGGTCTCGTGCGGCTCGGCAAACGTGTTCTCACAGCGACGAGTCGGGGCGACATCACCGTTCTGTCCGCACCCCAGCCCATACCGGCGGGCGCCGGCGCGGGACGGGGGTGGCATGTCGTCCGAGCACCAGCGTCGTGATCTCAGAGCCCGGCCCGGGCCGCGGTGAGGAGTTCGGTGAGCAGGCGTGCCCGAGTAGTGGTGTCCTGCTCGTCACGGGACGGGTGCCAAGGACAAGCGATGTCGATGGCGATGACACGGCCTGTGGCCAGCACGCGGCGCGCCGCGTCGAGCACGGCTCGCTGCGTGGGGCCGTTCGGGGCGGGAAAGCGCATCCCCGGCAGTTCGTCGGTGCTGATCACGTCCACGTCGATGTGCAGTACGAGCGGCCCATCGGGCAACATCGGTGCCTGGAGCTCCTCGACCCGGTGGCGCCTGAGGTCGCTGCCGGAAAGATAGTCGACCTCAGCAGGGTCGAGATCGCGCGCATCGACGAGCACCGCCTGGCGTTCGGTCAGGGGACGGAGCCCCAAGGGTGCGGCGAGTCGTTCCTCGTGCGCGCCCATCACCAACCGCAGCGCCATGCCACCGAGGTAGCCGGAGGTCGAGCTGTGCAGGGTATGCACGTCGCCATGCGCGTCGAACCAGACCACCGACGGGTCGAGGCCTGCGCGTTGCGCACCCGTGACCGTGGCGTTCACGGCCAGGCAGTCCCCGGACACCACCACCGGCGCGATGGCCTCCTCAGTCCCGAGCCGGGCGGCCACCCTATCCGCCACAAGGTCGAACAAGGCCACCAGACGCGTCCAGATATCCCCTTCGGGCAAGGTGGCTTCGACGGTCTCGATGACGGCCGACCCGGGCAGAGGGATGCTGCTGTCGGGCAACCGTTCATCCTGGTGGTAAGGCACGACGATGATCATCGGTCCAGGGTAGACGTGCGCACACCCCAGGCCCGTCGAAGGGCTCCTGGGGCTTCCCCCATGTGGTTGTCAAGCCACGACGGGATCGGAACCAGTTTGAGAATGCCGGTAGTAGGCGCAGCCGACCCGACGCAACGATCATCGCCGCATCCAAGCACTCTCGGCTCGGCTCACCGAAAACCATCCAGCAGCGCAGCGCGGACAGATGCTCTGCGTCTCATGAGACACCGCGTACTGGGGAACGGCGGTTTCGCTCAGCTCAAGCAGCACGGCCGGTGGACGATCCCACCGCGGGAGTACGTAGACCGGCTGCGCCGCTACCGCGACGAAATCGGCATGCTCGACTGGGCCGCACAGCTCGCCGCGCAGCACCAGGAGATCCTCCGGCTTCGCCAGAGCGCGGACTCGCCCGACAACGTCCGAAACTCCCCGACGCCAGGAAGTCGAGGATCACCGGACCATGCAGCTAATCGACATCGGCCGCGACGCTCTCGTTTCCCTTGGTGAAGGTGAGCGTGCGGGCATACGGCCGAAATCCCAAGCCCTCGTAGAGTGGGACCGGCGCCGGATGGTCCGGGTGACCCTGCACCGGATACACCACCGCATGCCGTGCGCCTGCCTCGCGCAGAGCATGCATCGCCGCCAGACACACCGCGCGGGCCAGACCTCTGCGCCGGAATCGCGGGTCGGTGCCGACCGGCTCCAACTCGCCCACCTTGTTGCGCTCGTCCAGCCAGATCAAGCAGTTGGCCACGAGGCTGCCGTCCGGAGCCTCGACAACCCAGTCCAGGTCCGCCCGATACGGCCATGCGGCCATCACGTTGCGATAGCTGCCCTCGGTGACCCGAGAAGGATGCCAAGCGGCCCGGTGCACAGCGACCCGGCCAGCCAAGTCCTCCTCACCTCGAACTGGCCGCGCCCGATATCTCTCGGGCAGGTCCGGCTGCGGCAACTCAGTCAGCGGATGAGCCATATACCAGTTGAAGTACGGAAAATTCCGGCGGATGTATCCATGCCTTTCCAGCGCGGCGATCAAGTGCTTCTCGGCGTCCAGCACTGTGACCGTCGTCTGAGGCGCAGCAGCAATGCCAGAAAACCAGTCGAGCACGGTGGCGGCCAGATCCGGCCAGGCTGGATCCACCAGGAGAGCCAGGCTGTTGGGCAACTCGGCCCAGCCCCACGCAACGACCTCACCCTCGGCCTCCCACAACGCGGTCGGCCATTCAGGTTCGCGACCGAGGTGCTGGTTACGCTCCCACGCCAGATCACCGACATGCCACCGACTCGCCCACGACCAGATCCGCTGCACCAGCCGCTGCATCGCGCGCAGATCCACCAAGCCAGCATACGGCCGCATCCTCGCCACAGTCACACCGTGATCTTGCCGCGTCGGGGACCGGCCGCCAACGGAATTTCCGTCGGCTATCACGCGGTCGAACACGAAACCATGGCCGAGCCACTAACCCGACACGGCCACATCAACAGCCCCTTCGACGACCACATCGTCTAACATGGACGAACACGGCGCCGACGACCTCAACCGCCTGGCCGGAACGCGACACGTCCGCAACGGGACACGCCAACTGCCGCGACAACCGCCGCCAGCACACCGCAGAAGCCGAGGGCATCGTGCGTTCGCTCGCGCAGCGTGGCTATCGGTTGCATGCTTTCGGTGGCAATTTGTCCACTGTCCAGCTCGCCGTCGAAGCCGACGTCAAGTACTGGGTCGTCGCTCAAAAGCACCCCGATCTGCGACCACTTCCAGCAGCTCGTCGTTCACGCCCGTCGGACCGCCGCAGAGGTTCGCGACAACTACGACCCCTGCACCCCGCTACGACGGGACCACGACGCACTCAAGAAGCACTGCGCTGAGCTCGAACAACTCGTCCGCACCTACGCGCAGGTCATCAACGAACTTGCCCTGGAGAACAAGGCGTTGAGGGAGCAGGAGGCTTCTCCGCGCGCAACCGTCACGCCGTTGAGGAGATCGGACTCATGACCCACCATCAGGTGCTTCCGGCTGGCCAACTGCGTGCTCCATCCAGACGTTCGGTTCCACATAGACACCGACATCCAACTCCGTCGATGCCAGCACCGGCACCAGAGCGCCTTCGACCACGTTCGCCCCTTCATCCAGCGAGCTGCCTGTCCACGACTGCCACTGGGCGAGAGAGCCGACGATGGTCATGGAAAACGGCGCCACCTTGACGAATTGCCCGCCCAGACGTTCATGAGCACGAACCCATGGGTCGGCCGATGACCCGTCGGGGCGCCGCCTGTCAAGAAACTGCTCCATGGGCAACGACGGGAGTTGATCCTTCGTCGTCGGACGAACCGGGATGACGAGCCGGCTCAGACCACGCTCGCGAACCGACTGCCGCAAGAACGTCAACGCCTCCGCAGCTATCCCTTCGCCTCGCCGGTCACTGGTGACCTGCACGTCGAGCGCCGCCACACACGTTGGGGGTCGTTCATCCAGTGCGTCCTCGATCGCCCAGATGATGATCCCGTCCCAACCCTGATCCGGGAGCTCTGCCCGCTCGGTGTCAGGGAAAACCAGTGGCACGCTCACCGCCCGGGCGACAGGAACGTCGCCGTCGAGAACGACCAGGAAGTACTCAGGCCAGCGGACGGCGAGGCGGCGAGCCCTCGTCAGCGCACCGATCTGGTCGTGCTGCATGAACTCGGCCCCGATATCACCCAGCGCAAGCGCTGGCTCCAACAGATCTGGCCGCTCAGCCAAGTTCACAACAAACACGATCCCACCCATCCTCGACCTGCATCGGAGCACTGACATCATGCCCCCACAACTGGTCGTCCCAGCAACTCATTTGGCCGAAGTCAACACAACAGCTCTCACCCGAGAGAGAACTCTGGCCTGGTCCTTCGCCGCGCGATGGCGCCGCCGCTACCGGAATGCCACGGCCACCGGCGATGCAACAACTGTGTGAAGTTCGCGCTCCGCTGGCGGCGGAAGATCCTCAAGACGATCGAGGCGTCCGGAAACAATGCCGCGACTGCAGCGTAGCTCGACGGTCGTGAGTTATAGTGACACCGTCCGGCACATCTTATTTTGCAGCCGGAGTCACTGGAGGTTTCTCCGTTATGGTGCAGAAAGTTCTCGTGGAGATGGTCGACGACATCGACGGCGGTGCGGCCAACCAGACGGTTCCATTTGGCCTGGACGGGGTGAGCTACGAGATCGACCTGTCCGACGCCAACGCGGCCGCGCTACGCGATGAACTCGCCCGCTACATTGCCGCCGGGCGACGGATCGGCGGCCGTAAGATGCGGCTGGCGGCCGGAGAGTCTTCGCAGGTGAAGAAGTCCGGCGCTACTGCTGCGGACCGCGAGCGGTCGCGCCAGATCCGTGAGTGGGCGAACGCCAACGGCTACTCGGTGTCCGACCGTGGCCGTCTCTCGGCCGAGATCATTGAGGCATTCGACGCGAACGACGGTCAGCCCATCGTCGTCGACGAGCCCGCTCCGGCGACGCGGAAGCGTGCTCCGCGCAAGAAGGTCGCGGCCGCGACGAGGTAGAAGTTGGCGGACGGCGCTGAACATCGGCGCTGGAGAGAAAGTTGAGAGAACTCCGATGTCCGGCGAGGACGGCCACGTCATCGGTCACGTGGCCGTCCTCGCCGGACGTTGCTGGCGGGCGGGTCAGTAGCTGAGCCCGCGGTGGGCGCTTTCGCCGTAACTGTGGTCCTGGCGATCAACCAGTTCGTCTTCCAGTTCGGTACGCCGCGCGGCCGCTGCCTCTTCCGCCGCGGCGTCCTCCTCCTGTGCCTTCTCGGCGGCGAGTTCGGCGTTGAACCGCGCGACGTAGGCGTCGGCGGCGTCACGCAGAGATTCGCGGGTCAGCATGACGTCGGATGCGGCGTCTTCGCGGTCGGCTGTGGTCATCATCTGCCTCCATTGCCGGGTGATGTTCCGCCAGGCGTCGGCGCGAAGGTCGTTTCCGGCGGGTTGGTTGCCGAGCGGGGAGGCAGCATCAGGGGTGGTGATGTCGTAGGTCTCACGATACGCCGCGGCGAGCCCGACAAGGTGATCCCACTGCCGCGCGAGTGCAGCATCGTCAGGGCGGGCACCGAAGCGTGCGAGCCACGGCGGTTGTTCCCGAACCGCTTGGTCCCGCAGCTGGTCGGTTCGCGCGGTGATCTCCGCGTTCGTGGTCGCCAGCCGCTCCAGCGATCCGTGATAGTTCGCCGTGTGCGCCAGATCGGGTTGGGCCTGCCACGGTAGGGCGGAGTGGTGCCCGGCGCCGGCGTCGTGCTGGCGCACGAGCACGCTGACGAGCGCAACGCCGGTCCTGCGGGGGTCGGTGTGCTCGACGCCGGTCGTTGTTGCGGCGACCTTTCGGGCGGCGGCGGTGAGCGCGGTGTCGGGGTCGAGTCCGCGGGTGGCGCCGCCGGCGGCGTGGCGCCACACGATGCCCCACCACTCCTCGGTCACTGCCGCGTCGGGCAGGTGCGCGGCGACGATCTGCTGCCAGCGCCTGATCTGCTCGTCGGTCGCCGGGGCGATCCGTGCGGGCGCCACGTGGGTCCGGACGTGGTCGTTGACCCGCTTGGCCAGCACTGCGGCCGGGTCCTGGGCCCAGCTGAATCCGCGGTCGTCGACCAGGTCACGGACGAGTCGGTCGGCCTGCCACCCGCGGTCCTGGGCACGGGCCAGCGCCGCCAAGGCCGCGGGCTCGGCTCCGGTATTGACCGCGTCGGGGACGTAGCGGGCGAGGACGTCGAGGTAGCGGTCCTCGTCACCGTCACGGGCCAGCAGCTCGTATCGGCGAACCAGCACGTTCAACGGCTCGAGAACGCCCCGTTCGTCGTGGCGCTCGAACTCGGCGAACACGTCGTCCAACTCAGCGGCGTGGGCCGACGTGATTGGTGATGGAGATTCGGATGAGGCTGATGCTGGTGCCTGACCGAAAGCCTCCCAGCGCTCGGTCAGCGTGCGCCAGGCTTCCGACTTCGCCCCGCGGCTGTCAGGCTTGCCTCCCAGCGGCGCCTCGCCGTCGATACGGAAGGTTTCGCGGTAGGCCGCGACGAGGCCGACAAGGTCGTCCCAGTCCTCGGCGGCGATCGGGTTGTCCGGCCGCGGCCCGAGCTCCGATACCCATTCGGGCTGGTCGCGGATCACCGCGGCGCGAAGCTGCTCGAGGCGGTCGGCGATCGCGAGGTTCATCTCGTGCAGGTACTCGGCGTGCCCGGGACGGTGGCGGACGTGGGCGAAGTCGGGCCGGGCCAGCCACGGCACGGCACGCACGTGCGCTTCACCACGCTCACTCCGACGCTGAAGTTCCGCGGCCAATGCCGCGTCGGCGTATCGGTCATCCGGCATCGGGTCCGGCACCACCGGACGAGCGGCGAGCTGATGGGCGACGACGGTCAAGGCCGCGTCGACGTCGACGCCGACCGCGAGGCCGCTGGCTGCGCGTTGCCAGATCTTGGCCCATTCCGGGTCTTCGACGGCCGCGTGCGGGGCGATCGCGTCGATGATGCCTCGCCAGCGGGTCACATCGGTCGGTTGGGCTGGCGCCATTGGCGAGGGCGGCCCGCGGCGCTGAAGATGTGTGGCGATCCGGGCTTGCAATGCGGCACCGGGGTCGTCGGCGTCGTCGAGGGACTGACGCCAGCGCATCACGGCGGCGACAAGCGGGTCGGGTTCCCAGCCGAGGTCGTGGGCGTTGCGTAGCGTCTGGATCAACGCCGGCTCGCTGTCGAGATCAAGCGCGGAGGGGGCTCGGTGGGCAAGGATGGCGCGGTAGCGGTCCTCGTCGCGGTAGGTGGCGGTGTAGTTGTAGCGCAAGACCAGCGTGCCCATCGATAACGCGTCGTCCTGCGCCTCCCGCAACGTCTCGGTGGCCGAGACCTCAGCCCCGAAATGGTGCAGGACCCCGGTCAACACCGACTCCGGCGACACCGGTTCCGGTGTCTCCTGGTGCTGGTCGATGACGTGGTGGTGGGTGACGACGTAGATGAAGTTGCGGAGCATGGCGCGGGTGATGCCGGGGTAGAACTGCTCGTGGGTCATCGTCGGCGGCACCAGCAGGTGAGCGTTGCCGGTGCTGGTCATGCCTTGCACCCGGTTGACGGTGGCCGCGTAGGCGAGCTCGACGTGCGCCTGGACGTACCCGGCAGGCAACGTGATCGCGGCCTGGTGCACCCGGTGCTGGACGGTGATCTTGCCGTTGGCGTGGACGGCGGTAACCGTCCAGACGTCACCGTTCTTGACGAAATCCTTCCCACCGAACAGCGAGAGCAGCCGCTGGTTGTGCCGGGTGACGACCCAGTCCCCAACGCCGGCGGTGGTCGCGTCGTGCAGATCCACCTCACGGCCACGATCGACCGCACCCCGGCCCAGGCGCCGTTCGCGGGCCTCGATGTTCAGCGCGACGGTGTCTTCGTTGGTCGGCACGATCAGCAGCGACTGCACGCCGGCGTCAAGATCGGCCTGCCAGTGCGAGCGCGCAGCGTCGCGCATCGTCTCCAGAGACCCGTCGGAGACCCGGCCGTGCTCGAAGTAGTACTCGAGTCCCTTCGGGTTCGCTGCCCGGATCTGCAACGACGCCGCTGCCTGCTCTTCCCGGTCCTCGCCCCGGAACCGCACGATCTCCCGGAACCGGACAGCGCCGACGTCGTGGGCGATCAGCCGGATCGCCCCGCCGGCTTCGACTGCGGCCAGCTGCGCGTCGTCGCCGATCAACCGCACGTCGGCGCCGTTGGTCAGCGCGTACCTAACGACCTTGTGCAGCGTGTGGGTGCCGGCCATCGCCGCCTCGTCGACGATCACCAGGTCCCCAGACTCCATCGGGAACGCACGGTGGGCGAACCCGAACCACAGCGCGGTGGTCAGCTGGTGCAGCGTGTGCGGCTTCGCCCCGATCGACGCGCCCAGCTCCTGCGCGGCGCGAGCGGACGGGCCGAAGGCGTAGACGCGGTGCCCGGTAGGCCGCCAGGCCGTGGCCAGGACCTTCATCGCCGAGGTTTTCCCGGCTCCAGCCGGTGCCAAGGCGAGCTGCAGCCGACGGCCGGAGAGGGCGAACTGGCGCACCATCTCCGTCTGCCCGGCGTTCAGCCCCTGGCCCGCGAGGGCCTTCTCGACGGTGCCGGCGCGCAGCCGGTGACCGCCGCCGCGGCGCGCCCAAGCGACCAGGTCGCCTTCGGCGGCCAGGGTGGCGGTGGTGGTGTAGCGGGTGGAGCGGTGCTCCACGAACACCGACTCCCCGTCCCGGCGACGCAGCGACACGGGCTCGTTGACCGCGGTCGGTCCGACGAGGGCCAGGGTGTCGGGCTGGGCGAGGATGGTGTCGACGACGTCGTCGACGAGCTGTTCCCGCTTGTCCACCGGTATCCGCAGGTGCGCGGACTGGCGGTGGGCTTCGGCAGCGAGGTTCCACCACGAGAAGTGGCTGTAGTTGTCCGACACCACCTCCCGCGTGACCTCGGCGAGTTTGGCGATGTCGAACGCGTCCGGCTCCGCGCGTCCGGTAAGGAACACGCGGTCGGCGAGCGTGTCCAGGATCTTGGCGGGCACGATGCTGAGCGCATGCTCGCGCCACGCCTGCAGATGTTCCGCAAGCGTCTTGGGTGGTTGTTTACCGGGCCGGTTGTCGTACTGGGCGGCCCGGTCGATGGCGAAAATGTCCTTCGGCGTCGGCTCCTTCCCGTACTGGGCCTTAAACTCCACGATGCGCTTCGCCCGAGCGGCTTCGAACTGGCGATGGCGCTGGGAGAACAGCTTCACCAGCTCGACCTGAACACCCTCGAGCTGCCACACCGGGCGCTTCATGTCCACGCCCTCAGCGCTCCGCTGCACCCACGACGCACCCTGCTCGCGGAACAGGTCACGCAGGCGGTTGTCGAAGAACTCCGACATCGTGACGGTCGCAGCCAAGATGGTGCGACCGTCAAGGGCGGTCCATTCGCCGTCGTCGCTGCGCTGCACCTTCGACGAGATCAGCACGTGAACATGTAGATGCGGGTCGGAAGCGCGGGAATCCCAGTGCTCGAACAGCGCGGCAGTGATGCCGTTGACGTCCACCTGGGCCTCGCCCATGTTCCCCCGGCGGGTGAACGCGACGTTGCGTTCCATATAGGACACGGTGTCAAGGGCAGCTTGGCGGGCCATGCCGACAATGCGCTTTCGTCCGGAGGGTGACGCCATCGCCCACGCGATGGAGACGGTCTTATCCGGAGCGAACACCGCCTCGAACCCGGAGACCGCGGACTTGAGATTGCGTTTCTGCTCTGCCAGCCACTTGTTCAGTTCCTTGTCGTCGGCGGGACCGTTGCCGTCGTGGGCTTTGCGGTAGGCCTGTAGCTGCACGCCGCGGCGCAGCTCGGCGCGTTTGGCCGCGGAGATCGGTGCGCCGATCGGGCGGCCCTGCAGACGGTTGTGGTCCTTGTACGCCTGCGACACCTGGCTGCGCAGGTGATCCAGCGCGGAGTACTGCGGGAACCGCCGGCCCAGCCGGGTGGCTTTCAATGCCTCCTCGGCGGTGGCGCCGCCGGTGATCATTTCGGCTTCGATGGCGTCGGCGTGTGGATGCCGGCCTTCGCCGAAGAGGGCGTTCATCTGGGCAGGGGTGACTGCGCCGGAGAGTCCTAAGTGCTCTGCTCCGGCGCCGAACCATTGGCCTGCCGGGTAACCACGGGAGAGGTAGTAGTCACTTAACAGCTCGCCGGGTGCGAGCTCACGGCTGCGATCGGCGCACGCCACCGTGTTCGTGAGGTACTCATGACCACCAGGGCTCAGCTTCCGCAAGCCCATCATGTCCACACCAGACTACGCCGAAAATCCGGCGGAGCCCACCCGGTTCAGAACGTCTGCAAGACGTGCTGCGTGCGGGGTAGGGGGCAGGCTGGGTGAGGTGGTGCGGTGGCGTGGTCGGCTGGGTGCGTGGGTGGCGGGGTAGGTGCGGGGCTGGGGTGTGGTGGTGGGCGGGGTGCGGTGGCTGAGTGGGGTTGGTGAGGCGGTGGTGTGGTGACCGATTTCGGGTCGAGCGCCGGCGCCTGCACTAAGGCCCCCGGGCGCCGTCTGCCGGCGCCGGTGCGGTCCTCGGTTGTGCCGACATAACAAAGCGGCCGCCGATCCGGAGATCGGCGGCCGCTTTGTGTGGGGACGGACATCTAGTACGGCGCGTCACATCCGATGTGTCCACAGTCGAAGTGGCACCAAATGGCGGCCCGCTCCTCGGTCTCGTCGCTGTCTTGCTGGGTGGCGCGGATCAGGGTTTCCAGCTCGCAGCGGATCGCGTTGGCGGGTACGACGTCGAACGGCAGGCCGTTCGATGCGGTGAGCGTTCGGGTGTAGCGGGTGAGTAGCTCGCGCAGGAATGCCGCGACGGACGCGGGTGTGTCGGTCGGGATTGTGTCGGCGGCGGCTAGCTCGCGGTCGATGTCGGCGAGGATGTCATGGAAGGTGCGCACGGTGGTGGCTCCTGGCTTGGGGTGGGGCGGGGGCACCTGGCACCGGGTGCCCCCGCGCGCGGCGGCTGGTTAGGCGACGGCGGCGAGTTCGCGGAACGGCGCGAACGCGGACAGCGGCGGCATGTCGCGGTCCCGGCACATCTCGCACCGGTCGTCGGTGCCCTGGGTGCGCTGCTCGGCGGGAGTGCGTTCGAGGTTGCACGCCACGCACAACCCACCCGGCGCGACCGGGAGCAAAGCAAGCCACTCGTAATCCTCATCGGACAGCGTGTAGCCGGTGAGGTCGCGCGCCGCGTCGCTGCTGTCGTCAAGGTCGGCGTGACGCTGCCGCTCCTGCTCGTAGAGGTCCACCCCGCGCTCGTCCTTGCGGACGAAACCGGCGGTCGGGATCGCCTGCTGAATCTGGCGCCACCGCTCGTCAAACTGGGCTTCGACTTCGCCGACGACGTAACGGCCGTCCGCCTTCTTCTCGATCGGCTCGTGTCCGGCCTTGGCCGTGTTCTTGCGTTTGGCCGTGATTTTCGGCGTCGCCTCGGTGGCGGGCCCGGGTATCGGCGCGGCTTCGGTGGCCTCGGGCGCGGTAGCCGGTTCCTTGGTAGCGGTGTGCTCGCCGGGCATGGGGCGCTCGGCGCTCTCGGCGTCCTTACGGCAGGTATCGGAGCAGTAGCGCATTTCTGGGAGTCCGGCGAGGTTGCCTTCACAGTTGCCGCACCGGTGGATGTCGCCGGACTCGGCTTCGTTGGCCTGCTGTCGGGCGGCGGTGCGGGCGCGGGCGTGGGCGGCGCGTGCCTTGCTCGCGTACACGCACGTCATGACCAGCGTGCGTAAGTCGTCGGCGAGGCTCGGCCACAACTGGTGTGCGGTCTGGATGGCTTCCACGATGGCGGGGTGGTCGGCGCTGGGGTTCTTCAGCAGCGTCCCGCACACGGTGAACACCGCTTGGTGCGCGTGCTGGGTCTGGGCGTTGAGCCACCGGAGACCGTTCAGCGCGTCGGTGATTCGCTTGGGCTGCTCGCGCAGCATGGCCGTGACGTCGTTGACGTTGGTCACGGCGACGGCGCGGCGGGTTTCGCTGCTGTAGACGCACAGGTTAATCAGCTCGCGTTCGGTCTCGCCGTAGCTGTCCCACTCGGCGTGAGCGGCGCGCACGGCGGCGAGGACGTCACCGCTGATCGCGGCGTCGGTGTTAAGCAGTGTCGCGCACGCGGCGAGGATCGCGGGCGGGTTGTCGCCGCTGTCGGTGAACGCGTTCCGCAGCTCGGTGAGCGCGGACCGGACGCGCGGCGGCTGTGCCTGCAACGCCTCTACCGCGCGGATAATGCTGGGGCGGTTCTTCGGGTGAATGGTCGAAACCATGATAACCAACCTTCGCGTAGGTAATTTCTCGGGTTCTCGGGCTTGCAGTCCCGATTGCCTTACGCTTCCATGTTACTGCTAAAAGGCTCTCAATTCCACTTCAAATAGGGTGTTCCGACCGATATCTCAGGCAATTTGAGGCGTCGGGAAATGCTTCAAAGCTCATTCGCTGTGAAGCTTCGATTGAGTCGCGGACGGTGGCTTCTGTCCGCGCTGGTAGCCCGCCTAGTGCTGCTGGTCGCTGCCGTAGAGGCGACCACGTGCTGAGTGGGTGGTGGGTGGCCCCGAAGCAACCAGGGCAGGCCCCCGGCCTGCCCTTAATGCCTGACCTAGGGAGTAGGGGCCCCGAATGCAAGGGTGGGGCCTCGAACTATTTTTGGCCACGCTTTTCGGTCAAAAATAGTTTGGGGTGCCCTTGTATTTGGGGGGACGACCGATACAATTTCGGGGCCACCCACCACCCGCGGACGCAACGAGAACATCGGAAGGTTCCGACCGTCTGGGTGCTCTAGAAGCGGGTGCCTGAGTAGCTGAAACGGTTGCTCTGCCCCCATTGGCGACGACCCCGATGACCTGCGGGTATGCTGCTGAGAGCGCTTCGTGGGCTCGCGTAGGCCCTCCGGCGGAGCGTCAGCGGGCCGCCGCGAGTCTTGCAGCTCGCCGCTTCGGTGGCGTGGCCCTTCGGGGCTGCTGCGGCGGTACCGCGCCTCCTTCTCGTGGCCTGCCGACTGTCGTCGTGAGCACGGTCGACGCTGTCGGTCGTCTTGGCGGCGGCGTGAGCGCTGCGCCGCCGACGCGGCGCGGTGGCACCGTTGCCGCGGGTAGGCTGGGCGGTAGAACCGCAGCCCTCCCCGCGCGGGAGGTGTGTCATGGTTGAACGTCAAAGTAAGGAGCCGAGGCGGAAGCGTCGGTCGTCGGCGACGCTGGCGCGGCTGGAGGCGGCGCGGCACCGCCGCGTCGAGCAGTTGGAGCGCGAGCGGGAGAACGAGGCCCGTGTGGACGCGGCGCTGGGGCCGTTCGTGGAGGCAATGACGGCGATCGAGGCGGTGGAGCGCCGGCGTGACGACCGGATCGGCGCGCTGGAAGCTCAGCTGGGGCGGAGGCTGGCGGAGCTGGACCGGCAGCGGGCGGCAAAGGTGGCGGAGTTCGAGTGGTCGGCCGAGCAGGTCCGCGCGGATGCGGAGATGGAGATCGGCGAGTGGCGCGCGGTGATGGCCACGTCGGTGGCCGAGATCCGCGCAGCGGATGTCGGCGCGGCGGAGACGGGGGCACTGTTGGGAATCTCGGCGAAGGCGGTTACCGCGTTGTCGCGTAGTGCTGCAGCAGCGTCGGACGTCGACGGCCAGCGGAGCGACGCGGACTCCACGCACGCTGAAGCAGTAGAGGCGGCAACCTCGGGGGATGAGCGGGCTGTGGAAGCACCTGTGGGCGAGCAGGTCGAGCCGTCCGAACGAGATTCAGGGGTGGATGTTCCGGCTGACTGATTCGGCTGGGACTGCCGGGCACGCGAAGAGGGGCGCTGGCACCGTCAGGTGCCAGCGCCCCTCGTGTGGTGCTCGGGAGGTCAGCGCGTCATGGTCGGCTGGTCGGCCTGCTGCTGGGCGAGACGCCGGGCTCGGCGGGCCAAGGTGGCGCGCTTGCGGCGCTGGTAGTAGCCGATCATCGCGGCGATGCCGCAGCAGAAAGCGATCCCGAACGCCCACTGGCTGGCGGTGCCGCCTTCAGTTGCGCCGGGGAAGTGCCCAATGAACAGGTAGCCGGGCAGCGTGACGGCGCCGAGGATGGCTCCGCGGCGGTAGCGGTGGGCGAGTTTCGGTTTGATGCGGTTGCGGCTGAGGTAGCCGACGACGCAGCCGAGGAGCGCACCGAACATCACGGCGCCGGGGAGGGCGAGCAGGCCGGCGGGGTCGGTGAAGGGTGTGACGAGGAGTCCGGTGTAGCCGAAGGGCTGGATGCCGAGGTAGAAGCCAGTTCCTCCGGCGAGGACGAGCCCGGGGATCGTGACGCCGTAACGATTGCTCATGTTTCGAGCGTAAGGCGATTCTCCTACCCTAAAGGGTGATTTCTGGGTCAGGGCACGCAGTATCCGCTCGCGCGCGACACGGCGGTTCGTCGGCGCATCGGATCGGGTGGACGGCGTGGTGCTGGGAGCGGCGGGCATGGTGGCCTCCGGGGTGCGGTGGTGTGGCATGGGAAAGGCCGGGGCCAGCCGTCAGGCTGGCCCCGGCCTTCGGGGTGGTGTCCGGCCGGAGGGGAAGGTCCGGCCGGACACCCGCTCTCATCAGAACGGCGGCTCGTCACTGAACCCGCCGCCGGCGGTCGCCCCCACCAGGTCGCGTCCGGCGTCAGCGCTCCACGGGTCCTCGGCCGGCGCGTTGTGGGTGCTGGTGACCAGGTTGGGGTTCACCGTGGCTTGGGTGGTCTTGGTGCTCTTGGTGACCTCGGCGGTGGCGTAGCGCAGCGACGGGCCGATCTCGTCGACGTTGAGTTCCAGGACGGTGCGCTTCTCGTCGTCCTTGGTGGTGTAGCTGCGCTGCTGCAGCCGGCCCTGGACCATGACGCGGTGGCCCTTGCGGAGGCTGTTGACGATGTTCTCGCCGAGCTGGCCCCAGGCGTTGCAGCGCAGGAACAGCGCGTCGCCGTCTTCCCATTCGCCGGTGGCGCGGTTGAGCTTGCGCGGGGTGGAGGCGACGGTGAAGTTGGTGACGAAGGAGCCGCTGTCGAAGAAGCGGCTGGTCGGGTCGTCGGTGAGGTTGCCGATGATGGTGAGGGTGGTGTCGCCGGCCATGGTGTGTCTCCCTGGTGCTCGTTGGGGTGTGGAACGCGGCGCAGCCTGAGCACGCGGCGGCCGGGGGTCGCCTTCAGGCGACGTCCCCGGCCCGGCTCATCCGCCCGCGCGTGAACCAGCTCGCGCGCGACCGGCATCGGAGCTCGGCTGGGTGAGGGGGCTGGTTCACCCGGGCGGATCGGGCGGGGCTTCGGGGACGCATTGCCCCCGGCCGGGGTGTGCTTACCTTCGGGCGATCCACGACCCGGCGAGCCGGGCGCGTGGCTGAGCATGGTCGAGAGCAGTCCCGCCAGGGGCTGTTCGGGGTCGGCGTGCTCGAGCGCGATTCGCGCGACGGTTCCGTCGCCACGGAGGTATGCGTACACCGCGATGACGGTGGCGAGCTGGGCGGCGATGGGATCGCAGCTGTGGCGCCACAGATGCAGGACCAGGTTCTCGGCGGCCAGGCGTGCCGTGTGGTCGGGTAGGGCGAGCAGGGCTTCGCGGAACGCGGGCACGGCGAAGGTCGCGGCGAGATCGATGACGTCGGCCTCGTCGGTGGGCAGCTGGCCGTGGCCGGCGGCGCGGATCGCGGCGTCGGCGCGATCCAGCCGGACGTGCGCGGCCAGATGCCAGGATTCGTCGATGGCGGCGGATTCGACGGCGTCGGCGATGCGGGGGTGCAGCCGTGCGCGGAGGGCCTCGGGGGCGGGGGTGAACCGCGCCGCGAGGTCGTCGCGGCGGGCGGCAATGGTGTATCCGGCGGCCACAGCGGCGGCCGCGGCGGTGGTGGCTGCGGGGTCGGGCAGGACACCGGTGCGGTCGGTGTCGCGGTAGGAGCGCCAGCGCGCGCCTTCGGTGATGTCCGGCACGTGCACGATGTCGACGTCGGCGAATCCGTGCTCGGCCAGCTGCGCGATGCCGCTGTCGACGTCGGCGCGCAGCGGCAGTGCGTCGTCGCCGGCGGTGGCGTCGTCGACGCTGCGGACGACGACACCGGTCACGCAGAGGACGGGCAGATCGGCGCACTGCCGGTTGAAGTGCCGCGCGCAGCCTTCTGGATCGTGGGCGAGGTGGGTGAGGTCGATTCGGGCGAGGGGGCCGCTGCTGGCCGAGCCGGGGTCCTTTGTGAGCGTGGCGATCAGCACCAGGGAGTCCTCGGGTATGAAGCCGAGCAGGGCCGGGATGCTGGCGACTACGACGCTGGTGCTGGCGGGAGTGAGCGGCATCGACGATCGTCCTTTCAGAGAAGAGCGAGCACGGACTGTCGGTGAGGACCGGGCCGGGGAGACCATCGGCCGAGTTCGGCGTGCAGCGTCCGTGTGGCGGGAGGCCGGATGAACCCGTCGACGGCAAGGAGAGGTGTCAGCTCTCGGTGGAAGTAGTCAGAGTTGCTCGCAGCTGCTGTGCAACGTCCGCGATGTCGGTGTGCAGAGCGGTGAAGTCGACGCTCTCGCGCATCCATCGGTGTACCAGCCGGGTGAGTTTCGTGGAGCGCGGACCGCGCTGGATGATGAGCCCGGCGACGCCGCTGTCCTTGCGCAGGAATGCCGTGACGGCGGTCAGCGAGGTCATCGTGGGCGCGTATCGGTCGGAGGCGTGTCGCCACAGGTGCAGCCACAGCGACTGGGCCGCCCCGCATCGCTGCTCGGTGTCCTGGATGAGGTGGATGTCGCGCAGGAGAAAGCTGGACAGGGCAGCGATCAGTTCCGCGATCTCGTGGTGGTCGGTGGGGAGCCGGCCGTGGGTGGCGGCGGTGACCGCATCGTCGATCAGCTGCAGGCGCCGGCGCAGCCGGGGGAAGTCGCCGGCGAGTTCTTCGGCCTGGACGTCCTCGGCGATCGGGTCGGCCAGGGTTGCGATGCGGTCGCGGATGTCGGCGGGCGCGGCAACGAATTGGGCGAGGAAGGCGTCGCGGTTGCGGTAGACGCGGTTGCCTTTCGCTACGCGGTCGGTGGTGAGCGGGGAGATGGCAGGGTCGGGCAGGGTGCCGGTGTGGTCGGCGACGTCGTAGCAGGACCAGGTAGCACCGGGGGTGAAGCTAGGCACGTGCAGAAACTCGGTGTTGGTGAAACCGGATTCGTGCAGCTGGTGAACGAGTTGGTGAAGCTGAGATCGGTAGGGCAGGTCGGTGGTGTCGCTGGCGTCGTGGACGACGGCGCCGATGAGGCGCTGGATCGGCTGGTCGCCCAGCGCGCGGTTGAGGTCTGCGACGATCACGCGGGGCAGCCGCATGGCCGGGTCGAGGTCGAATCGGGTTGTGCGGCCCAGGCGGACAGTGCCGTCGGTGTGCACGACTGCGGCGACGATCACGAGGGAGTCGTTGGGGGTGAACCCAACCACGGCGGGGATGGCGGCCAGGAGATTCTCGTCGGTCAGGAAGATCGGTTCAGGCATCAGGAAACCTCGCTGCGAACAGTGGACGAATGGTGCGGGTGGGAGCGACGTGGCGGTAGCTGCGTGGTCCGATCGGCCGCTAGTAGGTGGCCGTCGCCGGTGAATCGACGTCGGATGTCGTCGCACGAGCGTCCTGTCCGGCAGGGAACAAGGGTGCGGACGACTGGAGACCGGAGGTCACCGGCAGAGTTCGGACCGCAGTGTTTGCGCGGCGGTGTGGGCGATCCACGGCGGTGACGGCCGTCGGACGTCCCGGCCGGAGGCGGGGATGAATCCGTTGACCGCGACGCTCCAGAACTCCGGCCAGGGTTCGGCGTCGGTGCGTTCGCTGCGGTAGATCACGCGCACGTCCTGCCCGTCGGCACGGCGGGCGTGCGCGGTGATCCGGATAGCGACGCGCAGGCGGTTGCGGCGCTGCACGGGCTCGTCGTAGAGCAGCGAGACCGGTGTCGCGGGCAGCGCGCGGCACAGCTCGACGAGGACACCGCGTGCGACGTTCCAGGCGCCGTAGTCGAGGAGGCTGCCGCGGTGGGGGATGTTGCAGGCGACCGACTCGGGCAGCACGTAGGAGCGGCTCCAGTCGTAGGCGGTGAGACACAACCGGTTCTCAGGCATGGTCGGTCACCGCCGTGTTCGCCTCGGCGAGCGCGCGGGTCACGCACTTGTCGGTGAAGCGGCGCCGCTCGTCCTGCAGATCCTCGGGCCAGGTCCCGGCGTCGGGTTCGAGGATGTTCCAGGCGGCGGTGAGCGCGGCGTCGGTGCAGAGCCCCTCGGGATCGAGGTAGGGGTAGACGGCTTCGACGACCCGGCAGGCTTCCACGACACCGGAGGGGAAGCAGGTGTTCCAGACCGCGGTGATGAACGCGGTCTTGTGCCGCCGGGTGCGGGCAAGGTCGTCGAGCCAGGTTCGGGGTTCCGGCGCGAGCCGGCGGCCGCCGAGTTCGGTTTCGATCAACCGGCACGCCCGGGCGTAGGCGGATTCGGTGCAGTCGGACGGTGCGCTCTGGGCGGTGGTCGCGGTCATGGCGTGCCTCCGGGTCGGGTGCGGGTGAACCCGACCTCTGAAGCACACCCGTGGTCCTCGGGCGCCTGTCAGCTCGCGTGACGTGGCGCGGGAGTCGGCGCCCGAGGGCCCGGGTGTGCTGTGCTGGCGGCGGTCGTCCGCACCGGCCGGAGTGCCTGATCGCGGCTACGGTCAGTCGGCGGGCGGCGGGGAGGTGCGGTCCCCCTCTTCTTCCAGCGCGTGCTGAGCCCGGCGCACGAAGTGGAGCAGTTCGGCCCGGGTGCCCTCAACGGTGACCACCATGTCGTTCCAGGCATCGGTCAGGACGAGGGCGAAGTCGCCGTCGGCGAGAAGTTGGACGCCGGCCTCGTCGCCTGGGCGTGCCAGTGTGACGTCGCATCCTGCGGGGATCCCGGCGTAGTCGCTACTCATCGTGGGTCTCCTCGGATTCGGTGTCGCGGACTGATGCGGTGGGCGGATTCGCGGTGGTCCGATGGCGATGGCGGATGGTCCGTGGCGTCTGCGGAGTCGGTGCGGGGTAGGCATTGGCGGCCACGTAGCGGATCAGGGGGTCGACTGACTGCGGATCGTCGTGTGCCAGGAGGGCCAACGCCGCGCAGGTGTCCTCGTCGAGGTGATCGAGGTCAACGTCGGGTATGTGCCACTCCCAGGTCGGGAAGACGTACCGGCCGTCGGCGTCGGGCCGGAGGCGCTCGCGGGCGGGACCGCTTGTCGGATCGTCGTAGTCTTCGTGTGCGTCGTCGTCGGTGACGATCAGGTCGTCGCCGTCCCAGCGGAAGCGCAGGTGGTCGGAGGTGGCTTCGACGGTGATGGCGATCCACTCGGTGACGACACGACGAAACCGCGGCAGCAAGGTGTAGTGGTGGCGGCCGTGTGCGTCGTGGGCCGCGAACTGCGGTTCGCCGAGTTGCGCGGGGAAGTAGGGATGGTCGTCACCGCACACCAGTCCTTCGTCGACGCGGAGAACGTCGGCGGGGAGGCCGTGCGGCTGGTTCTTGTCGGGCATCGGGTCACCTGCCAGTGTCTGAAGTGGACGTAACGGAGTTCGTTTCGCGGTTGTCAGGTGCAGTCCAGGCCGCATCGACGGCACAGCAGCGCGACACCGTCGGACGCCGTGCGGTTGTCAGGGTTGGGCTGTGGGGTGCCGGTGGCGTCGAACCAGAGCCCGGTGGAAGTCTGGTCGTCGCAGTCCTCCGGGCGCCCGATCGGCCAGGGCCGGTTCGGCACCTCGATGACGGTGCGGCCCGGGTGGACGTACTCGCGGGTCATCTCGTCGCGTCCGTGCCAGCGGACCGGTTCGTCGCGGCGGCGCAGGACACCGAACGCACGGTCAGTAGTAGCGTCCGCGGTCCGGTGAGAGGAAGTGGAACCGGCGACGCGGTCAAAGACGTCGGGCAGCGAAGCTGGGGCCATCGGATTTCCCTTCAGTGGACGCAGAATGCGTGGTGGATGGCGCGGACGAGCGCGAACCGAGAGCGGCACAGCCGGCAGGAGACCGCGGCGGGGTAGCGCAGTTCCGGCGGTGCGGGAGCTTCGCCGGGCGACCGCGCTGGTGGAGTTGTGCTGTCGTAGCGCGGATTCCACGGTGTGCGGTGGGCGTTGCGCTGCGAGTTGTCCCAGCGGATCGTGATCGACCAGTCCGGGTCAGTCAGGTCGCCGTCGCGGAATCGGATGGTGACGGTCTCGACGAGGTACCGGCGATGCCAGTACCCGTCCCAGTAGGTGCCGCCGACCTGGCGCGGGCCGATCGCGTCGAAGACCTCGCGCATTCGCTCGCGGTGACGCCACAGGCGAGTCTGCGCCGCGTCGAACGCGCGTAGCTCGTGCGGCGGCGGTGCCCAGAGACAGTCGCAGGGCTGCGGGTACCACGGTTTGGGCTCGTCGCAATCCCACGGCTCGATGGGATCGTCGCAATCGCTGACCAGGAATTCGCCGTTGCCGCCGCAGTCGCGGCAGCTGGCGAGAGCCCACAGCCCGCGCAGGTGGGTTTGGCGGTACCCCTCGGGAACGTGGATGGTCGGCTCCGTCATGTGCACCTCCGTGAACGGTCGGTCACCGGCGGGCGGGGCCGCCGGTGGTGAACGGGGCCTCGCCGTGCTTTTCTGGTGACCGGGTGCGCCGCGCGGCGTCCCGGCTACCAGTCGACCGCCTGCTACCCCTCCTGCGCGGCGGCCAGGGTCGGGACGAAGTGGGCGCAGACCACCGGTTGGCGTTGCCCGGCGGCGGAGATCACGATGTCGATGGCGGCGCGCAGGCAGGTGCGGACGGCGTGGTGGCTGGGGCGGCGAGTCGGCTGGTGATGGACGACAACCGGGTCGAGTGGCCGTTGGCGTTCGCGGTGTTCGCCGGCGTGGTCGCGTTCTTCGATGCTGGAGAGGGTGGCGACGAACCCGATGTCGGGCTGGAAGGCGATGTGCAGGCGGGCCCAGGGCAGCCAGCCGTCCTCGGTCGACCGGCCGAGGTTCCAGTACGCGGTGGCTGTGTGGCCTTCGCGGCGGATGACGGGGTCGGGATGCGGATCGATCGCCGTGTCGATGACCGGGTCGACCGGTGCGGCGGGCTCGGCGTCGTGCGGGCGGACGTCGGTTTTATGGATGGTGAACCCTGAGCCGGGGCGCTCGCCGGCGATGGCCAGGTACATGCCCTGGTCCTGCACGACCGTGCCGAGCAGCGATTTGCCGTCGTAGGTGAACCGGACGCGATCGCCCTCGGCGTAGCGGTGCTGAAGCGACGGCAGCCAGCCCGCCGGGACCATGTGGGCGAGAATGAGGGCCTTTTCCAAGTCGGTGCTGTCCGGTTGCCGCTGCCAGAGCCAGACCAGCTCCTGTGTGCTGGGGTTGGCGGCGGGATCCGATGACGCGGTTTCGGGCATGGCGGGTCTCCTCAGCGGATGTCGAGTCGCGGTCGGGGTATCGGGCGGTCGGTGAGGATGCGGGGGTTTTCGTGGCCGGCGGCGATGCCGTCGCGGATCGTGGTGGCCAGTTCGCGGGCGTCGAAGTCGGCGACGCCGAGGTGGTGGCGGGCGGCGTCGGTGAGGTGGTGGGTGATCGCGGCGGCGCTGATCCAGCCGTTGCCGTGCAGTTCGCCGAGGGCCGCGGCGGCGGCGTAGACGGTGATGTGGCGGTGGCCTTCGGTGGCAGTGGCGACATTGCGGCACTCCGCGGCGACGGCTGCCTGGACGTAGGCGCTGACCCGGCGGCTGGTCGCCGGCAGCGGCGGTGGTGGCGGATGCGCCGCCGGCGGAAGTGCAGGCGGTGGGGTGAGGGCGGTGACGAGCCAGCCAGGCAGCACGGCGACCGGGAGATCCCAGGTGACGGCATACGGCACCGGCACGCCGTGGACGACGGCGACGGAGCCCGGGGCGGCGACGAGCGCGCCGGGGCCGCGGGTGTCGACGTGCCAGCCGAGCCCGCGGCCGCGGGCGCCGACGGTGCTGCGCAGCCGCGAGCCGGACGGCCGGACGAAGTAGCGGTGTTCGCCGCCGCGGGGGGTCGCGACGGTGAACGTGTCCACCGGGTCGGGTTCGCCGGACTGCTGGGCCACCAGGGCGAGCACGTCGCGGCCGTGGGTGACGCCACGGCGGGCCCAGTGGATGGGGATGGGTCCGGGGGCGGCGTCGAGGTCGAGCACGAGCAGACCTGCTGGTCCGCAGGCGACGCCCACGTTGTGCCTCGGGTGGCGGAGCCACCAGCGGCGGATGCGGTCGGGATCGGAGGTGGCTCGCTGCTGCCAGTCGGGAATGGCGGGCCGCTTGCTGCGCGGGGCGAGCGGAAACACTGGCCACCCGCGCCCGGCGGCGCCCAACGCGGCTGCCAGCAGTCCGTTGGTGGCGGGGACGAGCGCCGGCGTCGGCGCAGTCGTGGTGGTCATGGCACCAGTTCGGCCGCGATCGGGGCCGGGACGGGGTCGATGACCATGGCGGCGGCGTTGTCGGTGCCGCCGTCGTACCGGGCGGCGAGTGTCAGCCGGTTCGCGCACGCAGCTGGGTCGCTGAACGTGCGGCATGCGCGGACGAGGGAGGCGTGCGGGACGGGTTTGTGGACGCCGTCGCTGGCCAGCAGCAACCGACGACGCGGCCCGGTCGTGGTGACGTGGCCGAGCGAGTCGTGGTCGGCGGTGGCCACGGAGCTGGTGACAACGTTGTCCCGCCGGGCGGCCAGCTCCTCGAGGTCCTGCGGCCGGCCGCGGTAGTGCGCGGCGAGGCTGTCGCGTAGGTGTTGTCCTTCGGTGTGGTCGACGGTGAGCTGGGTGAGGACGCCCGCGTCGGGGTCGTACTCGTAGGCGCGGCAGTCCCCGACCCATGCGATGTCCCATCCGCCACCGTGCTCGCGCGGGCGTGGGGCGGCGACGACCATGACGGTGTCGCCGTCGTGGACGGCGGCGAGGGTGCCGGCGGCGGCGAGCAGCCCGGCGACGGCACCGCGGTCGGCGGCGACGTAGGCGGCGGTCGCGGCCGCGCTGCCCGCGGCGTGCGCGGCGAGCGGGGAGTCGCCGATGCCGTCGGCGACGGCCCAGCCATGGCGGGCGCCGACGAGGGAGACGTGGGTGCCGGTGGCGTCGGCCTGGTGGGTGCGGCGACCGATGCGCAGCGCGCTGCCGGGAAGGTAGGTGGGGTGCTCGGCGGCGTAGCGGCGGTGGTGGCGGGCCAGGGCGCGGGCGTCGCTGTGGGATTCGGCGATCTCGGCCCAGCCGCACCGGCAGGTGGCGTGTGTCCAGCACGGGCCGGGCGGCAGCGGGGCGTAGGGCCAGACGGGGTGGTGCCCGGCGGCGTAGGTGCTGGTGCGGTGGACGTTGTCGAAGACCGGAGGAAGGTGCGGATGCATCGAAGGAACTCCGTTCACGCGCGGGGCTGGCGGCGAGCCCGGCGGGAGGCGAGGACGACGGGGTGGACAGGAGCTGGGGCGGGCCCGGCAGTGCAGCGCGCGAGCCCGCCCCTGGCGCCGAACCGGGTGCGGCGACGGTCCGGGCGGCTAGCTCGCGGCGCCGATCAGCTCCGCCTCGGCCTCGGTGTCCTGCTCGACCGGCTCCTGATCGGTGGCGTCGTCGGTGTGGTCGGTCGCCGTACCGCTCTGGTCGTCCGCGCTCCCGTCGTCGACCCCAGCGGTGGGGCCGTCGGCGGGATCCTCGATCTTGGTGTGGTCGGAGCCGTCGTCGCCGGGGGTCTCGGCACCGTCGGCCTCGTCACCCTCGGCGGTCGTGCCGCCGTCGCTCGTGGCGTCGGTGGCGAGTTCGCCGAGCTGCGCGGCGATGACCTCCTGCTCGGTTTCCGGGTCGATCACCTTCCGCTCGACGTCGGAGGCGGGGTAGCCCCAGCCGATGATCGCGGCCATGTACGCCTGCGAGGAGCCCCACGGGGTGCGCCAGGTGTTGCGGGAGAGGTCCGCCTCGATCGCGCAGAGGGTGAGGAACAGGTCGTAGAGGGTGGCTTTCCCCGCGGTGGGGGCCTTGGCGACCTTGGCGGACAGGTCGGCGAGCGTGGCCCCGTCCGGCAGGCCGAACAGCTTCATGGCCAGCGGGTGGTTGCGCTCGAACGAGCGTCGCAGCTCGTAGCCGCCGTGGGCCTTCTGCAACGCGAGGAACAGCTGCGCGCCCCTGGGCGCGGTGCTGCGCCGCACCAGCCCGGCCAGCCATTCCCGGCGCGGCGCTGCGGAGGCGTCCCAGTCCTTGTTGTTCTGGATCACCCACTTGCGGATGATCGCCGCCTTCCGGCGATCGAGTTCGGCGGCGGCGTGGGCGGCGCGCGCGACCGCGACCTCATCGGCCTGCTCGGCCGCGTCCTCGTCGTCGGACGATTCGTGGTCGACGGATGTGCCGACGCTGGTGGGCGCGGGGGTGAAGTCCGCGCGGCCGGCCGGGGCGTAGCTGAGGGCGTGACCGTGGGCGACGAAGTCGGCGCAGCCGTAGACGGCCACCGGGATCTGGTTGCCCTGCTCGTCGTGGTGGTCGGTCTCGATCCAGGCGCCGTGTCCCGGGCAGGACGCATGGTCCTCCGCGGTCAGCTCCGTGTGGGGCTCATCCTCGGGGGTGGGACGCAGCCGGTCCAGCGAGCGCGCGTCCCCGTCGTGCCCGGGCAGGCTCTCGTCGAAGATCGTGACGCCCGCGGCGGTCAGTTCCTCGGTGAGGTCCTCGGTCAGGGCCGCGAGCCGCTGCTTGTCCGCGCGTTCGGTGCGCTTGCGCTCGGCGAGCTGGGCGAAGTTGTTCGGCGCCGTACGCGCGGTGAGGATGAGTTCCTTGGCCGTATCGGTGTCGCCGGCTTCGTCGAATTCGGCGATGACCGCGGCCTGCAGCAGATCGAGGTCGTAGCGTTCGCTGGCCTTGAGCGCCAGTTCGCTCTGCCCGGCCTGCAGGACGTTCTCGACGTAGGTCTTGCCCTGCTTGCCCAGCGCGAGCTTGCGGGCGATCCCGGCGGGCTTGAGGTTGAACGCGGCGAGCTGCTGCAGGCCGCGCGCGGTGTCGGCCAGCGTCAGGGGCCTGCGGATGGCGGGGTCGTTCTCGATGAACTGGTTGACGATCCGCTCGATGGTGGCCTTGCGCTCGTCGGCCGGCGGCGGGGTCTTCATCCAGACCGGCAGCTTGCAGCCGGCTTCGCGGGAGTTGAGGACCCGGCGCTGACCTTCGGTGACCACGACGGCACCGGTGTCGTAGTCGCGGTAGCCGTTGGCCGCGGTCTTGACGCCGTGGGTCTTGAAGTTCGCCGTCGTGTCCTCGTCGGCCTCGGCGTTGTCGGTGCGCACGTTCTCCGCGAGCAGCACCTCGTGCGGGTCGACCCAGATGATCGTGTCGACCTCGGTGTCCCACTGGGCGTGCAGCGCCGCACGTTCCTCGTCGGACAGCTCCTTGAGCGGGGTGTCCTCGACGTCCGTCGTCGACGACGTGTCGTCGACGGACGTGGTGTGGTCGGTGACCGCGGTGTCCAGATCGGACGGTGTGAGTTCGGTGTCCGGTGCGGTGGTGATGGGGGCGTCGGTGTCTCGCTGGGTCGGCAGATCCATCGTGCTGGTCACGAAGGGGCTCCTTCACACGGGCCGGCCGGTCACCGGAGAAGAGCCGGTGACTGGCCACGAACCCCGCACCACCGCGTTCTCCATCACCGCGTCGCGGTGGAGAATGAGCGGAGTGCGGGTGTCCCGGTCGGGACGCACTCGCCCGAGCGGAGCCGCCCGCGTCGGCGGCAAGCCAGCCCCCGACTCCACGGCCGCAGCCGAGATCGTGGTCGGTCGGGCTTTCGCCGACGCCAGGCTCCGCTAGAGTGCGTCGGCCCGAACGGAACACCCGCACCCGCTTTTCTCAGCGCAGCAACACCTTTATCAACTCTTTGCCCGCAGCAAGCCGCTCAATGCCGCAGTTCGCTTTCCTTCTCATTTCCTGCCTTCGGCTTACCTTGGAGCCGGATTCCGCAGCATGCCCAGCATTCCGGTGCGGTGTGAGAGCGTCAGCCAGATGTCGGCGATGTCCGGGTGCCGCCGGTCGTCCAGGTCGGCACGTGTCCAGGCCAGCCGGAGGCACTGGGTAGCGGTGCGGGTCGAAATCCGGCCTGCTCGGATCGCGTCGTCCAGCTCCCGCACTGCGGTGGCGGGAAGGTCGGCGACGGCTTTGGTGTAGCTGATCTCGGCGCCGGGTTCCGGTGCGGCACCCCACCTGTAGTGCGCGCGTTGCCGGGCTCGGGCGACGGTGTCCCGCAGCGATTCCAGTGAGGGCAGCGACGGATCGGGTTCGGCGACAGTGACCTGCCGGAGGAACAGGTCGGTGCGGTCGAGCAACCACAGCGGGATCCGGGCGAGGTAGCGCGCACGCTGCTGCGGCGTGCAGCGGCAGTCCTCGGTCCGTACGCAGCGGCAGAGGCAGTCCCGGGCGGTGAACACCATGCGTGCCCCGGCCGGGCGGGATTCGGCACCTGCCGCGGCGGTGATGCCGATCGTGCCGTTCTCCAGCGCGGGACGCAGCGCCTCGATGGTACGGGCGGAAAATTCGGGGACGTCCTCGACGGTCAGGACGCCGTGGTGGGCGAGTGTCAGCAATCCCGGCCTGCTGAGGGATCCGGCTACCGCGGCGACCGTGTCGCCGGGGTGCAGGGAAGCGCCGGGTGGCCGTGTGGGCGCTGCGTTGTCAGGCAAGGGTTCGCCGGCCAGGAAGTGCCACGTGCTGACCTCGAGCGCCGCGGTGTCAGTGAGGTCGGCCATCAGCGTCCGGATCAACCGCGGCAGTAGGAGGACCGGGGTGCCGGGAGCGGCGACGTGCAGGGTGTGGTGGCCGCCAGCGGCCGCGACTGCGGCGGCCCGGACCGCCGTGGGCGCCAGCTGGGCCCAGGCTTCGCGAGCCCAAGGCGGGGTAGACGACTCTTCTTCGCCCGATCGGGGCCGCAGTGCAGGAGTGGGTCCGCCCCGCAGCCAGCTGACCAGGTCATCCAGGCATGCGACGGGAATGATAGAGAGGCCGGGGACGTCGCTGGCCTCGGCGACGTTGGCGGCGGGCACGACCAGGTGGGTGAACCCGGTGTCGGCGGCCGCGATCGCGCGCGACCGCAGGTCGGGGACCGGTCGGACCGTGCCGTCGAGGCCGAGTTCGCCGATCAGGGCGGTCGCGGTCAGCCGTCGGACCGGCACGGCCCCGGTGACCAGCAGAGCCGCCGCCGCGGCGGCGAGATCGACGTCGGAGCGCGGGTGTGCGGTGGAGGCGGTGAGGTGCACGACGCCGTCCGGCCATGACAGACCGCTGTTGCGGATGGCCGCGCGTACCCGGTCGCGGGTCTCTCGCGAGACCGTCGAGTTCAGTCCGTGCACGCGCAATTCGGCGTCACCGACGCCGAGGTCGGCGCGGATGTCGACGATCCGGGCCTGGGAGTCGCCGAGGGTGACCACACGGGTAAGAGCGTCCATGACATCGTCCTTCCGAGACGGAAAAAGGGACACCGGCGCCGGAGAAGCCACCGGTGTCGGGGCATGTCGCCTGAGTGAACGGTGATGGAGAAGGTCAGTGGTCAGCGCCAGAACCGGCGGGCGCGGTCCGTTCGGCTGCGGCGCGTTCACCGACGAGCGCGGCCAGAGCGACGGCGTGATCGAGGCTGGCGTCGATGTTGAAGCGGACCCGGCGCTGGCGGCCGCGCCAGAACGGCTGCAGCACCTGCGCGGTGGCGAACAGCGGCTGACCGTAGGCGCCGACCGACACGGTGTTCGCCCCTGCCGCCGGGGCAGTGCCAAAGCCTGCGCCGACCGCGGCCAGGGCGGCGGAGAGGTCGGCGGCGTCGCACGCACGCCGGTGCGCGAGGTCTCGGGCGGCGTCGATCAGCTCGACCACGTTCGGGATCAGACGCCGGGCCAGGTCTTTGCCGACCGCGTCGGCGGCCCGGGCACGCGCCACGGTCACCGACGGCCGGACCGTTCCCGCGGGCTGATGAGGACTGAGCTCGGAGTCCAGCCAGGCCTCCAGGACCAGGCGGTCCCCCGCCGCGCCTGAGGAGATGGTCACGCTGATCCACCCGCCGTCCGGGCCGATGAGCGCGGCGTCCTCGCCGACGCGTCGCGAGGTGGCGGCACGCCACGGCTCGCCGAGCACCTCCGCGACCGCGCGCAGATACGGCACCAACTCGTTCGACATCTCCTGGTCTTCCTTTCGATCGCGAATTGTGCAGATCCGGTTGCCCGGTGCCGCGATCGCGGCGGGCCGGCGCCCGGGTGGCAGGTCATGGAGCCGGCGACAGCGCGGATCGGGACCACGGCGGCGCGCCGCCTCACCCGCACCCGCTGGGCATCAGGCGGCCGCCGTGGCCCCGGGCAGCGCTACCGTGGGCCTCCGGACGTGCCCGACCGTTCATCGCCGGCCGGCGCGGTTGACGGGGCGCCGGTTCGGCGGGCGCGGCCGGCGTCGACGCCGGCTTGCCAGCGGCTCCACCGGCGGCCGGCTTGGCGGGCCTTGAAGTGGGCGATGTTGTTCGCCGGGATCCCGACAGGCGTCGGTCCGAGAACGGCCAGCAGGTCGGACTCTTCTTGCGAGTGCCAGCCCTCGGTGGTGATGGACTGTTCGTCGGGGAAGACGTCGGCGACGCGGTCCACGGTCGGGTCCAATGTGGAGTCCTGAGTGCCGCCGTAGGAGTAGACCCACCAGAAGTTCCGCGGCGGGTTCGGCTCGACCAGCTCCCGGAACGCCGCCACTTCCTTGGTATAGGCGTAGAAGCGAGTGCTTTGCCGGGCGCGCACGATCTCCAGCCACGCCGTGAGGTAGGCGCGGGAGTAGAAGTCACCGCTGTCATGGATTCTCACCCACGCGTCGATGAATCGCTTGTGCGACAACTCATCCAGCATCGCTTGCTGCCAGCCGGGCAGGTCGTCCAAGGTCCAGCGCAGGTTTTCCTGATGCCGTGCTTTCACCTGAGGAAAGAGGTACGTGCCGTTGCGGGCATAACAGGCTTGCGCGCACACCCCGGCCGAGGGGCAGGCGTTGTAGTTACGGCCGTCCGGTAGTTTCCCGGCGAAGGCGGGCAGGGACCAGTTCCAGATTCCCAGCCGTTTCAGTTCGCGGTTCTGCCGCAGCAGCGTCATCGTGACCACCGTCCTCATGCCACTCGATGCATGGGGAGGCCACACCAAGACCTGGTTGTCTCCACCGTACACCCGCTTTGGGACGGAGACGAGACGCCGGCAGCCCACGGGCAGACTGTCCTATTGGGAATTGTTGGTCGGCGCTCAGGTCAGCTCGGCGAGCTCGCGACGGCGGGACGCCCACTCCGACGACGTCCAGGCAGGCGGCATCTCGGCCAGGCAGTCGCGGGCGGCCTGCCCGGCGGCGGTGTGATGGCCGAGGGCGCGGAGGACGAACGCGCGCTGGCCGAGGAAGAACGGTGCGGTGTACCAGTAGCCCGAGGGCGGGAGCTCGTCAGCGGGCGGTAGATGCTCGATCATGCTGTCGGTGGCCGACAGCAGCCGCAGCGCTTCGGCGGGCTCGCGGAGGCGGGCGAGGATCTCGGCGCGCTGAAAGGTCTCGTAGGTGCGCAAGCCGAGATGGACGCGCGTGTCGCGTTGAGCGGCGTCGGACAACGCGTCGGCGGTACGGAAGTTGCGGCGCCGGATCGCTCAGTAGGCCGAGAACGAGAGCGCGGTGGACAGCCGCAGCGGGTCGTCGGCCTCCAGTGCCAGGACGGCCGCGCGGTCGAGGCGCGCTCCGGCTGGTGTCCACTGCCGGCCCGGGATGGCCAGCCAGCCGCGGTACTGCTCCAGCTCCGACAGCAGCCCGACCGCGACGGGCCGGACGCTGGATCGTGCGTCCTCGGCGAACTGCTCGACCAGCTGTCCTGAGCATCGACCAGCGGGATGACGTGCTCGGCGCCGGCGTCGTCTTCGATCCGGCGTACGACAGCGAGGACGTCGGCGAGCGTATCAAGCGCGGTCTGGTCGACGGATCGCGGATGGTCCAGCAGCGCTGTGACCCGGTCCCGCTCGGCCTCGCCCGGCAGGTCGTCGCGGGCGTCCCCGGAGGGTCCGCAGCGGCTCCAGCGGCGAGCCGTAGAGCGTGTCGACCGGGGTGGGTCTGTGCAGCCATGGACGACAGGCTGACATCGGCGGCCTCGCGCGCCGCCCGCATCCGCCTGCCCAGCTCCCTCATCGCTCCGCCTTGATGCCGCATCCAGTACGCCGTTATCGAATCATCCCGTTCCGTGACACTCAGGCTACCTGACTGACGTGCGGTCGGGTCAGCCGTAGTACCAGGTCATCGACCTCGCGAGGCATTCCGCGGCGCTCCCGGCGCTGGCATCGGACAACATCCGCGCGCCCCACACGATCAACGCGGCGTCCGCTGGGTTGCGGGTGAGAAGTTCGCCGATCACAGTCTTGGCGTCCGCGCCGACATCTGCGTCGTCGATGACGAGCGCCAAATCGGGGTCGTCGAGGTAAGTCCGTGCGACCGTCGGGTCGGTAGGGTCGATCATCGTCGTTCTCCCCAAGTGGGCTCCCGCCTGCCTGAGCGGCGGGCGGTCGGAGTGTGCACAGCGCCGTCTCGTCGCCGTGGTCCGCACGGCGGCGGAAGACACGACTGCGGTATCGCTTGTGTCAGGGGAACGTGCGGGAGCCGAACCTCCCGTTCGGTGGCGGTCAGTTCAGCTGGGTGGGGCATGGTCGGACCTCCGAGCACAGGTTGTGAGGGATGGGGGCTGGCCGGGTCTGCGCGGCGCGTGCGCTGACCCGGCCAGCCCGGAACCGGGCTTCGGCTCGCCTGGGGGAAGGCGTGCCGAACTCGGGGATTCCCGGTTCATTCAGGTGGCCTCGCCCGACGGGCGGTGTGTGGACGGGCCCGGGACATCCAGGGCCGCGGTGGCACCGGTCAAGGCCCCGTTCTGCGGGCGGCACGGTCGACGTCGCCGGCTGGGCCTTGACCGGTGTCGCGGGCCCTGGTCGCGTGATCGAGGCCGCACGCCGCCCCGCGAGGTCACGCGTGGCCGGGAGCCACGGCATCGGTCGCAGATTCGCGATCGGCCGCCCATGCGATGAGGTCGGCGGCGACGGCGTGAACGGAGTCGTAGCTGGGCTGCTCGTCATCGGGCAGGTTAGGATGCAGGACGGATCCAGTGAGGTTGCGAGACTCGTAGCGGTCGAACAAGCCGGTGGCGATGCGACCGACCGCGCCGAGGGCGTGGCCGTCGACGCGGACCTGCCAGACGTGATCGAACCGGTAAGCCGCGCGGGCCGGTGCGGTGCGGGGTGGTGTTCGGATAGCGGTAGGCGGCCCACCAGTTGGTGACCGACCAGTCGATGATGCGGTCTCTGGCGTTGACGATCGCGGTGACCGCGTCGCGGGCCAGCGCCGGACCGACGAGGTCGGCCAGCATTGTGAGCGCATCCCGCGCCGCACCGATCGCGGACAGCGCCGGCGCGGCCTGCTCCCGCAGCGCCGACGCGTCGAGGTGCCCAAGTTCGGTGTTCCGGTCGGCGTAGACGCGGGTGTCGGTGACTCCTGGGACCCAACGAGGGGCGAGGGCGTCAAGGCAGGCGAGGCAGCGGTAGACGCTCGGACGGGACACCGCGATGGAGATGCCGTGCCCTGTGTTCGTGCAGCCGCCGGTGCCGCACGCGACTGGCAGGATGGTGCTGGTACTCATGGCGACTCGTCCTCTCGTGAGCAGAAAGAGCGAGCGACGGCGGGACCGGGGTGCTCAGACGGCGGCGAGGACCTTGCGCAGGGTCGCGGCGGCGGCGCGGTCGTGCTTGGCCAGCTCACCGGTCATCACCCGGGTCATGTTCCGTTCGGCGCGGGTGGCGCCGCGGATGACGGCTTCGTGGTGCAGGTGGGTGTTGACCGCCTGCACGACACCCCACCCGGTGTTCTTCCACGGGCTGACACGGCTGTCGCTGGTCCACAGCCGGGTCAGTGCGGATCGCTTGCTGGCGGCGTTGGTGCGTGCCCGGCCCGGCTCGGCGGGGATCGGGGTGTGAGCGTCGAGGAACGCTTTCCAGGCGCGGTCGGTGACGGTGGTCTGGCACAGTTTCCTGACTTCGACGGCGAAGTCGTCGGCGACGGTGTGCACGATCTGTAGGGCTTCGCGGGCGGTGAGCAGCTGAAGGGTGCAGTTGCGCTTGTGGACGATGGCAATGTCCTGGCCGTCTTCGCGCAGGCCGATGTTCATGGTGTTGTCGCAGACGACGTTGGTGGCGACGCGCTTGTAGCGGGTTTTCAGGCTGGCGTCGTGGCTGGAGCAGGCCAGCAGGTTGGGCCGGAACTCCACGCCTTCGGGCGTGACGATGTTGTCGGGAACTTCGACGCTGACCCAAGCTTGCTTGCGTTCGCGCACCAGGCCGGCAGAGCCGATGGCCAGGCCGTCGTCAAGCAGGGCGGCGACGTTGTCCAGCAGCCAGGTGCCGTACTGGTGGATGCCGTATTCGTCGGTGTGGATGGCGAGAAGGTCGCCGGTGTCGGAGGCGGTGACGCCCAAGTGGTGCTCGGCGAGGCGGAGCCCGAAGCCGTCTTCGACGAACACCCGGGCCGGCTGGGCGGTCCAGTCGAACAGGCGTCGTTTGACCTCGGTGATGGGGATCGGACCGGGGTAGTGGTTCGGTTCGATGCCTTGGTCTTCGGCGCGGTAGTGCCAGGCGTGGCCGCGTTTGTCGGTGAATCCGATGAGAACGTTGGTGTTGAGCCACTTACTGGTTTCCTTCGACACAACGATCGCCTTTCGGTGTGGCGCGGTGCGAGCGGTTGCCCATGGGTGGGGCGGGCTCGCGGGTGGACGGCCACGGCTCACCAGGCCGAGTGCCGGCGGTGCACAGGCCCCGAACCGCGGAACGAGCCCCGCGGTGCGGACTGGTGGTCGTGCACCGCCGGCGCGGGCCTGGTTCCCTCGGCCCGGTCACACCGCGATGGCCGGACGCCCGACACCTCGGAACCGCCGATCCACCGGGGCACAAGGCCGGGACGTCACCCGACCTAATCTCGCGCCGTTGCAGGCGATCCCACTTGGAGACGGCGTCGACGATCTTCAGGTCGCTCGCCGAGGCCGAGCAGGCGCAGGACGTACCCGATGTCCAGCTCGGTGAGGGCCGATGCGGCCACCGAGCCGGTATCCAGGTCACGCAGCGGAAGCGGTCGAGCCTGGCCGTGGTGGCGGCGTTTCAGGATCGCCACCGGGAGATGGTTGAAGACGCGCGGTTTCAGTTAAGCGCTTGCGTTGTTCTCTGCGTGAGTTGTTAACACAGAGGAAGTTGTCGGGGAAAGGTTCACGACCGTCAGCCCTCGGCAAAATTGACGTTGCTTATCGGTAGTCACTAACCAAGAGGCATGAGGTTTCGGTACTTTGTCACGATATAGTTGCCACGGATGCGCGGTAACACGACGTGTAAGCTATGCGATTATAGGTTAAGGTCGACCTTATTGACGAGGGGGCAACGGTGGAGATCAAGCTCAGCATCGTCGAAGACGATGTCCAGGAGTCGCTTCACTCACTTTACGAATGGTTGTTGGATGACCATGATATCCGGTCAGGTTCAAGTGTAACTCCCGTGGCAGCGGCACCGGTCTCTGGCGATATGGCGGGTGAGCTTGAGTTAATAAGCCTCGTTGTTTCCTCGGGGTTCAACATTGCTGGCCTGGTGGTTGCAGTGGCGAATTGGCGTTCAACACGAACAAAACCGAGGCCTGTCTGTATCGAGATTGACGGGGTTAAAATAACAGTAGAAAACGATGAGCCTGAAACTGTAGAACGAGCGAAAAAGCTCCTGGCGGAGATGTCATCGATAAGGGAAAACCGACTGGAGTCTTGATTCATGTTAGCCGATCCGACGCGGTCACGTGCTGTCCTTCTGGGTACTCATCACTACGACCACCTGGAGGACATTCCTTCAGTGGCAGACAACGTCGAACGGCTTCGTCAGTTATTGACCGATCCGACCATTTGGGGACTGCCAGAAGCCAACTGTACCGTCTGGTTGCAACCCGATCGTGCAGAATCAGCCGCTACTATGCTCGAAGACGCGGCTACTGCCGCGACGGACACGTTGATCTTCTACTACGCTGGTCACGGATTGACGGCGTCTAAAACACTAGAACTCGGGTTGGCGGTTGTTAATTCACGCATAAACGCCCGACATACGGTGTTGCCGTTCGAGTGGATACGTGACCCGGTGTTGGCAAGCAGGGCTACAAGAAAAGTTGTTATACTCGATTGCTGTTACAGTGGCAGGGCGATCGGGGGCTTGGCCGGAGGCGAAGACTTCGCGCAGGAGGCCGAGATAGAGGGCACTTACATATTTACGGCCGCCGCGGAGACGAAGAAAGCTTTGGCTCCGCCCGGAGAGAGATACACTGCATTTACCGGCGAACTAATCAACGTGCTCGAAAGCGGCGTTGATGATGGGCCTCCCGTCCTGAATATGGCAACCGTATACGAAAACGTACGAGCAGCTTTGGTTAGCAAGTCCAGGCCGGTCCCGCAGCAGAGAAATCGTAATACTGCCGACCGAATTGCATTTGCTCGTAACAAGGCATATCATCGAGCCAAAGGTTCTTCGGCGCAATCAAGCGTCCAAGAGCATCGTGCTCAATCGCAATTTGGCCTTGCTGAGGCATTGCGAGTAAAGGCCGAGAATTCTGGTGATGTTAGTGCGCTCGACGAGGCTATCGCGCTCTATCGTGAGGTGCTGCAGATTGCTTCCGTCGACTCCGCTGATAAGGCCCTATATTTGGCGAAACTTGGCGACTCCCTCAGGGTGCGCATAGAGCTTACCGGAGACCGCCTGTCTCTATCGGAAGCGGTGTCGGTACTCCGGGACGCAGTTACTGCCGCTCCTGAGGCTCATACTTATAAGTCGATCAGCCTTGCGGCCCTTGGTAATGCCTTGCGGCTGAGGGCGCAAGTTACTGGAGACAGTGGAGCGCTATCTGAAGCTGTACAAGTCCTGCGTGCTGCGGTTGAGGCCAGCCAGCCAGGGCGACCGGAGCAAGCGAGTTCGCTTGCGATCCTGGGCACGACGCTCTGGGGAGTTGCCGCAACACGTCACCAGCCTACGGCGCTCGAAGACGCGCTGGACGCATGGGAGAAAGCCTCAAAAGTTGGCAATGCACCGACTCGATCGCGGATCGAGGCGGCGCAACGCGCCGGACATGCGGCTATTGACCGCGGTGAGATTGAACGAGGCAGCGCCTCGCTTAATCTCGCTGTACGTCTGCTGCCGAAGCTAGCTTCTTGGAATATTGATCTCATTGATAGAGAGCGACAGCTGGCTGACTTTCTTGGGTTGGCCTCCGATGCCGCCGCAGTCCAACTCATGCGCGGTCGGGTCGACGAAGCGTTAGAGCTCCTCGAAAGCGGTCGCAGCGTATTATTTAGCAGAATACTTGAGCTGAGACCAGACTTCGAGTCACTGCGAATGGCAGCTCCCGAACTGGCGATAGAGTTCGAAGAAAAGGTACGTGAGGTATCCGTTGACTGGACTACTCTCGGTGAGGACGTAGACGGCCAATCCGAATGGCCACCACAAGTTGTCCAAGGACAAGCTTCAGATTCTCGCCATCGTGCCGCAGAGCGCCTCGAGGAACTGATTGAAGATGCTCGGCGCGTTCCTGAGGCGGCGCAGGTTCTGCAACCGCTAGCGATCGACCAAATCCGCAGCGCCGGACTGCATCAGCCGGTAGTTGTGGTTAACGTCAGCCGCTACCGCTGCGACGCACTTATTCTACATCGCGGTGATCTGCACTTGCTAGAACTGCCCGACCTGACGGTGGACGCGGTGAATACGCGAGCTGCTGAATTCCTGGGCGCGACCGACCCGAATGCGCACATCGGCGCTTTCGAGGAAAGAATTACACGCCAGCAGACTATCTCGGATACTCTCGAATGGCTGTGGCAGTCATTAGCGGAGCCGGTGCTAAACTATCTGTGTTATACGGACTCTCCAGATGACGGCGACTCTTGGCCGAGAATATTCTGGTGTCCGACCGGACTGCTTTCCTTGCTGCCAATTCACGCGGCTGGACGTGAAAGTCAGCAGGGAGTTGATCCCCCTTCCGCTGTGATTGACAGAGTTGTATCGTCATATACAACGACAATACGTGCGCTTATCCTGGCGGAATCAAGGATAAGTCTGCCGGAATTCGGTGACGAAACGGCTCCTCTGCTTGTCGGACTGCCTTCTACCCCAGATTTCGCCGAACTGCCGGGCGTAGCTAGGGAGATACACCTTCTATCAGACCTCTTCCCTAAAGCTGCCATTTTGTCGGGCAGGGAAGCGACGAGAGCGGCCCTTCGAGATTCCCTGCCCAGTCGGCCGTATGCACACTTCGCCAGTCATGCAATAAGTGATGTGGACCACCCTGTAAATAGTGGGCTTGCGCTTTGGGACGGGCTCTTCTCGGTGCGAGATATCTGCAAATTGCACATCGATGGTGCTCAGTTGGTCGTTCTTTCAGGATGCTCTACGCAGCATACAGCCCCAAGGCTGGCAGATGAGGCAATCCATATTGCATCGGCCTTTCAGGTTTGTGGATACCGTCATGTTATCGGTACGATGTGGCCCATCGACGACCAAGTGGCGCCAATATTCGCCAAACTGTTTTACGGAAAATTAAAGGACGGTAATTCGGATCCGGCTTTTGCGTTACATCAGGCTACGTTGAACCTGCGCAGCAGGTATCCGAATATGCCTTACCTGTGGGCTGCGCAAACGCACCTGGGTCCGTCACGGGTCGCCCTGGGTGAAACGATCGCTTCCAATGCGTCGTCCGAAATTGTGCTGAGGCAGAGAGCGCGGTAGTCCAGTAAAATTGTTGTGGCTGGACCCAAGGCGATACAGCCGCGCGGCGGCTTCCAGTCCGATATCGCGGCACCAGGCTAGCAAATTGATCTTGGTGAGGCCGGGTGCTGTATCAGCGGGTACTGGACGCGCCACGGGCGCCACCGGGCGGTGACTGCGGGGGCCCGGCGTTGCTCGCCGGGCTCGAGTCCGACGTAGAGGACGGTCTTGGCCGGGTCGGTGTGCTCGGTCAGCCATCGTCGACAGGGCTACTGTTTCAGCAGTTGCGAGCATGGGGCAATCCGGGCGTTCCCGAGGTAGCTGCGCTGCGTGAACAGTTCGAACGGGGTCCGGCCGACGCAGACCCGGGTAATCGGGATCCCGAGCCGCGCGGAGGCGTCGGCGTTGAAACGGTAGAGGTCGCTGTCCTCGATCAGTACGTCTGAGAAGAGCAGGTTGATCGGGTCGTCGGAGTGTTCGCGGCGGACGAGTTCGGTGGCGGCCCAGGACCCGATGCCACCAGACCATTGGATCACGTGGTGCACGAGATGACCTCCGTGAGAGGCGGGGCCGTGGCGCCCCGGAGCGCGCAACGATGCCCGGGACGCCGCGGCCGAGTTGGTTGTCGGGGACGTGGGCTACCAGCGGGTGGCGCAGACCTGGGCGGCGATGAGGTCCAATTCGTGCTCGACGACGTCGGCCCGAGCGTGCTGCTGGAACAGCACGCCGACGGCGGTGGCGCCCAGGGCGTCGTGGGCGTGGGCCAAGGCGCGGGCGGTGAGGCTGTGGTCGGCGCGGCGGCTGAGGGTGCTGGCAGCGATCAGGGTGGCCAGGCGCGCACGAGTCCGGGGTTCGGGACTGCCGCGGTAGAGGGCCATCCACAGCTGCTCGACTCGCTGCGGGTCGAGTTTGGTCGGGAGCAGGAACAGCGGCCCCGTAGACGGCGTTGTTGTTCAGCGCGGTCGTCACCGCGAACGCCGCGACGTCGTCCACGAGCTCGCCGCGGCTGGCGTGGATGGTGGCGTGGTTGATGAGCCGCTTGGCCTCGTCGCCGCGGTGCACCAGCGTCGACAGGATCCGGCGCGCGAATCGGCCGACATGGGCCGGCAGAGTTTCGCCGGGCTCGGCGAAGGGCAGGCCCCAGGTCGGTGTCGGGGCGTCCCCGGCGAGCTGGACCGCTTCGGAAAAGTCGAGATCGGCACGTGGGGCGATGACGGTGCCGAGGTGGGTGGGGCGGCGGTAGTCGCGCCAGGGGGCGCCGGGGCGGGTGCGCGGGGCCCAGTAGCGGCCGATGACGGTGTGCCCGGCGGGGCGCAGGTCGGTCTCGAGCGCGGCGATCGCGGCGCGCAGCGGCAGCCAGTTCCGGGAGTGGTTCTCGGCGATCACGACCACGACCAGGTCGGTGTCACGGTCGGCTGGCAGGGCGGCCCGTACGTACTCGGCGATCTCGCGGGTGGTCAGGCCGCGCACCCGGGTTGCCGGGAAAGCCGCGCCGGTTGGCGAGGTGAGGCGCCCTCGGGTGGTGGTACGTGCGTGGGATGGCAGGGCGATGACGTGCAGGGTGTCGGTGCAGGTGTCGGGCAGGGATCCCATCAGTTCCCCCGGGGTCAGGTACGCGGTCATAGTCGGCGCTCCTCGGATCGGCCTCCCCGGCGGGTGGGCCGTGGGAGGCGGTGGCGGCTCACGAAGGTGTGAGCCGCCACCGCCCGAGCGCGCGTCCGACGGCGGCCGGTGACGCTCGTCTGCGTCACCAGGTCTGCGCGGGTTCTGGGCCGCCGTCGGGGCGTGCGCTAGCTTCGGCTGGCCACCTCCGCCGGGACGGCCGCCTCCGGATCGGTGTCCACCTCCTCGGGGTCGTCGATCACCGTGATGACGTCGTCGGCGGAGGTGACCAGGCGGGCTGTGCCGTCTTGGATCAGCCGGTGGCACCCGGCTGACACGGCGGAGGACACCGGCCCCGGCATGGCGAGGACGGGTCGGCCGAGCTCGGCGGCGAGGCGCGCGGCGTGGCGGGCGCCGCTGCGCTGTCCGGCCTCGATCACGACCGTTGCGCGGGTGATCGCGGCGAGAAGTCGGTGGCGCTGAAGAAACCGGTGGCGCGCGGGTGGCATGCCGGGCGGGTACTCGGACACGATCGCGCCGGAGGTGGCGATCCGCTTGAGCAGACCCACGTGTCCGGCCGGGTAGCCGCAGTCGATCCCGCACGGCAACACGGCGACGGTGCCGGCTGGGCGATCGGTCGCCAGTGCTCCGCGGTGAGCGGCGCCGTCGATGCCGTAGGCGGCGCCGCTCCACACCGCGACGTTCCGAGACGCCAGCGTGTAGGCGAATTCCGCGGCGTGGTGCTCGCCGTACTCGGTAGCGGCCCGTGCTCCGACGATTGCGACCGACCGCGTGGACGCCAGCTTGTCCAGCCGCGGCTCGCCCTGGATCCACAGGCCCAGCGGTGGCCCGCCGAGGGTTCCGTCGTCGGCGGCCAGGGTGCTGAGGCCACCGAAGACATCGGCCGGCCACTCGTCATCTTCCGGAATGACGAAGCGGGCGCCGAGCTCCGCGGCGGTGCGAAGGCCGGCCTCGGCGCGCATCCAGTTGGCGTCGAGGCGGGTTTCGGTGAGGACGTCGGCGGGTGCGGTGCGTTCGCTGACGTGGTGGGCGGCGTCGACGGGCCCGACCTCGACGAGGTAACGGGCGAGGATCGGGTTGGTGGGTTCGGTGGCGTGCTGGAGAAACGCGCGGGCACGCCGTGCGTCGGTGGAACTGGACACGAAGACTCCCTTGTACGAGTTGCTGAACAGGCGGCGGGCGATCACGATTCGTCGGGGAAGCTCCGCACGCGGATCTCGCGGCCCCGGCGTTCGACGACGGTGCCCACCGGCCACATGGCGGCCAGCAGCAGCAACTCCACCGCAGCATCGATGACACCGTTGCGCGTGTCGGCGTTGTCTTTCCAGCCGAGTGCGAGGAGACCGGCGTGGAAACGGCCGACGTACTCCGCGGCTGTCATGTCGGTTTCGACGACCTCGGCGGTGGTCGAGGTCTGCCGGCTGGTGATGCCGACGAAGCTGCGGGCGCAGCCGCAGATGGGCGAGTCCGGGTCGTCGTGGCATTCGCCGGGAAGATCGACCAATTCCGTACCCGGAATGCTGTGGGAGTCGTTGTCCCGTGCGCCTTGGGTGCGGTGGGTGGAGACGAAGTATTTCAACACGGATTCCTCCTCGGTGCCTGCGGCCCGGGTGGGCCGTGGACGCGGCCTTGACCAGCGGGCCCCGCGGGTCTGGGGCAAGCCGCCCGGAGGGTGACGGTCGTGTCCCTCGTGGACTGTGGGCTTGCCCCGGACCCGCGGGTCTGCTGCACTGCGCTGCAGCCACTCCCAGCCGTGGTCGCACGGTGGGGGAGGTAGTCGTCGAGTGCTGCGTTTCGCGCACAAGATGACACTCAAAGTTATTACCAGAAAATCCGCCACACTTGTGGCGAATTACTGGTTTCTGAGGCACTCTGGTTTCAGAAGGTGATCCACTGTGGTCCACAGGGAGCGACCACAGTGGACCCTTCTGGGGACCCGGGCCGCTCTCAACCCCCGGCGGCAAACGGGTTCCCGGCTCGGGAGGGGGCACTGGGGAGGGCGCCTCTCCCGAGCCGAAAACTTCAACAACCGCCGATGTACCAGCCGCTTTCGACGGGTGGTGACGTTCCAGGCTGGAGGCGACGGCCTGGACTGAGCGTCGGTTTCCATGCGTGCGTTGACGAGCCGCTGCCCTCGCGCTCGAACGAGCTCTTCTTCTGGGCGGCCGCGACGCGCCAGAGTCGACGGGAGTCCCTTTTCATGACAACGAGTCTTCTGTGCGCGAAGCGGATCGCGGCGTCACTGCTGACCTTCGGTGCTCTCGCGAGCGCGACGATGGCAGCGGCGGTACCGGCCAACGCAGGCGAAGGCCCGCCTGCCGCCGATGTGGCGTCCGACCAGCCGGACGCGGGCGCACTCGGCGAGGGCAAGGCCGACGCGGACGCACCGGCGGTCTCACCCGATGGCATCCTCGTGTGGTCCAAGCCGACCTCGACTCACGCGCGGCCGATGTCGGCCGCGACGGCGCAGGGCTGGATCGCGGTCACCGCGACCGCGAACGGTGCGCGCATTCGGTCGCGGCCCGTTGATGGTCCGGTGTTGGGCACGATCGGCTACGGGGCCGGGTTCTGGGTGTCGTGCACGCGCGGAGCATCCGACGGGCACGCGTGGGGTTGGTCCTATCGCGGTGGCACCTACGGCTGGGTCCGCGGGGATCTGTGGGAGGTCGAGCAGCACACCGGTCCCGGTGGTGGTGGAACACCGCAGGTTCCGCGGTGCCCGTAACGTCGCGGCGGCGCCCGCCGGGTGCCGTGCGTGGGCGGGTCGGTCCGGCCGGCGTACCTCCTCGGTTGGGCCGAAGTCATGGTGGCTGGGTAAATGTCGTGCTAATGACTGGCTGGTGGTATGCCGTCTCGCCACACGCACGGTGTGCTGGCTCCGATGTTGAGGCGGCCCGCAGAGGATGCTTCGAGACTCATGAGGTAGTCGTCTCGTGATGCGTTGAGGAAGAGGTCATGGGGGCGTTTGTCGGCCTCCACGTGCCAGCCGTTGGCCGTGAACCAGGTCTTCAGCTTGTCGAAGTACATGGCGTTGGCTGCCTGGTCGATCCCGTCGACCCAGTAGTTCACGCTCGTCAGCACTTTGCCGGTGGGTCTGTCGGCGGAGTCGTTGCACTGCAGTGGCTGAGGTCCTTGGTCGGTCAGGTGGAACCCGCTGGCGAAGACAGCGTTAGCTGCGTCCTTGACCATCTTGTCCGCGGTGGCCTGAACCTCGACGAGTGACGCGGTTTTTTCCATGTCTCCCTGCTCTCCGCACGCCGACACCGTGAACAGCAGCACCGTCACCGAAGCGACTGCGAGGGCGCACGTGATAATTGTCCGAATCCTGCTGCTCACGGTCGGCCTCCGGCGATGACGTTTCCCATTGACCTGAGCGAATCGGACCGGGGCAGCCAGTAGTCGCCGTGCGAGCTCAGCGGGTTGGTTGAGTCGGACTGGAATGTTTGTCCGCCAAACCATGCTGTCGTCGGATCGGGTCCCAAAGGGTCGATCTTGTCGGCCGCGGGGTTGTCGAAGTTGGTCAGCGCCGGGATTGGATCGGTGGGCGCCTTGGTGGAGTAGAGGTGCTGGCCGACTTGGTCGGGCGGGACGCCGTCGAGGCGCAGATCGTTGGCGTGTTGGACGCCGACGCCGGGGCTGGCGACCATGACGAGATTGTCGGCCGGGAGCCCGAGGTCTCGGGCGGTCTGTCCGACGACGGTGGTGCCGTAGCTGTGCCCGATGATCGTTGTGTTCACCTCGCCTGGCTGGTGGGTTACGCCCAAGCCGTCCTGGAAACGTCGGAGGGAGGATTCGGCATGGTCGGCGTAGCTGGGGCTGGCGGCGTCGACGAGGGTTTGCGGGGCGTCGTAGCCTGCCCAGGTGATGACCGAGGTCGACGGTGACCCCGCGCGCTGGGCGGCTTGGACCATGGCGTCGGAGCGGTTGATGTCGGTGGCCATGCCGTCGTTGATGCCGGCGGTGGTGCCGGGGACGTAGGTGGCGACGTTGACGGCGGTGTCGGGGTTGCCGATCGCGATGATGGCCTGCCCGGAGTTCTGGGGGTTGATGCCGAGCAGGTAGGCGTGGGGCTGGCCGGGCAGGGGGTTGGTGAGGCGGTCGTTGATCTGGTCCATCCCGGTCAGTTTGCCGCTGAGGCTGTCGCGTTGCCGCTCGAGGTCGAAGTACTTGGTCTGCTGGGTGGGGTCGCTTTGATTGAGGTCGTCCATCTGGTGCTGCAAGTCGTCGCGTTGCCGTTTGAGGTTGTCGTACTGCTGGGTGAACACGACGCGGTTGGCCTTGTCTCGGACGTCGGCGGGGAGGCCGTCCATGGCGCCGAGCGCGCCGGGCCGGTCGTGCAGCAGGATCGCCTGGCCGGCGGGGGACAGCGAGTTCCACCAGGCGGCCGTCTGGGACGGTGTCGCGGTGGGTGGGGGCTCGGGCAAAGTCAAGCCGGGGTCGCGGGCGCCGTCGGCGGCCGCGGCGGTGACGGTGATTTCGTCGCCGGTGCCGAAGTCGCCTTCCTGGGCACGTTTGAGGACGGAAGCGAGGTCGGCGTCGATGTCATCGGCGGTGCGCAACGCCTGGGTGACCGCGTCGGCGATCTGAGTGCGGATTCTGGCGCGGTCCTCGGGATGCATGTCCGGCGGGGCGTGGCCGGCGGGGAAGGTGTCGGTGACGGTGCCGTCCTCGGCGATGCGATAGCCGTATTTGCTCGCAAGGGCTTCGGCGTCGGTGATGGCGTGCTGGACGCCGGTGATGGCGTCGGCGGCCTGGCTGATCGCTTTGGCGACTATGCTCGCCCCGGCCGCCATCTTGTCGATCCTGGACATGAGGCTGTGGTGGGCCGAGCCGGCGGTGTCGGCGGACGGGCCGGACCAGCCTTCGACAGGCATCACTTTGCCGAAATCGTCACCTGAATGGGTGAGGCTCTGGAGTCGCTGCTGCACAGTTCGGAAGATCTCGTCGAGTTGTCCGGTGTTCCACCGTTTGACGTCGGACAGGGCCACCATCAGCGCGGCCCGTGCAGACGGCCGGCGTCGGCGGTCGCGGTTGCGGCGTCGTGGTCGCCGGTTTCGTAGCGATCCGCGGCCAGGTTCAGGTCGCTGCCGTAACGCTCGGCTTCGGTGCACCAGCCGCGGAACGTCATGCCCCAGCTCGCCCCAAACGAGGATGCCGCAGGCGCCGTTTGGCCGCCGGGGAGGGCTTCGGCTAGGCCGGTGACGGGTTGGGCACAGTCGGCGCCGCGCAGCTGGCTAAGCGCGTCGGCAATGGCTCGCCCGGCGGCTCGGAGCGCGTCAGGCACCGTCCGGAATCCCATGTGTTCCCTCCCCGTAGTTGCCGAATCACACTACGGGACATCAGCGAGTTGCTTCAACGCGTCGGGGCGCCCGGGAGGTCGATGAAGAACAGGTCAGGTGGGGATACGCAGGCGCGGTGAGTAGAAATACTCAGCTCGGCGGTTCGGCCGTCCCGTCGGCATCGTCCAGCGTGATCTCTGGAGGCTGGGTGGGCGCGGTGTCGAGGCTGGCGGCGATCGTGTCGAGCAGCTGAGCGAGCTGATCTGCGGAGGCTGGTGGCACGGTGCCGGCTTGGGCGGCGGCGCGCGCTCGGCCTGCCGCCGAAGCGATCGCGGCGGAAATATCGTGCGGGTCGACGTCAGGAGCCTGGGGGTCCATGGGTCCTTTCTGGGAGTTGGAAAGACTGTTGGCCAGAGCCGTGCTCGTCGTGCGTCTCGACGACATCGATGGCTACGATTCGACGTGGAAGAGAAGGAAGCGACCGCCTTCTCGATGGTCGTAAGCGTGGAGGGCTGGGGAGCCGCACTGCAGCGTCACGATGCCTCTGCTGCGTCGGGTAACTCGGTAGGTCCGGCCAGCGTGCCTTGCAGCGCTTCTTCGACGTCCTGCAGGTCAATGGCATGGCGGCGCAGCCTTTGCGTGGCGCATTGGTAGGCGGTGAGCGTGTCGCGATCGGCCAGATAAGTGCTGGCGCACCAAGAAGCCGTGCTACGACGGTGACTGGCGGAATGCGTTTCGCTGTTCCCAGCTTGACAGATCTTGGGCATGGAGGCCGAGGCTGGTGGCCAGCTGACGCACCCCGACGTGGCGGGCGGGCGGAGCGCCAAGCCGACGGCGATGGCCGCGGGGTCTGGACGGTGTTCGTGCCTTGGTGTGGGTAGTGGATTGGCAAGCGCATTGTGGCTTCTTCCGGCGTGTGAGACGTGGTCAGTGTTGGGTTGGCGCGGTGGTGACGTCAGTGAGGGTGTAGGTGGTTCTGGCCTCCTTGTTCAGACCGGAGGCTGCGTGCTGTCCGGGTCGTGGGTTGGCCACTGCGACGTCGGCGCTCGGGACGGTTGCGTAGGCAAGCTGCGCAGACCGTGCAGCACACGGGCCATGACTTCCGGGTCCGGTGGTTTCGGTGGGCGACGGGCCGGCGCCTCGGGCCGACCGGCGTACGGGCGTGGTGGAAGCACGGGCGGCAAGCGTTCGGTGGGTTCTGTGGCCGGGATCGGCTGGATGACCGGTAGGACTTCCGTCGGGGCGCTGGCGGCGTCAGCCTCGGCGTGTTCGCGGGCTACCCGATACCGGATGCTCGCCACGCTGTTGGGGCTGCGCTGTATCTGCCGGTTGCGCTGGACGTCGCGGAGGATCTGCGTAACGACCAACACCATCGGCAATGCCAGACAGGCGAGCACGACCAGTACGCCGACGTTCACCGATCTGGCGGCTCGGGAGGGTCGGTGATCTCTGCGGGACGCGGCGAGGGGAGCTTGTCGGCGTAGAGCCGCAACACCTCAGCCAGCGCTACCAGCAAACCAGCCGTCTCGTGGAGTTGGTCTGACGTCGCTGTGCTCGCGCGCAGGCGCACGGCTACTGCGATGAGCTGTCGGCCGGTGATGCTGACTCGGTCCGCCAGTGTCAGCGGGGCTGCTGGTCTCTCCCGGTTGTCGACATGGGTCGTCAGCACGTCCGCCAGCTCCAGCAGGAGTCCGGCGAAGGCCCGCTCCCGTTCGGAGGCCATGGTGCCGGTGAGGAGCTCGTGACTGATCTCCGGCACATGTTTGGTCACGCCGGCCAGCGCCCGTACTAGTTCAGCTGCTTGCTGGTCCATCGGGTGGCTACTCCGCAGTCCGGCTGCGCATCGCGTGCACCTGCGCCCCTGTGTCCAGAGCCAGGCGTTCGCACATTGCGTCCTGCAGCAGCGTGTTCAAGGCCAGGTGCCGCAGACTCGGCACCACCACGTGCCGGGCGTCCGCCTGGACCAGTTCGGCGATCAGTTCTTCGAAGCCGTCGCGGGCGCCGCAGTGGAACTCGAAGAAGAAGCGGACGAAATACAGCCCCAGGCTGTGTGCATACCGGATGACTGCCTGCTCGAGGCCGCGCACCTTGCGGTCTGGCAGGCCGGCCGGAACGCGCATGTAGCCGTAGGCCAGCGGAGTGGTCAGGCAGCTCGTGGCGTCGTCACCCGGGCTCAGCAATGTTGCGGTAGGCATCAGAGGCCGTCCCGCAGGCGCGCAGCCTGTCGCACTTTGGCACACGGCCAGGGCTGGCTGCACATCGCGCAGCCGCTGTGCTTCGTCGACGGCCGATGTACGACAAGGTAGACGTGCAGTAACGCGTACATCTGAAGTGGCTCAAGGCTGCATTCTGCAGATCGGCGCATGGATTGCACGACGGGATGGGACACCGGATCGCCTCGTTCATTGCTCGCGGTTGTTGACCGGCACCCCGACGACCGGGACATAGCGCGGGCGAACAAGAGATAGTGCGTGCGGGAGTTCGCCCGAGACCTCGGAAGGGAGAGGAAGATCCATCGGCCGCCGGGGTGCCGTAGACGACCATGGAGCGGTCCCGCCGGGTCCACCAGGGCACGAACCGGAGGGAATCTGCCCCGGCCTTGCATTGCCGGGTCTGACCTGCGGTAATGTGGCGAACGCAGGGTGTAGTCAGAGGGGTGATTATGAGCGGACGACGATTCGGCTTCATTCGAGCCCGCAAGAAAGCGTGCTTCACCCAGGAGTCGTTGGCCCACGCCCTCAACCTCGACCCCACGACGGTGGGCCACTGGGAGCGCGGGCGGACCGAGCCGCTGCCTTACAAGCGGCCGAAGTTGGCCAAACTGCTAGGCGTCACGCCAGACGAGCTGGAGGACCTCCTAGCCGAAGGCACCGACCGCGAGGTACCGAAGCCAGCTCCGGCCGCCCGCTCCACCATGCCGGGCACCCTGACAACGGACCGTGCATCGCTGCCTGAGCCGCCGGTCAAGGTGCCAGCGCCGCAGTACGAACCGTCCCTGACCGATGCTCTGACCACGCTGGCGATCGTGGCCGGAGTCGACGGGCAGGGGTTTGATGACCCCGAGGTCGCAGCTTTCTCCGGCCAGCTACCCGCGAAAGCCATTCGCGGTTGGCGTGCGGGTGCGATCATCGACGACGTGCCGCGCTCAGGCGAGCCCGCCCGCGAGCGCGATATCGATGAAATCATTGTCACCACCAAATCCCTTGACCAGCTGGACCGTCAGTTCGGCGGGGACTACAGCCGGCGACTGGCCGCAAAGTACCTGACCGACCGAGCGTTGCCACTCCTGCACCGTCCGGCCTCTGACTCCGTGCGCCGGGAGCTGTTCGAGGCGACCGCCGTGTTGTGCGAGGTCGTCGGCTACATGGCCTACGACGCCCAGCTCCACCGCAGAGCTCAGCACTACTTCATCCAGGCCCTGCGCTTCGCCCAGGAAGCCGGTAATCAGGCATACGGCTCGTTCGTGCTGGGCACGATGAGCCACCAGGCGTTGTACCTGGCCCGACCTGACCAAGCCCTGACGTTGGCCCAGGCAGCCGAACGGAGCGCGCCGTCTCAGTCGCTGGCCGTCGTCTCGACGGAGGCGGCCATGCTCGAAGCCACGGCCAGTGCCGCGCTCGGCGACGCTCGTGGCAGCACCCAGGCTCTGTGCCGAGCGGAAGTCTCGTACGAGCGGCACACCGCTGCCGAAATGCCGTACTGGATGACCCACTGGGATGAGTCGGTCTTTGCCAGCTTCGCCAGCTCGGCCTGGCTTGATCTCGGCGACCGCAAGGCGGCTGAACCTTACCTCCAGACGCTGTGGAGTGGAGCTGGCCAGCAGGTCAGGCGGCAGGTGTTCGCCGCAGGCCAGCTCGCCCGGGCGGCGCTGCTGGAGCACGACGTGGAGCAGAGCGCCCACTATGGCAGCATGGCGGCCGAAGCCGCGGCGGCCACCGGGTCGAAGCGCTCGCACCGGATTGTTCGTGACCTGCTGGTTCGCTTGGGTGGCCATCAGGAACTGCAGCCGGTCCGCGCGCTGACCGACACGGTGACCGCGCTCCTACCAAGCGAGGCACCTTGAGTGACGAGCAGCCCAACCACTGCGGCGAGCGCGCGGTGTTCGCGCACGATCTGCGCGATGAGAGTGAACCCGAGGTTGAATTCAACCCCGGTATTGCGGCTCGGCTGCCCCGCAAGAACGTGGCCGCAGGCGTACTCATCCGTGACGAGGCCGGGCGGGTACTGTTCATCTCGCCGACGTACAAGCCGTTCCTGGAGATCCCCGGCGGCCTGACCGAGGACGACGAGTCACCGCTGGCCGCTTGCCACCGCGAGGTGCGCGAAGAGCTGGGCATTGACCTCGTGGTCGGTCGGCTGTTGCTCGTGGACTGGATGCCGACCCATGGCGTGTGGCGCGACAGTATCCAGCTCATCTTCGACGGCGGCAGTCTGAGCGCGGAGCAGACCGAGGCGATCCGGCCGGCGGCCGACGAGGTGGGTCGCTTCGAGTTCCTTGAGATCGACGCCGCAAAGTTGCGGTTGCGACCGTCCATGGCCAGGCGCGTCGAGTTGGCGCACCGGGCGCTCGTTGACGGCGAGGCGTTCTACGGGGAGTTCGGGCGCACGCCTTACAACGGTGGAGCCACATGCTGAAGGTGCGCAGGCGTGGATCTTGGCCAGGCTCGCCGAGGATGAGGCGGCCGTCGGGAGACGCCAACAGCTCACCGAACGGCTCGTCGCAGGAGCGGCGAGCTAGCTCCGCGTCTCCTCGACCCGCCAGTTCAAGTGCTCGGCGCTGCCACCTTCGATCGGGAGTCGCCGCGACTTCGGGCAGGTCGTACGTGTGCAGTGCCTTGATCTTTGTGGTCAGGTCCGTTACCCGGTCCGCGGTCGTTTTGATGGTTCTGTCCGCCAGTTTCGATCGCGTTTTTCTGCGGGAACCGACCGCACCCTGCTCGGCCGGGAGGCTTGTGTTCGCGAACAGTGACCGCACCCGGGCTAAGGCCGTCGGCGGCGTACCGGTGTGCCTGAACGAGCCGGTGCACGACCGGTACTCTGGGGCGAACTTCCCTGCCGGGCAGCAGGTGCTGCAGGGTGTTACCGGTCGCTCCGGACGGGCCACTCCGGACAAACCGCTGGCGGGCGGTGACGTTGAGGACAAGCAGGTCGGTTGGCCTCAGTTCGAGCCTGATGCCAGCCCGAGTGGAGTCATTGAAAGGATCAGAAGGGAGCAGGGCCGATGGGCGTCGAACTGTTGGTCTCATTACTCAAAGGCGCGACAACCGCCAACGGCATCCGTAAGGCGCTGCTCGACGGGTCGGTCGCTGACCAGGCAGTCCTTGAAATCGCTGCGGTGAGCGAAGAAACCGCAGGAAGATTATTTCGGGAAGCGTTCTCACTTCCACTGAGAGAGCAAGAGGTGAACCTCAGCCAAGTGGTGGTACTGCTCGAAACCGCCGTAACCGCTGGCGGCCACGCTAAAGGACTGCGCCGATACTGGCTGTGCTACGGTATCCCTCCTTTGCTGGCACAATTTCATAGACTTATATGGCTTGCAGTCGTATATCAACTGCTCGGGCAGGGTGTCAAAGCTGTACACCGTGTCCAATCCGCAAAGGAAATACTTCCCGCCCTCAAGGAATGCCTGGAATCGGACGTTCTTAGCTTGGAATATTTCCCGCAAACCCGCACTGAACAATACGCTGGTCCCGGCAAGAGCACGCGTGCTCGGCAAGCGATAAGAAGGGAGCGCTACGCGGAAACACTGGCCAAACTAGCCCACGTCTGCGGGCAAGTCGAATGCCTCGGTCCGTGAGATACGCAGCACCAACAGCAGACATCCGCCACGGGTCCCGGCCCGAACCTGTGATGTTTCGGCATCACCTGACACAGGTTCGCGCGAACATGTGCGCTTTGCCGAACGGCTTGTTCGAGGTCACGATCAAACCGAGCCGACAACACCAGCTCCCGACGCACGAAACAGGAGCTGGTGCGCGTACTGGAGTACCTTCGCCCATGGGGCAACCGTCCAGCCGTTGTGCAGCTGGGCGAGGTTGTCGCCAGATAGCCCGGCGGAGGATGTCAGCCGAAACTCAACCAGTCGCGGACTGCGGCGATGACCTCGGCCTGCCAGACCTGGCTCTGCGGATTGGCGTAAGTCGGGTCATCGTGCACAGCAAAGCCATGCTGCGCACCCTCGATCTCAAGCAACAGATGAGGTGCTGTGAGGCAGCGATCCGCGTCTCGGGACGACTCCACTGGGATAAAGGTGTCTTTCGTGCCGTGTACGACGAGCGTGGGTGCTTGGATGTCGGCCAGTGCACGCCGGGCATCCAGCCAGAACACCTCGTTGAGTAAGGCCCGGCTCAGCTTGAAGGTGGGCGAGTGCGGCAAGAAGCCCTGCTCAGCCAAGTCGCGAGCAGCCTCTTCGGTCAGGAAGTCATCTCGCCAGAAGTCCTTTTGGTCCACGAATCGCTGCTTGTAGTCCAACAAGGGATTGAACAGAACCAACCGCTGGACGTCAGCCTGACGTCGAGCGGCGTAGTAGGCGGCCAGGCCACCCGAGAAACTGGCAGCGACGAGCGACGCAGCATCTACCTCGGCCTCCTGACAAATGTGAGCCCGAGCCGCTCGGATCGCGTTCAGGACCCCGGCGAGGGACAACTCCTCTTGACGGCCTTCGCTCTCGCCGTGGCCGGGAAGATCGAAGCGAAGGGACGCCACGCCGCCCTCGGCCAACCGGGTGAAGAAGCCCGCCTCATGACGAGTGACGCCACCACCGTGCACGAGTACGACTGCGTGGTTGCTTTGGCCGACCGGCTGGACCAGCGTGCCAACGAGGTTGAGGCCATCTAGCGACCGGACGGTGACGTCGATGCTGCGTGCGCTCATGGCTTGATCCTAGAGATCTGGACGCTGACCGTCGTGGGAGTCAGGTTTCAGCGTGCGGGCGTTCGACTCTTGCGGGAGGGAGGCCTCCTTTCGGGTGCTGGTGACTTCGAACGGCCGTCTGCCGTGATCATCCCTCTGGTGACCCGCTGAGTTCGCCACATTCCCGCAGGTGGCGCCGCCCAAGGCAAGGTCGGGTCAGTATCGGTCCGGTTTGTGCCCTGGTGGACCTGGCGAGATCGCTCCATGGTCATTTATGGCACACCGACGTTCGGTCGTACCGCTCCACCAGGTGACGTCGGACGTCCCTACCGCGGCGCGGTCCCGTCTCGCCTCGTGTTCGACGTGGTCCCGGCCGTCGGGGTGCCCCTAACCCACGAGGAGGCAACCGGTCGGCGCGCCTCGGCCAGAAGTTAATCCGATCCGACGCCGGACCGGTCCGGGGCCACTGCCCCTCTATCTGCGAAGGAGCGATCGATGACCGCGGCTTTTCCGGCGCCGAGGACGTCCCTGTCCGAGTTGCTGCACACCGTGCCCCAGGTTCTCCGCGGTGAAGACCGTATTCACGAGTTGGTGGCTGAGCTGCAGACCGCGCAGTTGGTTCCGGCAGTGTTCGTGCCCGGCATCAGGCACCAGAATGCAGCCGCGATCGTCGCTGCAGGGCTGCCAGAGGTGACCTACGGTCGCCGGACAGTGCACCGTCGCCTCGACGAGTACCTGTTCCTCGACATCGAGGCCGGGGGCGGCGTACGGGTCACGGCCTGCTGGGACGACCGTGCGGACCGCGTGCGGATGCAGAACGTCAATGGTTGGGCGGATGTGGATCTGTTCCTGCTGCGGCTGCGACTGTTCACCCGGTCGCAACTGCCCGCACTGGAGCGCTTTCTCGACGAGGTCGGCCGGCACATCGCCGATGAGATGCCGACCGGCTGGGTGCAGCAGCGTCTGCGCAGCGGTAAGGCCGTTGTGCTGGTGGACGGGATCGATGAACTGCTCGCCGAACGCCGGCCGGAGGTCCGGGCGTGGCTGGGCGAGCTGATCAGTGCGTTCCCGCGAGCCCGGTACGTCCTCACGAGCCGGTCGGCAGCGGTCGAGCCTGACTGGCTGGACGCGGAGGCGTTCACCGAGGTTGCGCTGCAGCCGATGACCCCGCGCGACGTCCGGACGTTCGTTGCACGCTGGCACGCCGCGATGCCGAGCGACGGACCATCACCGACCGTCGTGACGACCTGATCGCGGCCATCGGCACGCGGTCCGCGCTGCGGCGCCTCGCCGAGACCCCGTTAGTCATCGTGGATCACTAGCTGCAGGCTTCGTGCTCATCTTGCGGCGTGGTTGAAGGGAATGGCATGAGACCGCGTTAGTTGGTGCGGCGGGTGGCTGGCGGGCCGGGCGTTGCCCAGCACGCCAGCCGTCCGACTATCGTTAATCTGCGAGTTTCCGCAGCTCAGCTCCATACCGATCTGTGGTCTTGTGTACGCGTTGTGGAGCTTCACCTTGCGGCCAGCACTGCACAAGCAACAGCTCGGCCGGCCGCGACAATTCGTCGCCGACCGTTGGGTAGGCGGCTTTGTCTCTGTCGCGAGCGTGTATTCGCAGCCGGTATTCGCCCGGCCCACGATGGCTTATCATAGGCAGCTCGTCGCTGACGTCCGACATCAAGCCAACGATACGAAGTTGGCCACGGGGCGCTGCGAGGGAGACCTCCACGACGTCGTCCCATTCGCTGACCGATACGGATGGCTCATCGTCGTACAGTTCCACTCTGACCGACACGTATCCTGTGTGCGTACCACATGCGACGGTCGCGAGACCGGTCCGGTGTACATCGACGAGGCCGTTGCTTCGCCACGAAAGTGCGTCACCGTCATCGATGACATCGCGTTCGACGATCTGCAACTGGTGATAGCTGACGTGGACGTTTGCCTCGGCGGCTTGTCTTGGAGTGGCCATGGAAGCTGTCCCTGCTCGTATGCTGACCTACAGTTCGTAGAATATAACGTAGAAGTGGTCATTGTCGAGCATGCGTTGCTGGAGGTACATCGAGGCCAGTTGAGTGCCACCTAACCGATTTTGCTCGCCGTCGATCATCTCGGCGTCGTAGGGGCCGCCGCTTGCGGCGCCTTCTTTGGTGCTTGCGAAGGCATATTCGTCGCACTCTTGGCCTTCAGGCCTTGGCAGGCTCGACGGACATGCCTTGTTTCGATTCTGGCTGATTTTTGCATCATCGGTTTCGCGGTGCAGGGGACCGGTCGTCGCGTTGCCTGCGATTCCAAGACTCTGGGCGTGCTGAATATGGTTCACGAGTTCGGGTACTTCGGCTGGCTGGTAGACCAAGAGACCGTTTCCGCGGAAGACGCATCCGGGTCCAATGTTGCCCTTCAAGACGTTGTCGCAGCGAATCGGGATGATCAGGCTGTCGCTGAATTGGACGGGCCCTTCGCCAACTGTTCCGATAAAGTAGTCTACGTAAGGCGCGCCCTCGCGAATTTGCGGCCCACCTGTGGGCGACAGCAGGGAGTCTACGATGAAATCTCCTTGAACGGTTTGCCCTAGAGACATGCGCGTGTATCCGAAACTTCCCTGTGTTGTGCAGTCTCCCTCGCAGAAAGATCGCCCGTTGGCTCGCCATTGCTTGCTTGCCGCCGTGCCAGTGGCAGCGTAGGGGGTAATGTAAATGCTCATTGTCGACCGAAGGCCTGTGTTATTGGTTGCCGAGTACAGTGTAACGTGAAAGTCGTATTCTCCGACAGGTTTGCCACCTACGACAATAATGAGCCCTCGATTGGACTTAACGCACTCCTCTCGTTTCTTTAGTTGCCCAAACATGTTGTCGCCGATAAGTTCGCAGATGCGACTGCTTGGTCCTGCTGCTGCCGCCGCCTTTGCGGCGGGACTCTGCGAGGCCTCAAGCTTGGGTGGGCGCGTGCACATAAAAGTCTCTGGCTTGCCGGCGTTGCGCATCTCGCGAGATTTCTGAGCGCAGGTGTCGAGCTGAGCAGGCAATTTGCCTGTTATGGTTGAAAGTATTTCAGGTTGCTGATTTCCCGCAGCGGCGGCGGCTGGTTCGGAAATAATGCTCAGTGTTGCCGCGATCAAGGCGGAAGCCAGAGAAAATCGGGCAACCTTTGAAGTGTGTCTCCAAATAAGTCGCTTGTCTTGCAATCGGACTCTCCAATTGATCATTGATTCTCGATCGAATGTACTCCGGTTGTTCACAGGAGGGCGGTAATATAATGATTGCTGATCATGACTTGCCCACGCCGACTCATTGCCGTCAATCGGATGTGCTGGAATTGCAGGCTGGCGCTAGAACTTGCGGCAGACTGATCGTCGATGAACGCAATCTCTCACCCCTCCCCAGGGGGAGTATATGTCTGATTTTGGGTCAATGGTAGGAAGGTCACTGACCTGGCGTAGCCCTGGTGAAAATTTGTGATAATTTGACAAGAAATGGGAGGCGAAGAGGAGGCATCTGCGCGAGGTTACCCGCGAGGACGTGCTGGCCTCCCTGGAACCCTTGTCCGGGAACAGTCGTCAGGCGACGTTAGTCGCGCTGCGGTCGCTGTTCCGCATGGCGAAAATGGCAGGCGTCGTCTTTCGTGACCCCAGCTCCCGCATCCGGATCGGCGCCGCTGCTGGCGCGATCCTGCAACCGCTGCCCGACGAGGAGGTGTGGCGCACGGTCGCTGCCGCGGTGCGACCGGCCGATCCGCTGATCCTCGCGCTGGCCACGATCCACGCCGCTCGCGGACACGCCATCCGGCTGCGCAGCTGGCTCGCCTATCGCCGAGCGACCTGGGCAGTCACGCCGAACCCGCACCTGCTGATCAACCGGCGCACCGCGGCCGCCACCACCGAAGTCGGTCACGGCTGGCTTTCCAAGGCCTGCCGGCCATGCTTGAACGCCTGCGCATGGACCGTCACCTTCGACGAAGCCCTGACTGAGCCGGACCCCACCGGGATGGTTCAGGCGATTTCGCGGCTGATGTAGCGCTGCAGGGTCGGCGCCACCGCCACCACCAGCGTCTCGACCTCCGCCGTGGTCATCGGCCCGGACTTCGCGGCGAGGTCGGCGCGGGCGTGACGGATCCCGGCCAGACCGAGCCGGACCGCGAACCCACCCGCCGACCCGGGCTCGGACTCGACACCGTGTGCTATTCCTCGGCGACGCCCGGGCCGGCAGCCAGGACGTGGACGGTGTCGCCGGTGCGCAATGGCGCGTCCTGTGGTCCCTTGACGTGCGGGTTGATCCAGACGGGGCGGTGCTCCCCTCGCAAGGGGTACCACTGGTTGCGCCAGTGCCAGCGCACCCGGAAGCTGCGGCCGGTGTCATGTTCGCGGTCCGGGCGTCGGCGCGGTCGCGGATGCGGACCACTCGCACGGCGCTGGGGTTGTAGCCCTCGCGTTCGGCGCGGCGTCGCAGCGTGCGCAGCAGCGGCAGCTTTTCGACCGCGGTGACGCTGGGCTGGGCCATCAGCAGCCACGTCGCTCGCAGCACCTGGCCCCACGCGATCGTGGTGTTCTCGACCTGCGCCCAGCCGACGTCGGTCTAGTCGAAGTCCTCGCCGTGCATGATCACGCCGGATGCGGTGGTCTCCTTGACCCGGATGCCCGCGGCGCCGAACCGGTACATCAGCTCGTTGTCCCAGTTCAGTTCCGCGCGGGTGCGACGGTAGAGGTCCCTCGGCCTAGGTGCGCGAGAGGTTTCGGTACTTCATGAGCAGCGGGATCTCCGCGGCGCGGTCGCTGGCCGACCACAGTGTGATCCACATCCCCGGGTCGCCGCCGAGCGGTCCCCAGCTCGCGGCGACGATCGAGACCACGCCGGCGACGTCGGCGGGCGTGTCCGGCAGCGTCTCGGGCAGGCAGGCGCCGATCGGCTCGGCGAACACCACGAACCCGGTCTGGGCGGGGATGTCTTCGGGGTGCAGGTTGTGCACCGGCAAGGTCTCGGCCGCGGCGAGCGCCAGTCTGGTCATGTCCTCGGTGACGTAGAACAGCTCCGCCCCGGCCAGCCGAGTGCGTTCCTGGGCCAGCAGCCGCGCGGCCTCGGCTGGCAGGTCGCGGCTGCGGGCGGGCACGGTGCCGCGCTGGTTGGCCAGGTTGTAGACCAGCGCCTGCACCTGGAACGGGTTGCGCAGCGAGTCGGCCAGCGCTTCGCGCATCGCCGGCAGCTCCCGCGGCGCCGGCGGATCCCACGGTCCTGGCGTCGGAGGTTTCTCGGAGGCCGTCACGATCATTCACTGTAGACGCCGACGACCCGTGCAGGCGGCACGTCAGCGTGCGTCGTGAAACCGCCGTACAGGTCCACGACGCACGAAACTCAGGGGAGCTTCGAGCCGGATGACCCCGTCACGGCCGCGCCGAGGGAATCCCGCGGCGGTCGAGCGGGCTGCAACTGGCCGGCGCGCTGGACGAGGTGTACCCGCAGTGGCGCGACGCGATCGACGAAGCGTCACTCGCGTCGTCCCCGAAGTGTTGAGTTGGAACGTGGCGGGTTGCGTTCCGGCCGAGCCTAAGCAGCGATCCAGGAGCTGCGGTCGTTGTATCGCAGCGACTGCATACGCCGTTGAAGTTCCGCGGCTGCGGCTGCGTCTCCGTTTCCGGCGCGGCGTAGGAAGCTGCCGAGGGTATGCAGATCGCGGATGCGAACGAGTGTGTCGATCCCGGTCCAATCGCGGGGGTCGTACCCGTATGCCGTCGTGAACGCGTCCAGTTCGGCGGGTGTGCGGCCGAAGCGGATGCCGCCCTGGATAGTGTTCGCGAGGTCGAGTTCGCGGGGCCCCCAAGCAGGTTCATCCCAGTCGCCGAGCAACACCCGGTCGTCGTCCCAGAGCGTGTTACCCGGGTAGGCGTCTCCGTGAATCAAACCGGCTCCCAGCGGGAACGCTAGGCCTTGGAAGTCGTCAAGGAGTCGGTCGCGTTCGCCGATGAGCCAGCGGCGGTCGTCGTCTGGCAGGGTGGAGTCGGCGGCGACGGCCTCCGCGAACGACGACAGCGGCGCAGCGGTCGGCAGCTTGACTGGCGGGGCGGGAAGCTGATGAAGCACCCGCAGTAGCGAGCCGAGGTGGCCTGCACTGGGAACGCCGCGGTCGGTTTGGTCATAGAACACCCAGAAAGTCGCCACGTAATCGGCGACCTCGATCGACTGGTCCACCTCAGCCGGTCGCGTGCAGGGGAAACCCTGGTCGGTCAGCCACTGGGTCAGGCGCACAGCCCGATTGGCCTGTTCTCGAGCTGCCAGTGCGGCGACTTTCACCACGATGCCGGTGTCGCCGGCTGCGGGCAGCAGATAGACGCCGTTGGCGTGGTTGCGCAGTGCAACAGCGCCGGTGGGATCGAGGCCGGCGTGGCGGCAGGCGAGGTCGAGCGCGGCTGCGCGGGCGAGGTCAGGCACGTGCCGATGGTAGAGCGCGGGGCTGCCGGGCGAGGTGGTCGGTCAGCTGGTCGGCCAACGCGCCGGCGGCCCGGTGCTGCTGCAGCCCCAGCTGCCGAGCATGGTCGCGCAGCGTCGTGAGGGCGCCGTCGAGCTGCTTGATCTGCCGGTCCTCGGGCAGGCTGAGCACCTGTCCGAGCGAGGTGGTGGCCCCGGTGAGGTTGTCTTGGCCGAGGCAGGCCCGCGCGTGGTCGATGCGGGCCAACGCCAGGTCGCCGTAGGAATGCTCTTCCGGAGGTCCCTGTTCGTAGGAGACGATTGCGTGCGCGGCGAGCTGCTGTGCCTCGGGGTAGTCGCCGAGCAGGGCGTGTGCTCCACCGGCATAGTAGGTCCGTTTGGTGTCGGGGAAGGACAGCAGTCCGCCGAATCCCTCGACCGCGTCCGCCGTGACGAACCCTCGACCCGGTGGTTCGTGAAGCTGGACCAGCAGCTGACGGGCCAATTCGGGTTGCCGTGAGCGGGCAGCGGAGCGTGCGGCGATGGAGAGCAGCCGCACGCGGGTTTGTGGTCCGGCGTTGTACTGCAGTCCTTTGAGCGCGTCTCTGACGGCGGCATCCGGCCGCCGGGACCATTCGTGGAGCAGCGCGGAGGAGCCATAGCTCCAGGCGCGCAGTGCGGCGCTGTCCACAGCGGTGGCCAAGGTGGCAGCGGCTCGCAGATGTTTCAGCGCGGCGCCGGGGTTGCCGAGGTTCTGGCTTGCGTGAGCAAGCAGGAGGGATGCCACGCCGGTCAGGAACATCAGGTCTTGGGTTTGGCTGGGGCGATGGGGTGTTCGCAAGGCTCGTGCGAGGGTGTTGTGGGCTTGGTGCAGCTCGGAGAACAGGGCCGGCAATGGCTGGTGAACGTAGGCGATCGCCAGGCGGGACAGCTCGGCGTATTGGTGCTCGATCAGCTCCACGTCCGAGCCCAGTGCCGCAACGTCGTTCGCGAGTTGCTCGGCCTGCGCGGCGGCGTCGTCGACGTCGACCAGCAAGTCCGTCGGCTTCGACGGGACGCCCCCGATGCTGTCCGGGACAGCGCCCATGGTCTGGTGAAAACGTGCCCGGACAGTCGGCGTCGCTTGCGCTAACGCCACCGACAGCAGTTCCTGCGCCTCCCTGCCGGGAGTTCTCGGATTGGTCGTGCGATTCCATTTCGCGACCGTCGAGTGAGACAGCCCCAAGTGTTGCGCGAACTCGCCGAGAGTGCATCCCATTGCCGCGCAGAGTGCGGCGGCGCTCGTTGCTGTCCAGCGCTCCATCAGCTCTCCCGCCCTGCCATCATCTGCAACTCAGTGTGAACGAACGCGCAGTCGGCGGCAATGGGCGGCGCAGGCGGAGGCCTCGGCCAGGCCCTGCGAGGCCACAGGGTGCCACCTTTCAGGTTCCCATTCGGCAGGTCGCTGAACAGGCTGTATGTCGTGAACCGAAGCACGGTCAAGGCGACCGGACGTGACGACGAGACCCAGCTGATGGACCACCCGAGTCTCGCGCAACGTGACTGCCGGTTGCGTACGCGGAGGGTGCTTCCCGTGAATAGGTCACGGTTGTCGGCGCCGGGTTTTTGCCGGTGTTCGAGCAGGCGCCAGAGCGGGTGATCGAGCCGGATCCAGGACGCGTTCGCCATGAGCAGATCGGAAGTGACCATGATGACCACCGTGCCGGTGTCGGCGATTGGCGACGTCGTTGACGAGGCAATCTGTGCTGTGCAGAACAGGCCGCTTCAATCGGCGGTTTATATTCCGCAGCTGGTGACGTCCGGAATCGCCGACGTGTTGTCCGCGGCGCTGGGGAGGCTGATTGTCCACCGTCAGGGGCCTACTGAGGACTTGCTTGTCGATACGCGCAGCGGGTCGGCGGTGCGGATCGTGCTGGACTCGCATTCGGGGGCGCGGCCGGCCATGTACATCGCCGAGTACATCAGTGACGGCGGCGAGCCGTACTTGTTCGATCGGCTCGTTGCCATCGCGGTCTCGACGGACAGCCGACCGTTGTGACTCCCGGGCCGATGATCCGATGTTCGCCGCGGCTGCGCGCACCGTGCACGCCCGCGACGCCGCCTGCGGTGCTGATCGACCGGATCGGCCGCTGGGTCACCACCGAACTCGCCGAGGGTCGTGCGGGCGTACTGCACACCGAGTCGCTCGTGCAGCTCATCAACTGGATGGTGACGGTCTGGGTGCGCGGCCAGCTACTGGCCGACGCCCATGTGGACGCAAGCGACCCGCAGGTGCGGGTCGCGTCGGCGCAGCTGGGTGAGCTGGGCCGCGCCTACGACAACCTGGTCACCGATCCGCGGCTGGGACGGCCCCGGCTTCCGGCCCTGCAGACACCTACCGGGCCGTCTGGAATGGAGTGAACCGCGATGGAGGGGGCGAATATCCGGTCGATGGCGGGGGTGATGGTCGCGGCCGACAGCCCGGCCGGGCGTGCCGCCGAGGCGATTAACGACCTGACCCGACACTTGCCCGAGCCCGGTGCACCGGCGGTGTGCTCGACCTGCCCGGGACGGTTCTGGCCCTGCGACGACTTCCACGACGCGGCCCGGCGCGTGCGCACAGCGCGAATGCGGGTCGGCGACCTCGTCCCGCTGGAATTGCACCCCCGCTTGTGGCCACCGCGCGCGAATCCAGCATCGCCCGGGGTGCATGCGTGGCCGTCCGACGCCCCTGATGAGGAGACCGACCGTGGATGAAGTCCTGAGCTCAGCCCTCCGGAGCGTTGTGTTCGCGCGGCTGGACTATCTCGACCGCCTCGCCCACGATGGCGACGAGCCGTCCAGGGCCGCCCTCGCCGACACCGAGATCACCCGCCTGACCGGGGCGTGGCGGAGCCTGCTGACCGCGCATCAGCCGGACGAACGCGGCCGGTGCCCGCAATGTTCAGGACGGCGTCGGCACCGTCGCCATCCCTGCACGGTCTGGACCATCGCCCACCAGCACCTGATCGCCGCCGCCGGCCCTCCCGAGCACCGCACCAGCAGGCACGCGGCTGGCGCCGGTCGGTCGACCGTCGCGACGCTGGAGGCTTCGTGACCAAGTCCACCGTCCCACCGCTCACGGCGAGCCCCGGCCTCGCTGAGACGCACAGGACCCCGAAACTGTCAGACCCCTCTGAAAAGGTAATCAAGTGAACACACTCCGACATGACGATGCCAGCGCCGCCGAGTTCCGCGATGCCCTGGTGGACACGCTGCTCGCCAACAAGATGATCACCTCCCCGGCGGTGGAGCGGGCGTTCCGCACCGTGCCGCGGCACCTGTTCGTCGCCGAAGGCACTCCGCTGGACGTCACCTACGCCGTCGACAACTCGGTGGCGATCAAACGCGACCCGGACGGCGTGGTCATTTCCTCCACCAGCGCGGCCTACATCCAGGCCCGGATGATCGAGCAGGCCGGGCTCGGTCCGGGCATGAGCGTGCTCGAGATCGGGTCCGGCGGCTTCAACGCCGCACTGCTGGCCGAGATCGTCGGCCCGGACGGCCGGGTGGTCAGCGTGGACATCGACCCGCAGGTGACCGACCGCGCCCGCGAACTGCTGGAGCAGACCGGCTACGGCGACGGGGTCACCGTCGTGCAGGCCGACGCCGAGAACCCGCTGCCGGCGCTCGACGCTCCCGTGGACGCGATCCTGGTGACCGTCGGGGCCTGGGACCTCGCCCCGGCGTGGCTGGAGCACCTGTCCACCGACGGCACGATCGTCGTCCCGCTGCGGATGAACGGCATCACCCGCACCATCGCCTTCCACCGCGAGGGCGACCACCTGGTCAGCACCTCGGCCGAGGTCGCCGGGTTCGTCCCGATGCAGGGCGAGGGCGCCCGCGACGAACGGGTCTTCCTGCTGCCCGACCGCAACGGCCACCACGTCAAGCTCCGCTTCGAAGGCGACGTTCCGGCGGACATGAGCCTCCTGGACGGGGTCCTGAAGACCGAGCGCACCGAGGTGTGGTCGGGCGTCACGATCAAGCACGGCGTGTCCTTCGCCGACCTGCACCTGTGGTTCGCCGCGTTCCTGCCCGGCTTCTGCAAGCTGGCCGTGGACGAGGGCACCGACCTGGCCGCCGAACGCAAGAGTTGGTTCCCCTTCGGCGCCGTGCACGGCGACTCCTTCGCCTACCTGGCCGTCCGCCCCCTTCCCGAAGGCGGCGGATCGGAGTTCGGCGCGCGCGCCTACGGAGTACACGGCGAAGCCGCCGCCACCGCGATGGTCGAACAGATCCAGGCATGGGACCGCGAGGGCCGCGACCGCGAACCCGCCTTCACCTACTGGCCAACCGGCTCCACCCGTCCCGAGTTCGGCGAGGACACGGCCGTGCTGGTCAAGACGCACGGCGTGGCCACGATCTCCTGGTTGCCGGAGGCGTAAGCCGCCGCTGACCAGGGAGCCCTGCACAACCCCGAGAAGTGAGGAGCGAACCGAATGTCAGCAGCACTGGCCGTCGAACCCGTCGACGTGGTCGACGACGCGGAGTTCGAGCTGGACATGCGCGTGGTGGAGTCCAGCACCAAGCTCGTGATCATGATGTGCGACACGAGCGACGGGTGTGGCAGCACCTGCAGCACGAGCGCGTGCACCACGTTCTCCAACGACCCGTTCTGATCCAACCCCTTCCCGTCGGCGCCCGAGTCTGGCTCGGGCGCCGACTGCAGAAGTTGCTCTTGATCGTGACCGGGTGAGGAGAGCGAATCGCCATGACCGTGTCCCCGCGCTATGAGCACACCGGCCTTGTCCTGGCCCGCGTCACCACCGATCCCGGCGATCTCGACCCACCCACACAACTGAACCCAGCCGACCCGACCGCGGTGGAACAGCAAGGCCGTGCATGGCTGGATAAAGTGTGGGCGCGCCCGGAGGTCCGGGACGCCCTGGCACTGGCCAGTCCCGTTCTCGCCGAGCGCCTCGACCAGATCCTGGGCGATGAGACCGCCTCGTGCACGGCGAAGGAGTTGCGTCGCGCTGTCGTCTCTGTGGCGACCTACATGCTGCGCTGGCAGCGTCGGGCGACGCCGTTCGGCCTGTTCGCCGGGGTCGCTGCGGCCAGGGTCGGCCCCGCGGCGGCCGAGGTCGGCATGGGGCATCGGGTCGTGGCGCGGGTGGACGGCGAATGGCTGACCACGCTGATCGACCGGCTCGAACGGCGCCCGGACCTGCGCCCTGGCCTGACCGTTGTGGTGGACGACGCGCGGTTCGTGCGCGATGGGCGCGTGATCGTGCACCGCCGCGCCGAGGTCGGCGCGGCCACGCCAGGGCCGCTGCGGGAGTCCTCGGTGCGGCTGACCCGTCCGGTGCGGTTCGTCCTGGCCGCGGCCGGTTCGCCGATCCGCTTCGACACCCTCGCCGAGCAGATGACGGCCGAGTTCCCGTCCGCGTCCTCCGGCAAGATCGACGCACTGCTGCACGGGCTGGTCGACGCCGGTGTGCTGATCACGAGCCTGCGGCCGCCGATGACCAGCGCCGACGCGGTGTCCCACCTGACCGGTGCCCTGCACGCGGCCGGAGCGGACACCCTCGACGACGTCGCCACCGATCTGCGCGAGTTCGACGCGATCAGCGCCGACCTGGCCCGGCACAACCACACCAGCAATCCTGACCAGGCAAGGGAAATCCGGGCGGCGGTCGCCACCCGAATGACCGCCCTGGTTCCCGGAGCCAGCCCTACGGTGGCCACCGACGTGCGCATCGACGCGACGATCACCGTCCCGGAGCGGGTGCTCGACGAGGCCGCGCGGGCGGCCACCGTGCTGCTGCGGACCAGCACGCAACCCTTCGGGACGGCAGCGTGGCTGGATTATCACGCCCGGTTCCTCGCCCGCTACGGTCCCCGCGCGCTGGTGCCGGTGCGGGACCTGCTCGCCGATTCCGGCCTCGGATATCCCGCCGGCTACCTTGGTGCGCCACGCGCCCGGCCCGCGTGGCGGGTGCTGACCGACCGCGACGCCGCCCTCCTGGCGTTGATCCAGCAGGCCACCCTGTCCGGAGCGCCGGAGATCGAACTGACCGACGCCGACGTCGAGGCGCTGACCGTCGGGGAGCACGCCGACGTCGTCCCGCCCGAGCGGATCGAACTGGGCGCCGAGGTGCACGCCGCTTCGACCGCGGCGATCGACCGCGGCGAGTTTCGGCTGCGGGTCACCGCCGCGCCGCCCGCACACACCAGCATGGCCGGCCGGTTCGCCAACCTGCTCGACGAGGCCGACCACACCCGGCTGGCCACGACCTACGCCGCACGACCGGCGGACCAGGACGGGCCGGACACGGTAGCGGTGCAGTTGTCCTTTCCGCCGCGCCGCCCCCACAACGAGAACGTGGTGCGGGTGCCGCCACTGCTCGGCGCCGTCGTGTCGCTCTCGGAGCACCCCGATCCGACGCGCCCGGACCTCACCATCGTCGGAGTGGACGACCTGGCGGTCACCGCCGACGCCGAGCAGATGTACCTGGTGCAGGTCTCCACCGGCCGGCGGGTGATCCCGCGGATTCCGCACGCCCTGGACACCGCCGCGCAGAGCCCGCCGCTGGCCCGGTTCCTCGCCGAGGTCGCCGACGCCCGCAGCGCGGTGTTCCGCGGCTTCGATCACGGCGCCGCCCGTGTCCTGCCCTACGTGCCGCGCATCCGCTACCGGTGCACAGTCCTGGCCGCCGCCCGCTGGCGCCTCTCCAGCACCGACCTCGCCGACCGGCCCGAAAGCAACGACAGGCAGGAGGCGTTGCGGTCATGGCGGCAGCGCTGGCGGGTACCGGCACGGATAGTGCTCGTCCACGGGGAGCTGCGCCTGCCGCTGGACCTCGACCAGGAACTCGACCTCGCCCTGCTGCACGCCCACCTGGACAGAACTGACCGGGTCGAACTGCACGAGGGCGGCCCGCCCGACGGACAGGGCTGGATCGGGCGGCCGGCGGAGCTGCTGATCCCGATGACCGCGATCTCCCCGCCCGCACGGCCGCTGCCCGCCACCGCCGCACCCGGTGCCGCCCTGCAGCCCGGTGACGCCGCCGTGGTGCACGCGCAGCTGGTGGGCAACCCGGCGCGGTTCGACGAGATCCTCACCGCGCACCTGCCCCGGTTCGTCGCCGAACCCCACGACCAAAGTGACCCGGGCGGGCCGGTCGAGGCGTGGTGGGTGCGGCGGCACCGCGACATGATCCGGCCCGAGACCGATCAGCACCTCGCCGTGTTCCTGCGCCTGACCAGCCCCGAGCAGTACGGGCCGATCGCCGCCCGGCTGGCCGCGTTCGCGGCCGACCTGGACTCCCGCGGGCTGCCCGGCCAGCTCACCCTCGCCCCGGCGCCGCAGCACCGCGCCCGCTACGGCGACGGCCCCGCGCTCACCGCGGCCGTACAGGTGTTCGCCACCGACACGACGGCCGCCATCGCCCAGCTCGCCGCGGCGCAGACGTCCGGGGTTCCGGCTCAGGCGCTGGCCGCGGCGTCGATGGCGCACCTGGCCGCGTCCTTCGCGCCCGATTCCCAGACCGGGTACCGGGCGCTGCTCGGCTGCCTGCAACAGGAGCACGGACCGCTGGACCGGGAGCTGCGCGACTGCGCACTCGCGGTGGCCGACCCGGACCAGCAGTACCGCGCGGTCCGCGCGCTACCGGGCGGCGACGCGGTCGCCGCCGCGTGGCGTGCCCGCGACACCGCGCTGCACGCCTACCACGGTGTCCTCGCCCTGCAGGGTCGCGAGCCGGGCGTAGTGCTGCGCACGTTGCTGCACGAGCACCACATCCGCGCCATCGGCGTCGATCCGACGTTCGAGAAGGAGACCGGCCGCCTCGCCCGCGCGGTCGCGCTGCGCCTGCTCGCCCTGGCCGGTGCCCAATGACGCCCGCCACGAACCCGCGACCGGAGGGCGGCGAGGTGACGCTGACCCTCGACGAGGTGGCCGGCCAGTCGCTGGCCCGGGGCGCGGTGGGGGACGCGCTGCTGCACGTCGAACGTGCCTGGACCGGCTCCGGCAGCTGGGCCACCGCGCAGGACCATATTCGTCGGGTGGTGGCGGGGCCGGTCGACGCCGCCGACCATGCCGGCCTGTACTACGGGGCGCCCGCGGTCGCGTTCCTGCTGCACGCCGCCGCCGACCGCCATCCCCGCTACCGCGCGGCCAGCCAGACGATGGACGAGCACGTCCTGCGCCTGACCCGGCGGCGGCTGGCCACCGCCGGTACCCGGATCGACCGCGGAGAGCCCGCCGCTTTCGCCGAGTACGACCTGTTCTACGGGCTCACCGGCATCGGGGCGCTGCTGCTGCGTCACCACGCCGACAGCGACGAGCTGGCCGGGATTCTGCGGTACGTGGTCACCGTGGCGACCCGGCCGCGCCACGAGGATGGTGTCGAGCTGCCGGGCTGGTGGGTGGCGCACGACCCGGACGAGATCCTGCCGACTCCCGGCGGACACGCGAACTTCGGCATGGCCCACGGCGTCGCCGGGTTGCTGGCCTTCCTCGCTTTGGCCACCCGGCAGGGGCGCGTGGTCGACGGCCAGTACGAGTCGATCGCTGTGCTCACGCAGTGGTTCGACCGGTGGCGCCAGGACGGACCGGACGGGCCGTGGTGGCCGCAGTGGATCACCCGTGAGGAGCTGCGCACGGGCCGCCCCGTCGACCCCGGCTCTGGCCGGGCCTCCTGGTGCTACGGGACGGTCGGCATCGCCCGCGCCCAGCAACTGGCTGCTCTGGCCACCGATGACGTGCACCGTCAGGACGCCGCCGAGGACGCCCTGGCCGCGAGCCTGGCGGACCCGCAGCTCGACCGGATCACCGAGCCGGGCCTGTGCCACGGCGTCGCTGGGGTGTACCAAACCGCTTACCGCACCTGTCTCGACGCCCGTGGCCCAGCGCTCGCCCGCCGGCTTCCGGCGTTGGCCGACCGGCTCGCGTGGTCGCGCGGTGACGAGGACGGCGACCAGGCGAACGCGAGCGGGTTACTGACCGGACGCGCCGGGGTGGACCTGGCGCTGGAGACCGCGCGGCGCAGCACGCCGCCTCACACGGGATGGGACGCATGCCTGCTGATCGCCTGACCACCACGCCCCGGATGACCGCGCCCACCGGTCTCAACGCCGCGGTGCTGGCGGTGCTCGCCGGTGCCGACCCGGCCACGGTCGCGGCTCGCCACGCCCTGGGCCTGGCCGACCTCGACGATGCCGTGCGGACCTACCAGGCCGCCGGGCTCGCTGCGCTGGAACGCCGTGCTGAAGGCGCCTGGTATCAGGTGCGTGTCGAGTTCGCCGACTGGTCGGCCGCCGAGACGGTCGGCGTCACGACGCTCGGACCCGCCCTGGACCGGCTCCGCGCCGATGGGGCGCTGGCCGGCTGGTGGTTCCTGCGCAAACATCCCTGCTGGCGGCTACGGCTGCTGCGCGCGGACATCGCGGCCGTCGACCGCGTGCTCGACGAGCTGACCGGCGCCGGGGTCATCGCGCGCTGGTGGCCGACGGTGTACGAGCCGGAGACCGCCGCCTTCGGCGGCCCGGCCGGCATGGACACCGTCCATGACCTGTTCTGCGCCGACAGCGTTGGCGTGCTCGACTACCTGCGCCAGGACACTCCCGGCCTCGGCCGCCGGGAACTGTCCATCCTGCTGCTGAGCGGACTGATGCGCGCCGCCGGGCTCGACGCGTTCGAGTGCGGCGACGTGTTCGACCGGGTCGCCCGGCTGCGCCCCGCACCCACCGACGCCGACACCGCGCGCATCAGCACGTTGGCCGACAACGTGCGCGTCCTCCTCTCGGTCCCTGACCTGGCCGACAACGCGCTGTTCACCCCCCGCGGGCCGGTCGGCCACGCCGCGCCCTGGCTCGCCGCGTTCGTCACCGCCGGCCGGCAGCTCGGTCACGACGCCGCGGAAGGACACCTCGACCGCGGCCTCCGCGCGATCCTCACCCACGTGGTGATCTTCCACTGGAACCGGTTCGGTCTCTCGGCCACCAGCCAAGGCATCCTCGCCCGCGCGGCGACCACGGCGCTACTGCCCCCGAGCTGACCATGAACCCCACCACGCTGGCCGCCACCGTCCGCCGCTTTCCGCTGCTGGGCCGCCCCCGGCCCTCCTGCCCTTCGCTCCCCGAGCGGGTCCAGGAGATCGTCGACATCGCCGACGCCGCCGGACACGCCGACGCTGACGGATTGGCTGACGGCGCGAGCGTCCTGAACAAGGCGGCACTGATCGCCAGCGACTGCGGCCAGCCGGACCTGGCCCGCGACCTGTGCTGGCAACACATCGACCTCTACCGCGTCGCGGATCGATCGCTCACCGTCCTGCAAGCCCGCCACATGCTCGAACCCGTCCTCAACCTCGCCCGGCTGCAGCTGCGCGCCCACGACGGCGACCAGGCGCTAGGTCTGCTCAAGGCGATGTTCCAGGCCGTCAAGGCCCGCACCGACCTGGTCGTCAATGGGCGCACTCTGCCGCTGACCGACCTGGCCGGAACTCGAACCGAAGTCCACAAGCTGCGCGAATGGGTCTGGTTGCACCTGATCGGGGAGGGCGTCCGGGCCTTGGCACTCGCCGGGCGGTGGGACGACGCGGTTGCCCACGCCCAAGCTCACCGGGGGATCGGCCTGCACCTCATGGAGGGCCGCCAGGCCACGATCGTGGCCCACTGCGTGAACGCAGACCCGGCGGCGGCGCGGGCGTCCCTGGCGGAAAGTACCCCGGAGCAGCCGTGGGAACTCCAGGTCGCGTCCTGCCTGAAGGTGATGTGCGCCAACCCGGACAGCGCCTCGAGGCGAGGGGACGTCGCCGCGATGATCACGCGGTTCGTCGAGCGCCCGCCGATGCCCGGCTACGCCTTCTTCCGCGCTCAACTCGGGCTCACGGTGACCACGCTCGCCGACACCGTCGACTCCGACGCGGCCAGCCGCGTGCTCGCCGAGGTGGTCAGCGAGGTGATCGGGTCGGCAGACGGCTACGCCGCAAGGGAAGCACTGCGGTACCGCGAGATCCCGGACGGAGTGACCGATGGGCAGCGCGCAGTGCTCACCGACCTGGTGATCTCCTCCGGTCTGGGGATCGGAACCATGCGGGAACCTCTCCGGCGGAGCCTGCTGGACTCGACACGGGTCGCAGCTCAGGTGCTACGCGCGGCGCTCCAGCAGCCCGACCGGGCCAGCCGCGTCGGCGTCCGCGGCGCGGTCGGCGAAGCCGCCCACCATCCCGGCGTGTGAAGACGGAGGCGGGACCGATTTGCGACACCAGCGCACCGATCGGGTGGATCAAGGACGAGCAGGCCGGGCTCGGCCCGTTCCTCGAAGACCTCGTCGACCAGTACAGCTCTGGAAGCAGGGCTCCGGCGAACTGGTCGGCTGCGGCCTTCAATGAGTGACCCCCTGCAGGAGTGGCCGGAAGCTCGGCGCGAGGCGTTGCTGTGGCGGTTCGCGCTCACTTTGGATTACGAGGGCGTCGCCGACTACGTCCGAACCACTGCGAGCAGCCCGTGCTTCGGGCCGCACTGGCAGGCGCGTACCGGCGAGCTGACCGCGGTTCTCGGCGATGACGGCCGCTACCACCTCCTACGAGGGGACCTTGTGCTCTGCTCAGGTATCTCCGAGCGGGGAAGTCGAGCGTTGCCCCGCCACGCCGACGGACCGGTACGCCACCAGCGCCGCTACGACTGGTGGACCGACGGCACGACCTACCGCATGTTCGCCCCGCCCACGGCGCCGATCGCGGTACGACGCGGTCCCCGGCACTACCGTGTCGTCGAGTGGGCCGTCCAATGCGATTCCGAGCGCGTCGCTCCCGGAACCGTTCTGCCGAGTCAGCGCTGCACCTACGTCGGCGGGCGCAGCGACTGGCCGCCCTCCCTCTCGCCCGACAGCCGCATCGGCCGCATCCGGCAGCGACTGATCGATCTGGCCGGCGCGCAATGCCACGCCTGCGGACTGCAGGTGGGCGTGATCGTCGATCACGACCCGTTCACCGGGCTGATCCGAGGACTGCTCTGCAGCGACTGCAACGCCTGGATCGACATCTGTCCCCACCTCCGGGGCTGCCCGCGGGCCGCATACCTCAACAACCCGCCTGCCCGGCACCTGCAACTGCGGTATCCCCACGCTCACCGCGACCGCGACCAGCACCGCGCACGTATCGACTATCTCGGCATCGACCCGCTACCCCCGACGCGGCCTTACCGCCGCCGCTGAGATGGTCTTTCCGGCCAGTGCTCACCAGCCGCCGGATCAGGTCACGAACGCCCTATCAGGTAACGAAGGACAGGAGGCCACATTGCTAACCACCCCCAGCCGCAGGTGTGAGGCGTGCGACCGCTTCGCCGACCGCGTCGTTCCGAACTATCACCACATCCACCGCGCCGACAAGCTTCCCCGACTCCGCAGCGGCGACGCCCACATCGTCATCCACGGATACGCGGTCGAAATCTCCGGAGCCATCCCGCAGAGCTGGGTGTTCTTCCACGACATCGAGCCAGCGCTGGCCTTCGGGCGCGCCGGACGCATGTCCAGCGTAGACATTCGCAGCTACGGCGTGTTCGCCGCAGCACGCGAGATCCGCTTCGACGAACAGCTCGGCGACGTCATCACCCTGCACTTGACCGGGGGCAACCTCGACCGTAAGCCGGACGAAGCCAAGGCGTTGACCCGATGGCTTGCCGGAGTCAACCCTGAGTCCTCGCACTTCGCGCCACCGGATCGGCGCTGAACAAGGCTGGCACCGGCAACGGCCGGCCTCCTCGGCCAGCTCCGGGACAAGCAGCGCGGCGGGGCCGGTCAGCGCTGGGTGGGGTCGGCGTCCGGTCGGCCAAGCGCCTGCCTGGTGAGCGGGATCATCTGGCGCAGTGCGGTTTCCACCTGCTGACAGGTTGCCTCGAATCCTTGCAGGTCCCGGCCGTAGAAGGTGCCCAGCGATCGCCCGGCGGTGAGGACGACGGCGGCCACGTCCGCGGCAAGTTCGAGATGCTTGTCCTCGAAGTTCGGTGTCGAGAGGTACATCCCGGTGTTGTCGTCGCGCACGTCCAGCGTGGTCCACGGGGAGACGGCCCAGGAGGCGTGGTGGGCGATCCCGCTCCACCACCGGTAGAGCCGCCGGCCGGGATCGCCGAGGCTGCTGGAGATCACGGCGGAGGTGCGGAACTTCTTCGCGTGGCCGTCCAAGACCACGCCGAGATCATTGCGACGGTCTTCCTGGACTTCGAATCCGGCGGCTTCGACGGTCTTGCGAACCAGGTCGACCGAGCCGGGGCCGCCCGGGGCGGGGCCGAGGTCGCTCTTGCTGCCCTCGTTCGCCGACCAGATCTGGAACTGAGCGCAGCGGCGAAGCCGCTCAGTCTTGTCCGGTGCCAACGACCAGCTCGCCAAGGCTGCGGCTTCCAGCAGCGACCGGGCAGCGGGGAAGGGCGACAGTCCGGGCCACCCGTCAGGATCGAGGCCGGCGTCGGTCAAGGCGTCCGGGGGATATGCCAGCGCCAGCAGCCGCAGGTGATGCAGCACGGACTTGGCCGCGCTGCCTGCGGCGATCTCGGCGACATGCAGGAGGTAGTGGACCTCGTCGGGGTCCGCGTCCGTGGCGCCCGAGGTCAGCCAAGGCGCCGCCTCGTCGCGGGCCTCGTCCCGGAGCAGGTCGAACCAAGTGTCCCGCAGCCGTTCGTACGCCTCCGTGAGGAAGTCCAGCGTGGAGGTCATAACGGGGCTCCAGCTCCGGCAGCCACCGTTCCGGCAAGGTGCTCGACCACCTGGTCGCGAGCCGCATCGTCAGTCATGCCGAGTATTGAACATCGGGGCGCCGTCCGACGCCTGCGAGTTTCCGGAGCACCGACACCCCTTGCTCCTTTGAAGTATCACGCGCTAAGTGATGCTCCTCCAAAGGAGCAAGGCTGGTAGTGGCCGTGTTCTTCGACGAAAGGGGTCGACATGGTCGCCCAGTCAGCCAGGTTGACGACCGACACGTGCATGGGGAATGTCATCGAACTGCTGCAGTTCGCGCAGGCGAAGTCCGATCCGGAAAAACGTGCCGAGATCATCACAAGGGCGCAGCACTTCCTGGCGTGGGGCTTGCGCTCGGCGATGACGGAGTGCCAGGAAGCGGGTGCGGCCTGGCGCAGCCTCGGCCCGGCCATCGGCATGCCGCACAACGTGCTCTACCGGCAGTACCGGGCCGGCGGCCCGGTTGTCGCGGCGGAGCCGCGGTACACCCCGGAGTTGCAGGTCGCGCGTGGATTCCGGACCGTCGGCGATGTCGATGACCGGTGGCGCGTGATCAGCGAGGACGAGGCGGCGGACCCGAACTTGAAGTCGGCGACGTTCTTCTTCGACCCGGTCGTCACCGAGGGCAGGCCGCACCCGTTCGCTGGTCAGCAGCTCGAGTTCAAGTACGCGACGTGGCCGGCGGAGGCCGCGGAGGCGCTCGGGCGCGGTCGTCCCTACCCGCTCTGGAACCCCGAGCTGGGTCGTCGGCCGATCCACATGACCGAAGCCGTGTTCGACGAGCTGTTCGGTCCGCCCGACGTGTCCAGTTCCGAGCGGGCGCGGTGGGAACGGGAAGCCGCTCAACTTGCCCGGCTGCGCGAGGAGGTCACTCAGCAACAGGTTTCAGGACACTGAGGCTGCGGAGCCTCGGAAGTATGATCAACAGCAAGCGCACAGAGTCGGATGTCAGCGGCCAGTCGGAATCGAGACACGAAGCCTTGAGCATCCGGTCGCTCGTGACGCGGCAGTCAGCCGCCGGAACGGGACACGCACTCATCTAGACACGGCGAGTGCGGCGACAAACCGGACTCATTACCGCGGCCCAAGCCGTCGGCGTCCATCCCCGGCTGCACCGCGACACCCACGGTGCCCTGGTGCACTCCTACCGCTGGCACAACGTGCTGGTGATGGACTTCGCCGCCCGGGCCGCGCGGCGAGCGTTGGCTTACACAGGCGTCAGCTGATTCGGGACCGCAGCCACGTCAGGGCGGCGGTGCCCTTCTCGTGCTGGTGGGCCCGCAGCGTCGGCAAGTTCGGCGGTCCCGGAAGCATCGACTGGTACAGGAAGTCCCCGGCCGCCGCGGCGAGCACCGCGTTCACCGCGTCCGGGTCCGCCCCGGCCGCCGGCCGGAACGACGTCCACGCCTGCTCCGGGTCGATGCTGCTGGTCGCCGCGACCGACGGGAGGAACAGCAGCGCGTCCATCCATGCGGCGCCGATGACGGCGTATTCCCTATTAGATGATCATGTTGATGCAGGTCGAGTAGGGGCGGTCGAGTGGCCGGTTGGCGCGTGTTTTGGGTTCCGCAAGGTTCGGTTCGTGGCGGTGTACGCCGGAGGTTGCTGGAAGGGTGGGACGACCTGCCGGGGCGTGAGGCCGAGGTGGGGGTTCGGGCAGGCGACCCGATCTTTCTGTCGCCGGATTACCAGGTGGACAGGCTGCTGACCGCGTTCGGGCAGTCGGTGAGATTTCGTCGGTACACCACTGAGACGCGGCGCAACTACGCGACGGACATCAGCCTGCTGCTGACGTTTCTCTCGAGCAGGGGCCGGGACTGGCGGCATGCGGAGCCAAGGGATCTGGAGGACTACGAGCACTGGCGCCGGTTCGCCGAGACCAACTCCGACCGGATCGGCGGCGCGAAGTGGAACCGGGAACTCGCCGCCATCACCTGCTTGTACATCTGGGCCCGCGGCGAGCACGTCGTGCGGCGGAATCCGGTGGCGATGAAGCAGGTCGTCGGCCGCAACGGCGAGGTGATGACGGTGGCGGCCGGCAAGGCGAAGGACGCTCGGCGCAGCAACGTGCACTGGCTGACCCCGCGGACCTGGCGGCGCTGGATCGACGTCGGGCTGCGCGGCCATACCCGGGCAGGAGTGCCGGAGCCGAACTGGGTCGGCCGACTGGAGGACCGCAACGTCGCGTTCGTGCGGCTGCTGAACAGCTCGGGGCTGCGCCGGTCGGAGGGCGGGTCGCTGTTGACGTTCGAGGTCCCGGCACGGCGGCTGGAAGGCGGCCGGTACTGCCGGGGCAAGATCGCGGCGAAGGTGACCCGGTCGAAGAAGCCGCGGACGTTCTACGTCGCCGCCGACGCGATCGGGGACATCGAGTCCTACGTGGATTCCTCGCGCGCGTGGGCAGTGCGCCGGGCACAGCGGAAGGGCTTCTACGAGCAGCTGCCGGGGCTTCGGCTGGTCACCGAGGTGACCCGCCGGCTGAATCCGGTGGTGCGCTGGCGGGACCGGGACGGCACCGCGGGCGAGTGCGAGCTGAACGAGCTGTCGGTGGCCGACCGGATGCTGCTGTTCACCGAGGGGCCGCGCGGGCCGGAGCCGTTGTGGTTGTGGCTCAACGAGCGGGGAATGCCGTTCCAGCCGCACTCGTGGGAAGGGGTGTTCCGCGCGGCCAACGACCGCTGCGAGCGGGTGCTGACCCCGCCGGATCGGCGGGGTTTCGACCCGCATCAGGTGTTCGCGCCCTACGCGACCCCGCACTCCGCGCGGCACAGCTTCGCGCTCTACATGCTGGTCGTGCTCAACACGTTGATGGACCAGAAGTACGGGCTGAGCGCCGAGGAACGCCGTGATTTCCGGCAGTTGTACGGCGATCCGTGGTTCATGGTGCAGAACCTGCTGGGCCACGCCTCCCGGGAGACGACGGTCGAGCGCTACCTCGCTCCGGTGGCGGACCTGCAACTGCGGTCGATGCTGTCCGGCGCGGCCGAGCCGATCGCGGCTCCGCTGCCCGAGCTGGACGGGGTGTTCGCCCGGATCGCGCGCGAGTCGGTCGGCATCCAGGACGTCGAGGACCGCATGGAGCCCGCGGCCGGTGGTGACCGGTGAGCCCGCGAGGTCGCCGGGCGTCCCTGCCCCCAGCCGATCATGCCCGTCCCGAGATCCTGGCCGCGAACGGCTTGGTCGTTCACCACCACAACCAGGAAGGCCGGATCCGGAGCTACGACTTCGCGGCGCTGCCGGCCGCCGAGCCTTTGCAGCGTTCCCTGGCCGCGCTGTTCGCGGCACGCTGCGTCCCGCACCGATGGGCCGCCCACGTCACCTCGGAGGTCTATTGGAGGCAGATCAGTATCTTCGCCGGGTTCCTCGCCCGGCAGCCGCGTCCTCTCGATGATCTCGATCAGCTCACCGCCGTCTTGGTGAGGAAGTGGCGAGCGAGCCCCGAGGCCGGCAACGCCACCGGCAAACACCAGGTCGCGCGCCTGCTGCTGGGCGATGCGCGGTTGCAACAGGGCCCCGTCGCTGACGAGCTGGCTCGTCGTCCGGCGCGGGCGAAGAGCACGGTCCAGTCCTACAGCGAGGCCGACTTCGACCAGATCACGCTGGCCGCCCGGCGGATGTTCCGCGCCGCCCTGCTGCGGATCGAGGAGAACGCGCGGCACCTGCGGCAGTGGCGCGCGGGCGAGTTCGCCCGGGACAGCCGGGAGCACACGATCGGCGAGGCGCTGGACTTTCTCGCCCGTACCGGCGATCTTCCCTTCTATCTCGACAAGAACGGGGGCCGGACCTTCACCAACGCGCACCGCCACGCGCTGGGCGGTTCCAGGGCGCTGGTGACCTGGCAGCGGTTGTTCCTGTCGCGGATGGAAGCGACGGCGCTGGGCGTGCTGCTGATGGCCGAGTTCGGCTGGAACCTGTCGGTGATCGACCGGCTGGAGGTCCCGCGCGCGACGCCCGATCAGGGCGAGGACGGCCGCCTGACCTACCGCATCCCGTTGGAGAAACACCGCCGCGGCCCCGGACGCCACCACGAGACCCGCAACGTCACCGACGACGGAGCCGCCTCGAGCGGACGCCTGATCACGCAGGCGCTGGCGGCCACCCGGTTCGCGCGGGTGTTCGTCGAGGACCTGGCCCCTGGCACCGATCGGCTCCTGGTCTGGCGAACCAAGCGGGTCGGCCAAGTGCGCGAAGACCAGGCCCGGCTCGCGCCGGTCGGTCCGTTCTGCTTCGGCATCCACTCCGACGCCGGCAAGGAATGGGGCAAGGCCGCGGGGTTTCACGGTTCGCCGTTCCGGCGGGGCCGGCGGACGACCAACGCCCTCGACCGGCGCGAGCCCGGCCAGAACAGCCAGGACACCCACGACCGGCACTACGTGCTGGTCGACAAACGAGTCCAGGCCGCTGCGGTCGACGTCATCGCCGCCGGCGCCGAGGACGCCGCGGACCGGGCACGCGCGCGGGTCCTGGTTGCCCAGGTGCGCGACGAACCCGATCCGGCGGACCTGGAGACCGCGACCGCGGACTGCTCCGACTACACGGGAAGCCCCTACCCGTCCCCGGACGGCGGCTGCGGCGCTCCGTCGTTCTTGTGGTGCCTGGGCTGCGAGAACGCCCGGGTCCACCCCGGACACCACGCCCGGCTCGCGCACCTGCACCACGCGCTGACCAACCTGCGTTCGGTGATGCCACCAGGCAGTTGGGACGCCGACTGGGGCGAACCCCACGCCCGCCTGGACGACCTGCGACGCCAGCTCGGCGACGGGATCTGGGAACGCGCGCTGACCCAGGTCACCAGCAACGACCGCGAGCTTGTCCACGCCCTGCTGACCGGAGAGCTCACCACGTGACCAGCACCGCCGCCGAGACCGACCCCTACCTGCTGCCCCTGCCCGCCCCGGATTGCCCGGTCGTCCCCGCAGGCCGGGCGGTCGGCATCCACGCGCACCTGAACTCCCGCTACGACGCCGCGATCTGGTCGCTGGCGCCGTTGACGGAGAACCCCAGCGAAAGCCGAGCGGCCCTGCACTGGCGCCACTGCCCACCCGCCTTCCAGGGCGAACTGCGACTGGTCGCCTGGACCATGATCAACGGCGCGTTGCGGCCGACGTTCCTCAAACAACGGTCCAGCCGGATGCGCGCTCGCCTCGGCAGCGACAAAGTGCGGGACACGGTCATGGCCTGGATGCAGCTGGCGACCTGGATGGACAACCAGGGCATGACGAGCCTGGCGGACTGCGGCGTCGGCGTCCTGCGCGACTACGGGCTGCATCTCGCGGCCACCAACAGCAGCCGGGCGACCGTCCAGATGGCCCTGGTCGCGCTCACGCGGCTCTGGGCCTTCGACGAGCTCAGCGCCCATCCGGCCGGCGTCGGAAGACCCCCGTGGGACGAGGAGGGCGCCGACGACTACCTGCCCGCGGCGACCACTGGCGGCGGGGAGAACACCACCGAAGCCCTCGCGGAACAGACCATGGGACCGCTGCTGACCTGGGCGATGCGCGTGGTCGACGACCTCGCGACCGACATCCTCGCTGCCTGGTCCGAAGCCCGGCGACTGAGCGAAGCAGCCAAAACCAACCGCGCCACACCGGCCAGCAAGGACGCCCTGGACGCCTATCTCCAGCCGATGATCGCCGGGCAGGCCCCGGTCCCCAGCTTCACGCAGCACGGCATGGTCCGCCTGGCGCGCACCTACATCAGCGGCACCACCGGCGCGACGCCGGGCCAGCTCGAAGTCGTGTCCCGCCGCGAACGCTTCACGGAACTGGTGGGGCAGCACCCGGGCCCCTGTCCCTTGGACATCCCGGTGACCGGCCGGATCGCCGGACGCCCCTGGCGGACCGCGCTGGACTTCGACGAGGCTGCGGAGTTGATGCGGCACTTGGGAACCGCGTGCTTCATCGTGATCGCCTACCTCACCGGGATGCGCCCCGGGGAAAAACGGGCAGAATTGCATCTGATGAAGCATTCAGCACGCTCGAATACTGACAAAGCCGCAGCTCAGGGCGCCGCGTGGAGACACGCTTGCCGCTTGATCGACGGATTTGCCATGGCCTCTTGCGCTCGAACCTCCTCGACTCAACAATGTTGCATCTGATGTAACGGAGGTTGCAGTGGGTCGAGCGGCTGATCTGCCGGGTGCTGCGCACTTGGTGCTGGCGGGCAACGTCGTGCACCTTGACCCGGCGCCGGCGGTGTTGAGGGCATGTTGGAGGGCTGGAGCCGGCAGCAGCGGACACGGTTTCTGAAGTGGGAAGGGACGATCAAGCCTCGGTTGTCTTTGGTCCGCCGGTTCGCCGAGTTCACCAATCAGTACCCGTGGGAGTGGGAGCCTGCCGAGGTCGAGGCGTTCTTCGACCATCTTCGGTCGAAGAACCCGAACTTCACGGTCTCGACGGGGCGGCAGTACCAGAACGGTCTGCGGATGTTCATGGATTTCATCACCGACGCCCGTTACGGATGGCTTGGCACCTGCCTTGAGCAGTTCGGCAGGGTTCCGGCGCAAATCCTGCACGAGGGGAACTCGGTTACCCATGTGGCCGAATTCGAGGGACAGCCCGGTCGTCGTCCGCTGACCTATGAGGAGGTCCAATCGCTGTTCGACGCGGCAGACGCCCGGGTGGATGACAAACGTGCCCGTGGCCGCAAGGGCGCGTTGACCGCGATGCGGGATTCCGCGCTGCTTAAGGCTTTCTACGCCTTCGGCCTACGTCGCCAGGAGATGGTCGGCCTGGACCTGGCGGATCTTCGGCACAATCCCAAAACTCCGGGCTTCGGCCGGTACGGCGCGCTGTTCGTCAGGTTCGGCAAGTCGTCGAACGGCAGCCCGCCCAAGCGCCGCACCGTGTTTACTGTCCCGGAGATGGACTGGATCGTCGACGTTCTTGACCACTACGTCACCGAGGTCCGTCCGCGGTTCGACGTCGGTCAGCACCCGGCGTTCTGGGTGACCGAACGGCGCGGCCGGTTGTCCAAGCGCGGCGCCAACGAGGCGTTCGAGGCCGCCCGCGAGGCTGCCGGGTTGCCCGAGGAACTCGACCTGCACAGCCTCCGCCACTCGATGATCACGCACCTCGTGGAGTTCGATTACCCCGAGAGATTCGTGCAAGATCAGGCAGGCCACAAGGTCGCCGCGACGACGGCCATCTACACGGGTGTGTCGGATGAGTACCGCAACCGGCTGCTGAAGAGCAAGCTCACCGCCCGCCATGCCGAACTCTGGGAGAAGCCGTGATCAAGAAGATGGGGATCCGCTGGAACCTGCGCAAGCTCATGGCCGCCCGCGACATGTTCCAGACCACGGATCTGGGGCCTCCGTTGGCCGAGCGAGGCATCCACCTGTCCCGCGAACAAGTGTTCCGGCTGGTCACTCAACCGCCGCAACGCTTGTCGATGGATACCCTCGCCGCGCTCTGCGACATCTTGGCCTGCACCCCGAACGACCTCATCGAGGTCGAGACCGTCAACGCGGAGGTCCGCAAGACCGCCGGCGAGACGACGGCCCCGGCGCCGGCGGTGCGCCGCACCTCGATCCGGAAACCTAAAGGGCTATGACCGCGCCCTCCACCGCGGCCCGGCTCGCCCGCCAGGCGGAACGGCTGGACACCGCGATAACAGCTGCGACCGCCCAGGTGACCAGCGCCCTCCCAGAGTTGAGTGCCGAGGAAGCCAGGGCGGTGCTGGAGGTCGTGGTGCCAATCACGATGAAGGGCCAGGGCCCGGCTCGGTTCCTGGAGCAACTGGCCGCGCATATGGCCAAGAACCCCAAGGCCCTCACCTCGGGGGACCCCCGCTGCTCCCTGGTGCTGATCCGCCTGACCCACGTCCTGCACGACGCCGGGCAGCCCGTCGTCCGGCCCGGCTGCGCACGCTGCGGAAAGATCCACCTCGACCTTCGACACGGTCGACCGGAGGGCCGGATCTGCGGGACCTGCGACGCGCGTGAGCGAAAGGGCACGTGCGGACGCTGCGGCGCCACTGAGACAAAGATCGTGGCCAAGAGACCCGAAGGCGGCATCTGCAACCGTTGCTACCGCGTCGATCCCGAGGTCGTCGAGGAGTGTGGTGAGTGCGGCAAGCTCTGCTGCCCAGCAATGCGCTTACCCGACGGTCGCGCGCTCTGCCGGGCGTGCTGGAAACGACCCATGCACACGTGCGTGTCCTGCGGAAAGACGGCTGCCGCAGCACTCATCGACGAGCAGGGCGCCTACTGCCACTTGTGCTACACCCGGCATCGGCGGCCGCGACGGACCTGCGGCCGCTGCGGTCGCCTCGGCAAGATCGCCCGCAACGCTCACGGCGATCAGCCCGACCTCTGCGACAGCTGCTACCGAGGACCGGAACGGACCTGCTCACGTTGCGGACGGGTACGGCCTTGCCAACGGATCACCTCCGGCGAGCCGATCTGCCACACCTGCTACGCCCGCGACGAACGTCCCCGCGTGACCTGCTCACGTTGCGAGCGCGACAAGCCCGTCATGACCTACTGGCCGATCGGGCCGGTCTGTCAGAGCTGCTACACCGCCATCGTCCGATCCCCGGCCGAGTGCGCACGCTGTCACGAGCCCCACCCGCTCATCGCCCGGGACGCCAGCGGAGCCGGGCTCTGCGGTCCCTGCGCAGGGCACGACGTCGACTACAGCTGCCGACAGTGCGGACGGTCAGGAAACCCTTACGGGCACGGGCGTTGCGCCCACTGTGTCCTCACCAGCAGGGTCAACGGCCTGCTCGCCGGTCCAAACGGGACCATCCCGGCTCAACTCCAGCCGCTCGCGGACGGCCTCATCAGAACTCATGCGCCGTTCAAGGCCATCCAGTGGGTTCACGCGCATCCGAACGCCCAACTGCTGGCCGCGTTCGTCGCTGAAGGCCGCCCGATCAGTCACGACCTCCTGGACGAGTTGCCACCCGGTGCCGCTCTTCAGCATCTCCGGCAGATGTTGGTGCAGACCGGGGTGCTCCCCGAACGACACGAGGACCTCGAGCGTGTTCCGACCTGGTTGGAGCACCACTTGGCGGACAAGCCGGTCGAGCACGCCAACCTCGTCCGCCCCTTCCTGCACTGGCACCTGCTGCGCCGAGCCCGAAGCCGGGCGGGCAAACGCGGTTTCCCCACCACTGTCGGGCGTGACCTGCGCCGCCGGATCCTGGTCGCCCTCGACCTCCTGGCCTGGATCGACGCCCAGGCAACCACCCTGGAAGACCTCCAGCAGGACGACCTCGACCGATGGCTCGACGAGGAGAACACCCAGCGCCGCAACAGAATCCGCTACTTCCTTGGCTGGGCAGCCGATCGCGGGCTCAGCCGCCGGCTCACCGTTCCCTCTATCCCGCGCCAGGAACCCGCCGACCTCCTCGACAACGACGAACGCTGGCGACTCCTCCAACGCTGCCTGACCGACGAGACCCTCCCCATCGAGGCTCGGGCAGCCGGAGCGCTCATCATCCTGTTCGCACTCCAAGCCCAGCGGATCCGGCACCTCACCGCGGACCAGCTCACCGAGAAGGGAGACGACACCTACCTGACGGCGGGCCGTCACCCAATCCTGCTGCCGCCCCGACTCGGCACTCTGCTCCGTGACCTGGCATCCCGGCCGTCGACCCCGCTCATGATCCCCCACGGCCCGAACACACCCAGGTGGCTGTTCCCCGGCCGCGTTCCCGGGCAACCCATCGACGGGCACAGCCTCACCAACCTGCTCAACCGGCACGGCATCAACGCCCGCCCCGCCCGCAACGGCGCGCTCGCCGCCCTCGCCGTCGACCTCCCGGCAGCTATCCTGGCCGACCTCCTCGGCCTCCACGTCAACACCGCAGTCCGCTGGGTCACCTACGCCCGCCGAGACTGGACCGACTACCTCGCCGCACGAGCCGCCGAGCCACAACCGGACCAATAGCTCAGGCCGGGCATTAGAGGACGTTCCGTTAGACGCGAACTGAGGTCGGCACCAACAACCTGCTGAGCCGCTTAAGGGGAGGCGAGGCCATGACGACGTTCCATGAAGCACAGTTCGCCGCGGAGCACCTCGTTGAGGCGGGAGATCCTCAACGGCGACGGGCTTACTTATTGCTCTCGCGCACATCGACGGACGCTGCAAGATGGTCCCCCCGCTGAAGGCTGAGGATGTAGATTCCGAGTCCTCCGGCAACGGCGATCTTCGATGTGCCGGGGATCCAGACGAGGTTGTTCAGTGGCGAGTCTGTTCTCAACGCGGTCAGGCATTCTCGGCTGGCGACGTCCCAGATTCTGACAGTACGATCTGCGCTGGAACTGGCGAGCATGCGGCCGTCCGGGCTGAAGGCCAGCCCGGACACCTTGTCGATATGGCCGGCGAGGACTGCGGCCTCGGTGAGGTTCGGCCGCCACAGCCGTACCCGGTGGTCGCGGTGGTCGCCGCCGCTGTGGGCGATCAGGCAGCTGTCTGGGCTGATCGCCATCGTCTCGGCCGCGAACCCCCCAAGACGCGCTGTTCCCTTGGTGGTTCCGTCGGCGTGCCAGGTCTGGACGTGGTAGTTGTCGTAGGCGACGATCCAGGCTCCGTCCGGGCTGACCAGCATGCCCAGGGGGAACTCCACAGTGGATGGGTGGTCGCTACGCGGCGACCCATCAGAGTTCCACAGGTACAGGCGTCCTTCACGACCGTCGGACGACCGCGAGCGTCCGAGTGCGGCGATCCAGGCTCCCGTCGGGCTGATCACCAGCGACAAGGGCTCGTGTGCCGCTGTGAGCGCGCCGCGGGGTGTCCCATCGGCGTTCCACAATCGCACCTTGCCTCCGGCGTCGAGTGTGAGGACGCTCGCGCCGCCGGTTGTGGCGATCCAGGCTCCGTCGGGGCTGATCGCCATACCCCGGCACGCTCCCGGGAAGCCCACGATCGTGGCGTGCTGGCCACCGTCGGCGTCCCATAGGCGAAGCGTTCCATTCCGGTCGCCAGTGGCGAGCCATGTCCCGTCTGCGCTGATCGCCAGACTGTTGACGCGGTCGGCGGGCGCGCTCAGACGGGCGCGCGGTGTGCCGTCCGCTTCCCAGAGCTGCACTGCCTTGTCCGCGCTGACGGCGGCAAACTGTCCGCTCTCGGCGACCACCAAGTCTCTGAACGGCCCTTGGTGATCGGCGGGCGCGGGGGCGGGGACGCTGTCGATGGCCCATGACCGGATTGTGCCGTCCTCGGCAGCTGCCGTGAGCCAAACGCCATCGGGGCTGATCGCGATCTGGTCGACCGCAGCCGTGTGGCCTGTGCGGACGCCGCGTCTTGAGCCGTCTGCGCCCCAGACGGAGACCGCGCCGTCCTCAGCCCCAACGGCGAGCCAGTCGCGGTCCGGGCCGAATCCCACCGCCCGCAGCGGGATCGTGTGACAGGCGAGAGTTCCACGCGGCGAGCCGTCGGCACGCCATAGCCGGACGGTTCCATCGTCGGCGCCAGCCGCGACCCGGGAGCCGTCGCGGCTTATGGCGACGCATCGGATCGGGCGGGAGTGGCCGCTGAGCAGGGCGCGCGGCGAGCCGTCCGCGTTCCACAACCGGACCTTGGCGTCGTGCTGCGTCATGTCGCCATCGCTGGTGGCGAACCAAGTTCCGTCTGGGCTCACCGCCAACCCGCCCACCGCGCCGTTGTGATCGCGCAGGAATGCCTGAAGGGTGCCGTCACGATTACGGAGCTGACTGTCCCTGCTAGACCCGCCGTCGTTCAGCCACCCGCCGCTTTCGAAGTAACGGAGGACGAGCCTGCCGTCTGGGCCGATCGCCATCCCGAGAACCATGCCGTTGACGAACTCGGTCTCCAGCGTGCCGTCAGCGTTCCACACCCGCACCAAGTCCCCGCCCGCCGCTGCCACCCGCGCTCCACCTGGGCCAACGGCCAGCACCTGGACTTGGTCGGTGTGCAGTTCGATCTCGGCGCGGACAGAGCCATCGAGGTTCCAAAGTCGTACTGTGCGACCGCGCCAGATGGCCAGGGTGGTGCCGTCGGGGCTGATCGCCACGGGATGGCCGGCGAGGACGCGTAGCGCGGCTGGGTGGGGAAAGTCGGGGAACGCGCTAGCCGGGGCTAAGTAAGGCCGTGGAATTGTCTTTGTGGCGGTGGTGACGTAGTCGGCGAGTTCGGGGTAGTTGCGCAGACGGGATAGCAGTGTGACGGACATGGCGTTGTCTGGCGCAAGCGGTCCGAGCAGGTGGGCGTTCTGCGTGATGGCCTGGCGTAGTGACCTGGCAATTGCGTCGGTGGCGTATTCGAGGTTGCTCTCCACTACCGCAGGGCCGCGGTGGCGCAGTGCCGCCGTAATCCAGCGGAAGTCGCAGATCACATCCTTGAGCTCGTCTGTCAGTCCGGCGCGAGACAGGTGGAAAGCGAGCTGATCCCAGAGGTACGGCTCGTCCTTGGCCAGTTCCCACCAGTGTGCCTTATTCACTGCCCGCTATGCCCAACTGTCGGCGGTAGGACTTCAGAAAGTCCTGGTGGTAGCGAGCGAGGTCGGCGTCGGTGTGGAATCGGATGTACTCGCGCATGACGTCGTGCAGCCACAGCATCGGGCGTTGCCCATGCTGGTACCCCTGCACCAAGGACATGTCGGCCAGGTCAAGGCAGAGTTGTTCGACCTCGTCAGCGTCGAGGCCTCCTGTGTAGGCCCAGTAGATTTCCAGCGTCTGCTGGAAAATGATGTTCTTCTCGGTGAACACCGCCAGTTCCAGAAACCGGGTCCGCCGCGAAGGATCGGGCTCGGCGAGCAGGTCCAGGCTGACCTCGACGGTCGCCGTCACCGCGAGACGCCGCTGCGCAGGGTTTTTGGGGTCCAGCGCTGCAGGCCCTTTGGCGGCCAGCCGCTCTGCTACACGCTGCACTGCGGCAGCGACTTTCAGGCCCCGTCGCGCGTATGTCTGCACCTGTCGGTTGGCCAAGGCCAGAAGCACCGGCCACCCCCCGGTCAGGGCCCACAACGGTTGCCAATCAACACCGCCCGTCGACGCGAGGCCCTCGCTCAGAACCGCGCGGGCCTGCCCAGGAGACATGATATCGACGATGACCGACACCGCATTCTGGGGAAGCACGCTGGATATTCGCGTCGTCACCAACCGCCGACACGACAGCCCGCCAATGTTGAATGGCGCCAACTGCGCCTCGTTCCACACGTCATCGACGATCAGCAAGCAACGCCTTCCCTCCAGGACCGCGCCCAGGTGCTGACCCGCTTGTTCAGGATCCCGATAGTCAGTACGGACACCCGACACCCTCGCCGTCAGATCGTTGACCTTGCTTGCCAACTCGATGTCGCGAACATGCTCGCCGAGCGTCACCCACCACACCTCGTCGCGAAACCAGTCCCGGACATGACGATCGCCTGCCACCACGGCCGCCAGCGTGGTCTTACCGAAGCCCCCGGCGCCACACAAACCCGTCACGGCGAGCATGTCGTCCTGGCTCTCATCGGTCAGCGCCCTTATCACACGCCCGGAAAGCTCAGGACGAGCCACGACACGGTGCGCCGGTACCGGCACCGCACTGCCCTCACCCACGCTGCCCAGTCCAGACCCGGAACCGAACGTCACGTTGCCATAGATCGTCCCTGCCTCGACGACGTTCGTGGCCTCGCCGCGAAAGGCGTTGACTACCTGGCGAGCCTCAACGCGGCCATTCGGAGCGTCCATCGGCTGCCCATCCACGGCAGCATGGATGTGCACGTCCCTGCCAGCCTGATCGACCTGCGACCCGCCATCGGCGTCCACCTGCTGCTCAACTGTATCTGGAGCAGCCCGATCGACGTCCTTCGCGCTGTCGCGTCTCTCGTTGGCGTCCACACCCCTCGCCCTCTGCCAGGACTATCAGAAGCTCGACACATCGTAGCGGGGTCATACGAGCCAAGCGCGCCGTTTGCGAAGGAACTCGCGCGGGCCATCCACGACCGCGGTGACAGCGCCCGCCAGGTCCTCGTCTCCGGCGGGGAATAGCGCACGGTCGGAATAAGTGCCCTCCACCAGTAATTAAGCACCTGCGCCGGGGATGCCTGCGTGTGCATCGCACCGCCGACGGGATGGCGTATCGGTGGAGCGTGCAGAGTGTGGCCTTCAAGGGCGAGCGCGACCCGCGCGGCACGCCCGCGACCTGGATCGTCGGTGAACCGGCGGCCCGCGCTGTCGAGGTCCTCGAGCAGCTGCAGCCCGGCCGGTCCGACGACCTGCTCTTCGCCACGCTCGACGTCACCACGGCGCCGCACACGCCCGAGGCGCGTGCCGCGAGCGGGAAGGTTCCGAGCGGCGCCACCACCAACCAACAGATGCGGGACTTCGTCGCCTGGGTCAACCGCTACTGCCAGGCCCACGACCGCGGCGATGCCATCCCGGAGATCGACGGTCGGCCGGTGCGGCTGCGCACCGGTCAGTTCCGCCGCACGCTGGCCTGGTTCATCGCCCGGCGACCGGGCGGCTCAATCGCCGGTGCCATCCAGTACCGGCACCTGAGCATCCACATGTTCGAGGGCTACGCCGGCACCTCTGACTCCGGTTTCCGCGCCGAGGTCGAAGCCGAGCAGGCCCTCGCCCGCGGTGAGGTACTGGTGAATCTGGCCACTGATCACGACCACCCGGACCTGGCTGGCCCGGCCGCCGCCGAGGCCGGGCGCCGCCTCGACAGGCTCGCCTCGGCGTTCGTCGGGACAGTCGTGACCGACCCGGCGCGCCTGCGGCGGATCCTGCACCGCGACGACCCCGCGATCTATCCCGGGGAGTACGTCACCTGCGTGTTCAACCCCAACACCGCATTGTGCCTGGCCGACCGGGCGCGGCCGGCGGCGCCCGAACTGTCTGCATGCCGCCCCCTCGACTGCCCCAACGTCGCGCTCACCAGGACCAACGTTGCCGCGCTGCGACGCGAGGCCGAACACCTGACGCACGAACTGCAGCGACCGAGCTCGGTGCCGCCGCTGCTATGGCACCGCCTGGCCGAGCGCCGCGACCGCATCACCGCATACCTCGCACGACACACATCGGAGACCTCATGACGCGCCACACCGGCCTGCCCACCGTCGAGGATGTCCGCGCCGCGCTGGCCGCCTTGCACACCGACGCCGAGACCACCCGAGCGCCGACCGTCCTCGCGCTCGCGCAGCGGGTCGGTCTGTCCAACACCACCTTCCGCCGCCATTTCCCAGCGATCGTCGCGCAGATGAAGGACTCGTCGACAACGCACCACGACCTCCGCCCCGCTGATGGCGCTGCCGTCCGCGGTGCGGACCGTCTGGCGCAGCAGAACGCGCGACTACGGCAGCGCAATCGCGAGCTGAGCGAACACCTCGCACTGGCCACCGCGGAGATCCAGCGGCTCAGCATCGAGGCTCGCAGACTACGCGGCGAGTGCGCGGCACTGCGCAACGTCAGCACCATTCATCCGCGTCGACCGCGCTGACGCAGGCTGCTCAGTTAGCCACCGCGCCCCAGCGAAGACGGCAACTGGCGGCGCCGGGCCCACGACCGGCGGGTCACCGCCCCGTCACCGGCATCGGTGCGCTGGGCATGGGCGGGCAACGACGTGGCTGTGCCAGCAGCAGAACTGCAATACGACCCACCCGTCGTGTCCGGCGCACTCGTGCTGGGCGCATCGACGGGCTGGCTGCTCACGACCGGAGTCGTCACCGAACTCCGCCAGCAGCTCTACAACCGGCTCGACAGCACAAGAGGGCGGATCGTGGTGCTCGGCGAACCGGGAGCGGGCAAGACCGCGGCGATCCTGCTGCTACTGATCGACGTCCTCCACCACCGGCCGCCCAGCTCCGAGGAGCCAGTACCGGTATGGCTGACCCTTGGCGGCTGGAACCCAAAGGCCGCCTCGCTGGAGGACTGGGCAGTGGCAGCCCTGAGCCGCGACTAACCCGGCCTGTCCGCGGCTGCACACGGCGGACCTCACACCGCCAAGACACTGATCCGCACCGGACGGGTCGCGCTGTTGCTCGACGGCCTGGACGAGATGGCACCAGCCATCCAGGGCCAGGCCTTTGCAGACGATCGACCGCGACGCCGCAGGTCTGACAGTCGTGCTCACCAGCCGCACCACCGAGTACACCGCCGCGCTCGCCGACGGTCGGCTGTACGGGGCCGCGGTCATCGAGGTCCTGCCCGTCGCCGTCAACGACGCCGCGGCGTTCCTGCTCGCCGAACAGCCCGGCGGCCGGACGTCCGAATGGTCCTCGACCGGCTGGAGTGGTCGGCTCAGGTGCGGTCGGACGGTTGAGGTGTTCTCGTGTCGTCCGGAAGAAACTTCTCGTTACGTACGAGTGAGTCCGCCGGATCCGGATCCGGCGGACTCGATGGCGGTTCACGGCATATGGTCAGTACTGGTCCTTGTAGAGCATGCTGTGGCCGCCGCCGTACTTGACCCCCTGGTAATATTTCCATGCCCAATCACGGCACAGTGATCGACGAGTCCAGGTGACTCGCGGGATGTATGCGTTGGAGTACGCGTTGCAGGTGTAGTCGCGCAGTGTCGTGTAGAACACCGAGTCCACAGCGGACTTCTTCGACTTGTCCCATTCTCTGGTCTTCAGATAGATGATTCCGTAGCCGTAGTCGTGCATGTCGCACGCGACCCTGAAGTCGAACCCGCTCGGCCGGCTTCCGGTGGGTGACGTGCAGTTGTCGTTGTTGACGCCGACGACTGCCTTGTTGCCAGGGGTTCGCTTCCACCGCGGCTGTAGTTTCGGTCCGCCGTACTCCATCGGGACGGGACCCGCCCAGCAGCCGTCGGTTCCCCACAGGTACTGGGAGGCGTACTTGCAGTGTGCCGGCAGCGCCATGAGCGTCGCTGCCTTGGAGGCGCCCGTCATTCTTCCCGGCGCTGAGTAGGTCAGGTTCCAGGTCCCGTCCGCCGGTGTCGTGAGCTGGGTGATGTTACCTGCCGCGTCATAGGAGTAGGAACTCGTCGAGATCGGTTCACCGTCGACCTGCCGGAGGTCCTTGACCTGGCGCAGGCGGGCAGCGGCGTCGTAGGCGTACCCGACAACCGTGGTAGGGGCCGGGTCGCCGGCTGGGTCGTAGCTGATGTCCTTGAGCTGGCCGGCCACATCACCGAACTGGGTGCGCGTCGCGGTGGTGGTCGTCGCGTAGTTGAAGGTAGCGGTACCGCATGCCGGCGAGCCGGGCGGCACACACGCGTCCTGCGGGACAGTCGGGGACGCGATGACGCGCACCCGGCCCTGGGCGTCATAGGTGACGACGGTCGTGCCACCGTCGGCATCACGGACGCCGCTGACGAGGTAGTCGTCGCCCGCCGCGGTCCATGTACGTGTGGTGCCGGTCTCGGCGCTGCTGTGTTCGGTGAACGTGCCGTCGGGGTTCTTCACCACGGTGCTGCCGTCTTCCGCGACGAAGCGGCCTGGGGTGGCCGGGTCCGCGAGGTAACGGTTGGAGTCGGTGCCGCTGGTGAGGTTGATCTGGACGTATCCATTGGCACTGAAATCCTTCAACCGGTCTCCGAGCATTCCGCCCAGTGGTTCGAGGCGCCAATTCGGGCCGAGCACGTTCTCGTTCGGCTGGGTCACGTCGATGCGTTGCCCGGCACTGTGGCTGCGAGTGGTGATCAACCCGTCCTCACGGAGGTCCGTGCCAGTGGTTACCCCCACCCCGGTTTCGGGCTCGACACGACCTGGCCACAGGTCGGCGGGCGCGGGACCGGGATCGGCGGGATCGTCGCCTTCACCGGGGGTGAACGGGATATCGGTGGTCACGGTGAGGGTGGGTGGGTCCCCCAGTCCCTCGGTGTTCTCGGCAGAGGTGAACACCCGATAGTTGGCCGTCGCCGTTTCCGTCGGGGACTGCAGAACCAGGCCGTGGTTACCCGCGGTGCCCGCGGCCCACTTGGCCACGATCGCCGTGATGTCCCAGGTCATCCGCTCACTGCCGCAGCTGCCGAAAAGTGATCCTTCGGTGCTCAGCGCCGCGTCCTCCGTCGTGTTCGCCGGCTGGGGTGTCCAGGTCTGTGTGTCCGGGGCCCAGAAGTCGGTGACGCGACGAACCTGGATGCCCGCACCGACCGCCGGACCACATCGAGGAGCGTCGATGTTGGTGAGCCTCAGCTCGGCCTTGGTCGGGGCCTGCAGGCCACGGGTGTCGAACTTCAGGTAGGCACGAGCCTTCTCCCCGTCGGACTCGGTGCCGGCCTTCAAGTACTCGCCACTGACGTTGTTGCCGTCGAAGGCGCTGTTGACGTCGGTGTCACCAGCCAGCGGCAGGACCACCGACGGGTCAACCGTGACCGGGTACACGGTTGCCGGATCGTTGAGGAACGACATGGCCGGCTTGAGCACCAGCACCGTGTTCTCGCCGCTGTTCTCGATGTTCCCCGTGATGTCGCCGGTGCGGCGGGAGCGGATTGCGGAGGTGGAGTCAGCCGTCCCGGCGTCGCGGTGCGCGTCCCACATGGCAGGCGCGGACGAAGTGGCGACCAGTGTGCTGCCGTCGGTCGCCCGGATTCGGCCACCGCCTGCCCGGAGAGCCAGACCCTTTGCTACGACGGCGATCCTCAACTCGACCGAACGGGTAGGCCGGGCCCGCAGCACGACGTCGAACCGCAGACCGGTAGGCAGGGCGGTGGCGACCAGATCACCGGTGGATGCCACCACGCCACGGTAGACAACCTTGTTACCGTCGATCACCGGCCGAGGCAGCGGTGCCGGCCAGCTCAACGCCAGTGACTTTCCGTCCGGCCGGCTCAGCTGCGCGAATGGGCCGCTACCGCCGGTGGAGAACCGGACGTCCGCGGTCGCCGCGATAGGCCGGAGCGACCCGCCTGATTCGATCAGCCGCGTATCGATGTCCTTCCACGTGCCGTTCCCGTCGCGGACCCGCGCCGGTCCGGTGGTGATCTCGGTGGAGAGCCGGCCCTGCGGGGTTACCGCCGTGACAGATGTCTCGGTGGTCCTTGACGGCAGGATGACCGGTGTGCCCGTGCTCTTCGCTTCCCGTAGCGCCGCGGCTGTCTCGGGCTCGGCGGTGGGCTCGGCGACCGCCTGCGTCCCGGGACCCCACAGCGTGGCGGCGACCAGGACCGGCGCCATCACCGTGAAAAACGTGAATCTCGGTCTTGTCGACAACGTGACCTCCCAGTTCGGCATGGTGACGGTCAGCCGGGACTGACCCGGCTATCACCGTCCACGCCTGCCCGTGGGTAAACCTTGGACCGGCGTCGGCGGTGCCGCGGGGAGTTCGACCAAACGCGTGAAGCCGGATTTCGCTCTGCGTTTCCCACCGGGAATTACTCCCATCTGTCTGTGGCGTGGTGGAGAATCGCTGGGCAAACTGAGCAGAGAAGACCTTGGGGAAACCTTGAATCGGCCGTAGGGGGGCTGTGATGGAGTTCGGCCTGCTCGGTTCCATCGAGGCGCGCGCCGGGAACCGGTCAATCGATCTTGGTCACTCTCGGCAGCGGCAGGTATTGGCCGTGTTGCTGGTCGACGCCGAACGCTTGGTACCGGTCGCGCAACTGGTCGATCGGGTGTGGGGAGAACGGCCTCCGTCACGCGCGAACTCCACGTTGTACAGCTATCTCTCCCGGCTGCGCGGCGCTCTCGAGTCCGACACCGCTGCGGTACGTATCCAGCGACAGTCCGCCGGCTACCGGGTACTGGTCGACCCCGGCGCCGTCGACCTGCATCGCTTCCGTCATCTGATGGCGCAGGCGCGTTCTGCCAGTGAGGCTCATGCCGCGGTGGATCTGTACGCCAAGGCGCTGGCGTTGTGGCGTGGAGAGCCGTTCGCCACCGTCGACAGCCCCTGGTTCAACACCGTGCGCGATACGTTGCTCCGGGAGCGGGAATCCGCGGAACTGGACCTGGATGACGCACGTCTGCGCTGTGGCCAGCACGCCGAGATCCTGCCCAGACTTGCCACCCGTGCTGCTGCCGATCCCATGAATGAGCGCCTGGCCGGTCAATTCATGCTCGCGCTGTACCGGTGTGGCCGCGCGGCCCATGCGTTGGAACACTACGACCGCACGAGAATGTTGCTGGCCGAGGAACTGGGCTCGGATCCAGGCCCCGCACTGCGCCGGCTGCACCTGTGGATTCTCGAAGACAGCCCCGTGCTCGCCCCGCCCGAACCGGACCCACCCGAGCGAACGGAAGCGACGGACACCCCGGCGACCTGGACTCGGGCGTGGTCAGCCCCCGGCCTGCTGCCGCCCGACGTACCCGACTTTACCGGGAGGCCGGCCGAGATGGCAGCCCTCCGTGAGCAGCTGACCGCCGGTTCACCCGCTACGGCGCTGACCATCGCCGCCATCACGGGTATGGGTGGAGTCGGCAAGACCGCGCTCGCGCTGCACGCCGCACACCTGATCACGGCATCGTTTCCCGATGGGCAACTGTGGATCAACCTCCGTGGGGCTCAGGAGTCCCCGCTGGAGCCCGGTGATGTGCTGGCGAGGTTCCTGCGTGCGCTCGGCGTGCCGGACCGAGTGATCCCCGCTCATCCGGTCGAACGCGGCGAGCTTTTCCGAACAATGCTCGCAGGGCGCCGGGTCCTTGTCGTGCTGGACGACGCGGCGTCTGAGGCTCAAGTCCGCCCTCTGCTGCCGGGTGTCCCCACCTGCGCGGTCCTGGTCACCAGCCGCGTGCGACTGACAGGGCTTGAAGGGGCGCGGCAAATCAACCTGGAGATGTTCGCCGTGCCGGAGGCGGTCCAGTTGCTCGCCAAGGTCACCGACGGCGAACGTGTCGACGCGCAGACCGACGAAGCCGCCGAAATTGTGCGACTGTGTGGCTGCCTGCCGCTGGCAGTCCGGATCGCGGGAGCACGGCTGGCGGCCAGGCCGGCGTGGCAGCTCGCGCATCTCGCCACGATACTCGGCGACGAACGCCGGCGCCTGGACCGGTTGACCGTTGGTGATCTTGCCGTGCGAGCTTCTATCGCCCTGAGCTACCGGGGGCTCGCGGAGCAGCCGCGACGCCTGCTTCGCATGTACGGACTCTTCAAGACACCCGACTTCCCACCCTGGCTGGCGGCGACAGTGCTCGAATGCCCGATGGACGAGGCGACCGAATACGCTGAGGCACTGGTGGATGCTCAACTCCTCACCATCTCCGAAACCGATCCGGTCGGCCAGTACCGTTATCGCTGCCACGACCTCGTTCGCCTTTTCGCCTTGGAGCGTGCCCACACGGAGGAAAGGGAGGAGGACCGCGCGCGGGCGCTGGTCAGAGGTCTGGGTGGCTGGCTCGTGCTCGCGGAGCGGATGGCCGCCCGAATTCCCGGACCCTGTTACGCGTCCATCAGCGGTCCTACGCCACGACCGGCGGTTCCGCGCGTGGCTCCCGTGCGATATCCCGAAAACTGGTTCGACGCGGAGCGCGTGGCCATGCTGTCGGCGATACGGCAGGCCTGCGCCCTCGGCCTGGACGATCTGGCTTTCGACCTGGCTGGTTGCCTGGAGAAGTACTTCGACCTGCGTGGCATGTACGCCGACTGGGTCAACGTCAACACCGACGTTATGGCACTCTGCCGCCGGACCGGCAACCTGCTCGGCGAGGCCGTCATGCTTCGCGGGCTGGTGGACGTGAATACGTGGATCAGCAACGATCATGACGGCAACGCCATGGCCGGGCTGCGTACCCAGGCGACTCGGCTCCTCGACATGTTCACTGAACTGCGACATGAACCGGGAGAGTCCGACGCCCTGGTCATGAGTGCCTGGGCGCTGATCGCCACCGGCGCCCACGAGTCAGCCGTTCGGGCTGCGACCGACGCGTTGGCCCTCGGCGAACGATCAGGCCACCTCGGAGGGGAGGTGCGTGCTCATCTGGCCCTCGCCGTGGCCCACTTCGACCACGGTGACCTCGACGCCGGTATCCGGCACGCGACCAGCGCTCTGGCGAGAGCCCGGCTCCTGGGCAACGACCGGTGCGTCGCGACCGCTTTGCAGTTCTCCGGAATCGCCCATCGGGACCGAGGTGACTTCGATACCAGCGAGCTCATGCTCAAAGAGTCTCTGGCCATCTCCCGCCGGTACCGCGACACCTATACCGAGGTGTTGACCCTGCTCGCACTCGCCGGCTTGCACGCCCGACGGGGCCACCCTGACGCGAGAACAACGGCGGAAACCGCACTGAGACTCAGCCGCGAGTACAAGATGACACACCACCAGGCCGAAGCTCTCGAAACCCTCGGAGAGATCGAACTGGCGGCCGGCCATGCCGCCGCGGCCATCCCTCTCCTCGAAGAGTCCGTTGCCCTGTGGCAGTCCCGCGGCTGGCACTCCTTTCATGCTGCAGCACTGACCAGCCTGGGCCATGCGTACTCCGGCGTCGACCGGAAAGCCGCGCGAGAAGCATTCAACGAAGCACGAGCACTGTTCATCCAACTAGGCAACGACGCAAAAGCCACCGAACTCGAACAGCTCGCCAAAACACTGGGGGAATGCTGACCGCGCCGAGTCGGTCACTCGGGTTGGCCGCGTCCGCCGACCGGGATCCCCGTGGTGCGGCCGCTTCGTTGACGAAAGCCGGTGGGCCAGGCTCGAAAGCTCTGGCCCACCGCTCAGCTCAGAAGCACCTGAACAGCTTGTTGTTGATGCTCTGGGCACGATCCGAAGCGATGTCCCCGTCGTCCTCGATGTCGAAGTAGATGACCGTGCGGTAGCCCCACCGTGTGTCGTTGTCATGTGTGCAGTGGTAGACGGTGTCCACAAACGGGTAACCGCCCCACCAGGCGCGCCTGCATCCCGCCTTCCAGCCGCTGTCCTTGTGTGCGACCGTCGTCCAGTAACCGAGAGCGCCGTTGTACTGTTCGAGGTCGACTCTCAGCCGGCAGCTGTCCGGCCGCGACGTGCACCCGGTCACCCGGCCGACAGCGTGGATGCTCCTGCTGGTGGATGTCAGGACATCCGGGTCGTCTGCGTCTGCGAAACACTGGATGGCGGCGGCCTTTGCGGTGGCCACCCGCTGGTGGTGCTCGGGAACGGCTGCGGTGGCCTGCGCCGGCGCCAGCAGCAGGCTCACGAACAACAAGAGCGGGATTCCTCCCAGTGCGGTACGAAATCTCATCCCCATGATCCCTCCGGATGTTCCTTGGCGTGGTTCCTTTTCCCTACGCCGGGGTTGATGTGGGCGTGCCCAGCGTGCTCCCGAGACCTTGTGCAGATCTGGAATCGACTGGTCATTGCCGTAAAGGTGCCTTCGGAATGGCGAGGCTGGAAGTACGCGGCCGGAGAAGACACGCGCAAGTGGGCGCCGACCTTCACTCGCTACGCCAGGTTCGGCGACGCGACCTTCGCCGGCCACGCCGAGTTCGGCGGGGCGACCTTCGACAGCTACGCCGGGTTCTTCGGGGCGGCCTTCACCCGCGACCCCGGGTCAGTTGGGGCGACCTTCAGAGACTACGCCCCGTTTGGCGGGGCGAACTTCACCGGCGACGCCACCCTCACCAGCGACGCAAAGCTCAACGAGGCGCTCCGAAGCACTGCGGCTTGGCTCGACGAGGCGATCCGAGAGGTGCGCTCCTCTGACCCGACTGCTCACGACGCACTGCCACCTGACGAGACGCCTCCCAGTCCGGAAGGAAGCGCCCCTTAAGGCTGCGACGTCCTGCGACCGACTGCACGAGCCCGTGGCGGGCCACCGAGTGGTCGTAGCTGATGGTCTGCCCGCGCGCGGCAAGTCGTGCCTACGGTTCAGACACCTCATGTGCGTACCTGCGGGGCGGACTGGTAGCCCGCTGTCGGTGCCGGGGCTGTGCCCGCCGCCCTTCATCGTGGTCAACGGTCACGCTCGAACCGGGTCCACAAGCAAAGTGTGCCGTGCAGCCGGTAGCGATGGCTGTAGGTGCGGGTCATGCCGTAGTGGGCCAGGTACTCCCCGCGTAGGCACTGCACAGAGCTGCCGGCAGCAGGGCGGATGGGTACCAGGTCACCGAATTCGCCGCGGGCGCCGGAGTGTGGGCCGCCGACTGTAGGTTCTCATTGACCGTGACATGTTGATGATGAATAGCCTGTGGTTCCTCGGCTGTCTCAACCCGATGCCACCATGACCAGTCTCAGTGTACGTGTCATTTCTTGTTGGAGGTGTCAGTTCCTGTGGTTGTGTTACGCAAGCGGACCGCCCAGCGACAGGTGGTGTATGAGTCGGTTGCGCGGAGCGCGATGGTGGCACGGCTTCGTGTCGGTGGTCATCGCCGCCGGAGTCGGAGTGGTAACCGATTTGGCCACCGGCGAATTCTCGTGGGCGTTGACCGTGGCCTTGGTCGTGCTCGTGGCGGTCCAGGTCGGCTTGTCAGTGTGGCAAGCAGGGCGTGAGCGGCAAGATCTGCGGGATGCGCGCGACGCGATGCTGGGGCCTCTGCGCTCACCCGCACCCATCTTTTCGACCGACCAGACGGCTACCGGACAGGGCGACGGGGTATCTGGAGCGCGGGGTGTGGTGCATTGGCTGACCGCTCCGTTCAGTCCGACTCCGTTGTGGGGCCGGAGCGCCGTTCATGACCGGCTTGTGGCGTGGTGTGAACACCGTGATCCGCGGGCTGAGGTGGCGAGGGTGGTGGTTGGCTCAGCTGGGGTGGGCAAGAGTCGTCTGGCTTTGGCGGTGGCGGAGTTCCTGCTCGGCAAGGACTGGGCGGCCGGTCGCCTGCAGGGTGATGGAGCGGGGCTCGTCGAGCGGATCGTCGCTGCCGACGACCCGACGCTGGTGATCGTCGACGACGCCGACCGTGTTTCCGTTTCCGTACTGGAAGCTCTGCTCGGTGGAGCGATACGCCACCCCGATCTGGTCCGTGTGGTGTTGCTTGCCCGTACGGCTGCGGCAGTGCCGGTGCTGTCCGACACGGTTTTGCCGCATCTGAGGCGGATCGAGACGCTGGAACCCGTTGGTGAGGCCGGTGACCGGCAGCGCTGGTATGGGGAGGCCGTTCGGGCCTACGCCCGCGCGCTGCAGGTCTCTCCGCCGGACTTGTCGGATCGTCCGGTTGGGTCGGACGATGATACGCCGCTGGTGCTGCATGCGCGTGCGCTGCTGGCGGTGCTGGGGCGGATCAATACCCGCACCGAGCCGCCGTCCGGGCTGTTCACCGAGCTGGTCGCGCTGGAGCAACGCGGCTGGGCCGCTGACCTGTCGCGGCTGCCTGTGGGGTGTGACGTGGATACCCTCGCCGAGGCCCTGACGGTGCTGCTGCTGTCTCCTGCCGCTGATGTTGAGGAGGCAGCGACGCTCCTGCGTCGGCTACCTCAGTTCGCTCACGACTCTGCGCAGGAGTCCCGTGTCGCCGTTGCCGGCTGGGTGCACCGACGTTACCCCCTAGGGCCTGACCACCGGCCAGACCTGGTTCCTCACCTCATCGCCGATCGCCTGGTCCTTGACACCCTTAGCCGCCGCCCGCAGCTGCTGCGTGATCAGGATGCTCTTACCGCGGCGCCGGTGCTAGCCCGTGCCTCCACCACTTACGATGATGCACTCGAACAGCTCACCATCCTGCTCGCCCACAAAATCAACCAGCTCCCTGAAGCACTTGCCATAATCCTGGCCACCGGCGTCACCGGCCACCTGCTTGATAGAGCTTTGGCCAATTTGATCAGTACCGACGTCGTCGATGACATCCGCGCCTGCGAACGGCTCCTCGCGCTCACCCCGCCGGCAACGTTTCCCCACCTGCGTATTGCCTTTGGCCAGCTACTCGTCACCCACCGCCGCGAACAGGTCGAGAAAGAGCCAGATCAGTATCGTCCTGGCCTCGCTAAGTCTCTGTACATACTCGGGACCGACCTGTGGGAGGTGGGGCGGTATCGAGAAGCCCTGGACGCCATTGGCGAGGCCGTCGCGATCCGCCGTCGGCTGGTCGACATCGAGCCTGAACCGTATCTCCCTCTGCTCGCCAGCTCGCTGAGCAGCCTGGGGGCTTGCTTGCGGGCGGCGCGGCGGTATCGGGAAGCCCTGGGGGGCAGTAACGAGGCCGTCGCGATCTACCGTCGGCTGGCCGACAAAGAGCCTGAACGGTATCGGCCTCCGTTCGCCACCTCCCTGAACAACCTTGGGTTGAACCTGGATGACGTAGGGCGATATTGGGAAGCCCTGGAGGCCAGTAATGAGGCCGTCGCGATCTACCGTCGGCTGGCCGACAAAGAGCCTGATCAATACCGCTCCGACCTTGCCGACTGTCTGGTCAACCTCGGGAGTCGCCTGCGGGCGGTGGGGCGGCATCGGGAAGCCGTTGAGATCACTGAAGAGGCCGTCACGATCTACCGTCGGCTGATTGACGTCGAGCCCGAACGGCATCGCTCCGATCTTGCCAGCTCTCTGAACAATCTTGGGGCCTATCTGCGGGAGGCGGGGCGGTATCGGGAAGCTTTGCAGGCCACTGATGAGAGCGTGACGATCCGTCGTCGACTGGTCGACATCGAGCCTGAGCGGTACCGTCCCGATCTTGCTAGCTCTCTGAGTATCCATGGGGCTTGTCTGCGGGCAATGGCGCGGTGTCGGGAAGCCGTGAAAGCTGGCGATGAGGCCGTTACGATCTTCCGCACGGTGGTCGACATCGAGCCTGAACGGTACCGTCCCGACCTTGCCAATTCTCTGAACAACCTCGGGCTCAGCCTGGAGGGGGTGGGGCGGTATCGGGACGCGCTGGAGGTCGTTGATGAGGCCGTCGCGATCTACCGTCGGCTGGTCGACGTCGAGCCTGAAGCGTATCGCACCGCCCTTGCCGACTGTCTAAGCAACTTCGGAGCTTGCATGCGGAGGGTGGGGCGGTATCGGGACGCGCTGGAGGTCGTTGATGAGGCCGTCGCGATCTACCGTCGGCTGGCCGACAAAGAGCCGGAACCGTATCGCGCTGCCCTTGCCGACCGTTTGAAGGAGCTTGCGATCTATCGACGGGATCTCGATGACATCGAAGGGGCACTCGTAGCCAGACGTGAATCGCTGTCGATGTGGAGAGCCTGCAGCGAAAAAGATCCACAGGAATATGAAGCGCGTTATCGAAGCGAGCTGGCGAGTCTTTGCCAGCATCTGGCCCGTCTCGGCCGCCACGATGAAGCAGTAGCTCTCGGTCTTGAACCGCCGGACTCGTCCGCTCAGCGCACCAACAACGCCTAAAGTCAGCTGTCCGCACAAGGCTGCATCAACTCCAACCGCGACATGCGGAGGCGGAGGCTGCTTGCCGGGTATCGTCGTCGTCCAGCACGACCTTGTCGTTAGCGACCGCCCAGCTCGGCGCCAAGGTCTTCCGAGCTGCGGCCGCCGCGCACGTACTGCTCGTGCAGCCACGGCGCGTCGCGGAGTCCCACTCGAACGGCCAACGGTGTCAAGGAATGATCATCCCAATTTTGTGGCACGAGTGCGATCTCGCTGCCAAGATCTTTGGGAAAGTGCCATCGAATTTGGGACCCTACAGCGGCCGACTGTAGGGTCTCGCCGCGCGTGACATGTCGATCTTGTTCGACCTGCGGATTCTCCGTTGTCTCACGATGATGTCACCCAAGATCAGTCTCAGGACTGTGTCATTTCTTCAGCCAGGGCTTGGCGAGCTCGTCTGAGCTTTGGCTGTTGGTGAGCGGGACTATGAGTCTGTGGAGGGTGGCCATTCAAGACGTTGCGGATGTGCTTGCTGCTGGTGCCACAGGTCACGGCGATCTTCTTCGCGCTGGGTCTGTCCTTGGTGAGGAAGGCCGCCTGGGCTGACGAGCCGGGCCGCCGGCCCAGAGCGGACGCTTGGACGAGGATCGGCGCAGGGGTTACTGGCCGGTCATGAAGTGTTCAAGTAGCCAACCGATGGCCGCCCGGGCAGCGCCGGATGCGAGTCCGGCGACCGCGGCGAGGGTAAGTTTGCGCAGCTTGGGCTTCTTCTCGCGGAGGCGAGCGTTCATGGTCTTCTCCCGGTGATTACTTGAGGCCGGAGGAGCCGGCCGGATCTCCTGACGGACCAGTCGAGCGAATCAACCTGTGTGGGGGTCCGGTCAGCGGTTCGGATGCATCCGGAGTAATCGGCTGGACCGTCCCTGCCACCGAGCGTTGGATCAACCTGGCTGACGCCAGGGTGGTGGGGCCTTCTACGGTTGTCCGGTAGGTCCGGCGGATGGCCACCGGACAGGCAGGAGCCGACGTGATGAGCATCGACCCGGCAGAGATCAGCAGCTTGGCCGACCTGGCCGAAGGCTTCAACGCGCTGCGTGGCCGTCGCTCGTATGCGCAGTTGACTGCGGCGGCAAAGAAGCTGTCCTTGCGCACCGGGCGCCAGCCGACATTGCCACGTTCAACACTGAAGTGATCTCAGCAACTTTCAGTTCAGTCGGCCGTGTTCGAAGTGGGTGAGTACGAGTGCGGCGTTGACGATGGTGCCGATCTTGCGGGGGCTGGTGGTGATGTGGCGGAGTGCTCGCCAGCGGCCGAGGAGGAGCGCGAAGGCGCGTTCGCCGAGGCAGCGCAGTCCGCGGAGCAGGGCGTTGTAGGTGCGGTTGTCGGCATCCAGTACCTGGTTGCCGGCGGGTTGTTTGACCGGGGTGTGCACGCCGATCCCGGTGCCGGCGTAGCCGCCGTCGGCCAGGGTGGGCAGGTCGAGGTGGGAGTAGGCCCAGTACAGGGCGCCGAGTACATGCTCTCGGGCTGCGGTGATGTCGTGGGTCGAGCCTGGCTCGACCTCGGAGCACCAGAGTGGGAATCCGTCGGGTTCGGTCAGTACCTGGACGTTTCCGCCCTGTTTGCGGTGCTTGCCGGAGTACCAGGCGTCGATCTGCTCGCCTTTGACGCTGGTGGTCTTCTCCCCGAGCCTGTCGGCGGAGAACAGCTTGCCGTCCAGGACGAGGTGGGTCAGACCGTCGTCGTTGGCGCGCTGCAACGCTTCGTGCAGGTCCGGGGCTTGGGCGGCGAGCACTTCGATGACCTCGTCCAGGTAGCGGTAACCGGTCGCTCGGGAGATGCCGCAATCCCGCGCCAGCGCCGCCACGTCCCGGTCCTCCCGGAACCAGCGCAACCCGAACACGGCTTGGCGGAAGCAGGTCAACGCGCGGCTGCGGCGTCGGGTGCCCCGCTCGCGACGCTCAGCGTTCAGCAGCCGGCTGAGGTAGTGGGCAAGTGCGCGCGGCACGTCGAGCATGGCACGATAGGCGATCACGTGGAGTCCTTCGGGTGAAGATCACTTTGGCGAGCGTTCTTCTACCAGGGACTCCACGCCCGTCTTCACACCAGATCCCCCTGCCGCCACACGGATCCGGCACCATCCCACCCAAGCTGGCCCGATCTTGGTGAGATCACCTCACTGAGTGACCTGCTGAATGGCAAGTCGATGCCCTCGAAAGACACGGCGATCATATTCCTGAGCGTGTGCGGCCTGGCCACCGAGCAGGCGCGGCAACCGTGGCTGGATGCATGGGAACGAGTCGCTGCCGCTCATATGCGCCACCCAGCCGGGGCGGTACGGGTGCGTCAGGCACGGCCACGGCTGCTCGGAGTCCATACCGCGATCCACGTCGACGACGCTGCCGGTGAGATGCCCGTGTATGTGCCGCGCGATAGGGACCCAGACCTGTGTACTGCGATCAATGCTGCCGGCGGACCCGGGGGCTTCGTACTTCTAGTTGGCAGCTCGTCGGTCGGCAAGTCCCGGATGTTGTTCGAAGCCGTCCGCGAGGAGCTGCCCCAGTGGTGGTTGCTGCACCCGGCCAACGCCGATGCGATCCGCGCGTTCGCCGCGGCGCCGACGCAGCGCACCATCCTGTGGCTCGACGAGCTGCAGTACTACCTCGATCGCCCCCACCGGCCTACCAGCAGGCACAGTCCGCGACCTGATCAATGCGGGAACGGTGCTGGTAGCCACCCTGTTGCGGCGCGAATACGGTGATCGCATCACCCAACCTAACCCCGGTCAGCCAGACTTGTATGCCAACGATCGACAACTGCTCAGCCTTGCTCACGTCATCGATGTCTCGGACACGTTCAGCGGCGCTGAGCTAGAGCGGGCTAAGGACCTCGCCGGCGAGGACGCACGCATCCGCGTTGCCAAGGACACACCTGATGCCGGCGTCACGCAAGTTCTGGCCGGTGGCCCCCAACTGGTCGAGCGGTGGAACAGCGCCGACACATACACCCGAGCAGTGCTGACCGTCGCTGTCGACGCGGCGCGACTGGGCACGCACTCGCCCTTGCCGTCGCGCCTGCTGCAGGAGGCCGCGCCTGGCTACTGCACGGATGTCGAAAGAGCCCAAGCCCCGACCGACTGGTTCGAACAAGCGATGGCGTATACCAGCCGCCTGCTGCTGGGTGCCGTCGCCCCGCTCGCTCCAGTTGCCGATGGCATGACGATGGGTGTTACCGCCGGGTACCGGCTGGCCTCCTACCTTTTGCAACACGCCGAGCCCGAGCGCGCTCAGCATTGCCCGCCGGCCACCTTCTGGGAGGCCTGCCTCGCCCACCTCAGCAACCACGGTGATCTGGAACGCCTCGGCCACGCAGCAGACACAAGGATGCGCTACATGTATGCAATTCCACTGCTGCGCCGTGCCGCCCCGCGCGACGGCTACCTCGCAGAACGGCTGGGCTGGCTGCTCTTCGACCAGGGAAACTTCGACGAAGCAGTCTCGATCTTCCGCACACTTGCTGAAACCGATCCGGTTATGGGATCCCGGTTGCTCGTGATCGAAGCGGGACTCGACCAAGCGCGAGCGAAAATCAACTACGACATTCCGTCCGCTGCCAGCGAGGCCCGCATGCTGAAGGGGCTCGAAGGCAGCCGCCGGCTCCGCCAACAACTCACCCACGAATCGCCGATCACGCAAGAAGCCCTCATCAGCCAGATCTTTGGTACCTCTGACGTGAGCGAGCTGGAGCGGCGCGCCAAGAGCGACGATATCAACGCAGCTTACAAACTGGTTGATATCTTGGCCGTCAAGGGGCAATTCGAAAAGGATGCTCCCAACTCTGCACATGCTCGTTGACAACGGTCTTCCCGGTGCGGATGGTCGACTGATCGCCGCCATAGTTGAACTGGGTAGAAGCGAAGACGCGTATCGACTGGCCCGATTCGGACTCACCGCAGACGGACACATCGAGTCGCAATCGGCACCCCCAGTCGACAACTGACCATGGCATGTCTCGGATTTCGACCCACCGATAAGCGTTGGCCCATCCGCTGCGCAGCCCGGGCCGCTCTCAAGCCTGCAAGACCCCGCTGAGAACGGACGCTAATCTCACCGCGATGCCGCATACGACATCCGTACGACATCGTCCGTGAGATTACGACATCAGTCGTGAGACCCTACACCGACGGCGGGCTGGCTGGCCGTCACCGGAAGTCGCGCGAGGGCGCGGTCGCCATCGACAGGTCAAGCGCCTCGAGCCGGTCAGCGACGAGGGTGACGATGCCTTCGGCCGCCTGAACCTGGCCGCGAATGAGCAGGGCGGTGCTGGCGCGGGCGACGATCCGGTGACGTTGCCACAGCCCGGGCGAGACGAGGACGTTGGCCATGCCGGTCTCGTCTTCGAGGTTGAGGAAGGTGATCCCGCCGGCGGTGGCCGGGCGCTGCCGGTGGGTGACCGCGCCGCCGACCCACACCCGCGTGCCGCCTCGGCTCGCATGAGCTCGGCGACGGTGATCGCCCCGCGCGCGGTGAGCAGCTCGCGCAGGTACTGCACGGGGTGGCTGTCTGGGGAGACGCCGGTGGACCACAGGTCGGCGGCGGTCACCTCCAGCCGTGTCATGCCCGGCAGGGCGGGTGCGTCGAGGCCCGGGGCGAGGCCGGGGAGGTGCCCGGCGCGGGTTGCCGCGGCGGTGCCGGCGGCCCAGAGGTCCTGGCGCCGGTCGCCGCCGAACCTGCTGAACGCCCCGGCGGTGGCTAGGGCTTCGGCGGCGTCCTTCTTCAGCTGGACGCGGCCGGTCAGGTCGCCGATGCTCGTGTAGGGGCCGTTCGCGTCGCGTTCGGCGACGATCGCCTCGGCCACCGTGTCGCCGAGGTGGCGGATGCCTGCGAGGCCGAGCCGGAGCGCGACGCCGCCGGTGCCTTCGGGGTCGGGTTCGAGGGTGGCGTTGGCGAGGCTGGTGTTGATGTCCGGTTCGCGGACGTGGACGCCGTGGCGGCGGGCGTCGGCGACCAGGGACTGCGGGCTGTAGAAGCCCATCGGCTGGGCGCGCAGCAGCCCGGCGCAGAACGCCGCCGGGTAGTAGCGCTTGAACCACGCCGACGCGTACACCAGCAGCGCGAAGGACATCGAGTGCGCTTCGGGGAAGCCGTACCCGGAGAAGGCGTGGATCTGCTCGAAGATCCGGGTGGCGAGCTCGCGGTCGAGGCCGTTGGCTTCGCACCCGGCGAAGAACCGCGCCATCAGCGCCTTCATCTTGGCGCTGGAGTGCTTGGCGCCCATGGCGCGGCGCAGCTGATCGGCCTCGGCCGGGCTGAAGCTGGCGACGTCGACGGCCATCTGCATCACCTGCTCCTGGAACAAGGGCACGCCGAGGGTGCGGTCCAGGCTGCCGGCGAGCAGCGGGTGGGCGTGCTGCCACTCCCTCCTCGCCGCGGCGGCGCCGGATGTAGGGGTGCACCGAGCCGCCCTGGATCGGGCCGGGCCGGATCAGCGCGACTTCGACGACCAGGTCGTAGAACTTCCGCGGCCGCAACCGCGGCAACGTCGCCAGCTGCGCGCGCGACTCGACCTGGAACACGCCGACCGCGTCGGCTTCGCAGAGCATGTCGTAGACCTTGGGGTCAGCCAGGTCCAGCTTGCCGATGTCCACGACGGTGTCGTGGTGCTCGGCGACGAGGTCGATCATGTAGTGCAGGGCCGAGAGCATGCCGAGGCCGAGCAGGTCGAACTTGACCAGCCCGACGGTGGCGCAGTCGTCCTTGTCCCACTGCAAGATCGACCGATCGGCCATGGTCGCCCACTCGACCGGCACGATCTCCGACACCGGCTGCTTGGAGATGACCATGCCGCCGGAGTGGATGCCGAGGTGGCGCGGAAAGTCCTCGATCCGGCCGGCCAGCTCGAGCACATCGGCAGGGATCTCACCGGAGCTCTGCTGTTTCGTCGCGGCGACGCCACCCCACCGATCGACCAGTTTACTGTAGGCGTCCTGCTGGCCTGGCGAGTGTCCGAGCGCCTTGGCCGCGTCCCGCACCGCCGACGGCGCCCGGTAGGTGATGACGTTGGCGACCTGCGCGGCGTGGAACCGGCCGTGCTTGTCGTAGACGTACTGGATGGCCTCCTCGCGGCGACCGGACTCGATGTCGATGTCAATGTCCGGCGGCCCGTCCCGCTCCGGCGCGAGGAACCGCTCGAACAGCAGGTTCCACCTCACCGGGTCCGCGTGGCAGATCCCCAGCGCGTAGCAGACCGCCGAGTTCGCCGCCGACCCGCGGCCTTGGCAGAGGATGTTGTTCTCCTTGCAGAACCGGACGATGTCCCACACGACGAGGAAGTAGCCGGGGAAGCCCAGCTGCTTGATCACGTCGAGTTCGTGCTCGAGCTGGGCGTACGCCTGCGGCGACTCGGTGCGGGTGCCGTAGCGGGTGGCGGCGCCGGCCCAGGTCAGCTCGGCCAGGAACGACATCTCGTCGTGCCCGGCTGGTACGGGGAACGGCGGCAGATCCGGCGCCACGAGCTGCAGGTCGAACGCCACCTCCACCCCGAGCACCGCGGCCCGGCCGACCGCGCCGGGGTAGCGGCGCTCGAAGCGGCGTCGTTGCTCTATCCCGGACCGCAGGAATGTCTGCCCCGACGGGGGTCGCCACCCCTCCAGCTCCTCAGCCGACCGGCGAGCGCGGACCGCGGCGACAGCGTCGGCGACGGGCGCGTCTTCCGGGCGTGCGTAGTGGACGTTGTTCGACACGACCGTCGGCAACCGCAACGCACGGGCCAGCTCGTCGAGCAGGTCGTTGGCCGCGTCGTCGAGGGGCCGGCGGTGGTTGATCAGCTCGACGGCGACGTGGGAGTGCCCGAACCAGTCGACCAGCCGCTCCAGCTCGGCCCGCGCGGCGGCCGGGCCATGCTCGGCGAGTGCACGGCGGACCGGGCCTTTGCGGCAGCCGGTGAGGACCACGACGTGCCCGGCCAGTTCGTCGACCACCTCCTCCAGGTCGTAGACGGGTCGGCCTTTCTCGCCGCCGGCGATCTGGGCGTGGGAGATGACCCGGCAGAGGCGGTGGTAGCCCTCCTGCTGCCGCGCCAGGACCAGCAGGTGCGACCCGGCCGGATCCGGCTCGCCAGCCTGCGGAGCAGGCAGGTCGAGCGAGAGCTCGGCGCCGAACCCCACCCGTACGCCGAGCTCGCGGGCGGCGTCGTTGAACCGAACTGCGCCGTACATGCCGTCGTGGTCGGTCAGCACCAGCGCGTCGAGCTCCAGCCGCGCGGCCTCCTCGACGAGGGTCTCGGGGTGGCTTGCGCCGTCGAGGAAGCTGAAGTTGGAGTGGACGTGCAGCTCCGCATACGGCGCGCGAACCCGGTCCCCGCCGTCGTCGCGGCTGCGACGATCACGCAAGTCCGCCGGGGCGCCGGTGTAGCCCTCGCGCTTGCGTGACCAGGCTGGAGAGTCGCTGCCGTGGCCGAGGACGGGCGCGCGCCCGGAGGCGATCCGCTCGACCTCGGACCACGGCACGCTCGGGTTGTTGAATTGGAGAGACGGTTCGCGTCTGACCGTTGACCGGTCGGCTGTGTGCCGGGTTCCCACTGGTGTACCACCCTGTCGCGCTCGGGTCGCCGTGGGGAAGACAGCGTGTTCACTTCCCGCTGATAGCCACTGCCACACTGCCATCAGGGGAACAGGTGTTCGATTCTAGGTCTCATGATGGCGAAGTCAACCGCAACAGGTCGAACTCACTCTCCGGTTGACCGGGCCCGCAGCGCAGGGCGCTCACGTCCACGGTTGGCAGTCAGCAGGAGTACCCGGGCGCGTTGCAAGGCAGGTCGGAAACCTCCAGTCCGAGCTGAGCGAGCTGATCCGCGTGTAGCACCCGCCCCCGGCTGGTCGCTCGTCCAGCATGCGGAGGCGCCTCCGGGAACGTCACCGACGTTCGCAGCCTGCAGGCCGACTCCGGCGTAGGAGAGGAAACTGGGGCTAATCGGGTTCGCTGAGCGGGACCAGCCGGTCATGGCGCGTTTCAGCAGGTAACTGGCTATCGTCTCCATCATCGTGAATCTGGCTCCGTGGACCTCGGGTACACGGCCATTGTCGTGCGCCCAGGCCCCTGGTGGTCAGGTTCCTTCCGGCGGCAGCGCGTCCTCCCATGCCTGGATAATCGGGTCACGAGACGTTGACGACACGTCGCGCAGGTCGAGCACGTCCGCGGCGGGTATCCACTGGATGATCTTGGGGCGTTGGCCGGTGGCGACGAATTCACCGAGTGCTGCATAGACGTACTCCACTGGGAGTTCTTCGCCTTCGGTGTAGCCGAGCGTTCCACTGGCGAACCAGTACTCGACTACGTCGCCGCGGAGCTGCGTGCTGGCGGGAACGAACTCTTCGTTGCCTCCATCCGCCCACCAGGTCAGCGTGCCCTTGTCCCGGTGAATGCCGACCATGAGGCAGGGGCCGTCGTCGATGGCGCGGGTCCACAACGCCCAACAGGTGGGGATGGGGGCGTGCGTCTCGCTGTGGTGATGGAAGCCCGAACGCAGCAGTTCGAGACAGTCTGGTACGGAGCGCAGGAGGGCGAGGGTCGCAGTCTTGTCACGGCGAGCCCTGTCTAGGTCGAGGGCGAGGGTCATGGCTGGGCCCTTCCGTAGCGCTTCTCGTACGGTTGATTGTCCTGGTAGGTGCCGTAGACCGTCAAACTGCGGTCTCCGTCATCAGGAAAGATTCGCGCGAGGAGCTTGTCGCAGGTGGCTTCGTACTCTTGCTGCTTTTCGATGCCGCAAGGCGTGTTGTTGATTGCGACCTCGACGTCGGTCATGTCCGCGCGGCGCAGCATCAGTTCGGCGACTTTGATCTCAGCGTGGGACTTGAGGTACCTGGCCTGACTCGGCGTGCAGTCGTGGTCGCGGAGTAGCCGCTCGGCGTCGCTGGCCAACGCATCGTAGCCCGAGGTGATGTTCGGCAAGACATGACCGTTCCAGCGCGCCACCGCAACAGTTCGCATCTGGGTATCCGGCACGACGCGTTTCGGGAGGCGCTCGGCGAGGTCAGCGGCCTCCGGCGGATAGCAGTCGCCGTGTTTGTTGGTGAACGGCTCGTCGGCCGCGGCGTGATCCAACTCATCGAGCGAAATTCCCTGTTTGTATCTATCTTTCTCTACAGCTTTCGCGGCGGCAGGATCCGTGTCTTCCTTCGCTGGTGCGCGTGACCTGTCCGCGACTTCAACCGTTTCGGTGGCTGGATCTGAGGGGCTGTCGCTGTGAGCGTCGGTTAGTTCGGCGGTGTGATCGTTGGGGCTGTTGTCAGGCGGTTGCGTGTCTGTGGGCTCGTTGGTCTGGTCTGCGGGGGATTGTGTGCCGAGGGTGGTGTCAGAGGGCTTGGTGCTGGCGTCGATTTGGGGGATGTCCAGTTGCCTGCCTAGCTGGGCCGCCTTGTCGGCGTGCTCAGGGGGAGTTTCAGAGTGTGCGTTTTCGGGTTCTCGGGAGGCTGACTCGACGGCGTTGCCGGCCACTTCAGTATCAGTCTTGGTCGCCTCGCCAGTCGTTTCGGCGACTGTGCTGGCGACATCGGCGGGGTTTTCGAATAGTTCGGCGGTGTGATCGTTGGGGCTGTTGTCAGGCGGTTGCGTGTCTGTGGGCTCGTTGGTCTGGTCTGCGGGGGATTGTGTGCCGAGGGTGGTGTCAGAGGGCATGGTGCTGGCGTCGATTTGGGGGATGTCCAGTTGCCTGCCTAGCTGGGCTACCTTGTCGGCGTGCTCAGGGGGAGCTTCAGAGTGTGCGTTTTCGGGTTCTCGGGAGGCTGACTCGACGGCGTTGCCGACTACTTCAGTATCAGCCTTGGTCACCTCGCCTGTCGCTTCGGCGGCTGTGCTGGCGACCTCGGCAAGTTTTTCGAAGTCGGGTACAAAACTTTCACTAGACATCAGCGATTGCCATCGGCAGGGATGTCGGCAGGTTTCAGGTATTGGTGGGCCCAGTTGCATTCGGTGAAGGTCTGGAAGGTTTCGGTGAGCCGGTCAGGCCAGTCGGGGGCGTTGCGTCGGCTGCCGACCACCGTCTCGATGGAGGCTGGGGTCTGAAGGCCCCAAGCAATGGCGTCGCACGTCGCGGTGTCGCGTAGGTCGTCGTTGAACCAGGCGCGCACGGTCTGTCGTTGTTGGTCGGCGGTGTCGCCTGGGATCGGGCGTCGGTAGGTCTGTGCCCACTCTTTGCTGCGCGGGTGCCGGTCGGCGGCGGGGGTGGTGTGGCACAGTTTTTCGAGTTCGTGATGGACGAGGTTCCAGCGGAAGGGCGTGGCCAGCCATTCGGGTTCTTCATCAGCGCACACCCGTTGCCCTGTCAGGTAGGCGCGCATGGTGTTGGCGATATGGGCGGCGAGTTGTGCGGGGCTGTGTGTGGTGGCGATAGCGGTCGATCGGGTCGCCACGGCGGTGTCGACAGCGTGGGAGATGGCACAGTCGCGCAGCCGGGTGGGTAGTCGTGTGAGGACGTCGAGAGCGGGCTGGCGTGGGTAGGGCGTGGGCTGGCCGGTGAGGTGGGCGAGTACGGACAACTCGGCCCAGGCGGGTAGCCAGGGTTCGGTTTCGGGCATGCGCTGGGCGGCACGCACCTGGCGCAGAGTGCAGGGCGTGTCGACGCAATCGAGGCCGCAAGTGGTGCTACGCCGCGCCACCACGGTGGTCGGGACCGCGATGATTGCCGCTGTGGTGGCTTCGAGCGCGGTGGTGTCCGGTATCTGTACCAGCAGGGGGAAGTCCATGCCGTCGGTGAACAGCGCGCCGGTGCCGGGCTGGAGGGTGACCAGGTATCGGGACTGGGGCTCGGTGAGGTTCATGGTGGCGCCGACGGTGTCGCGGTCGTCGAGGGCGGGCAGCCGGTGGACGATCTTGACGGCGGTGTTCTTGATGACGTCGGGGACCAGCTTGCTGGGGATCTGTTCGGCGATGATGAGTCCTTCGCCGTAGGCGCGGATCTCGGCGAGCAGGCCGGCGAACAGTTCTACGGCCTGAGCGGCGGGGCCGGGTTGTTCCGCGCGTCGCAGCAGCCGGTGGGCTTCTTCGACGACAGTGAGGTGTCGCAGCCCGGTCGTGGGGTGCTGCTGGACGCGCAGGTGCTCGATCAGCCTGATCAGCATGGTCCCCATCAGGAATGCTTTGTCGCGGTCGTCTCCGACGTCTTCGATTTCGACGATGACGTTGTGCTGCAGCAGCGCGGCGAAGTCGACTGGGTGCCCGCCCTCGAAGAATCGGCCAGTGGTACCGAGACGGAGGCTGGCCAGCCGCACTCGGATGAAGCCGAGGACGTTGTCGGTGACTTCCCTGCCGTATCCGATGTCGGCGACGACGCGTTCGGCTGTGCGCTGCAGGTCGGTCAGTGTGGGGTATCGGGGGGTGAGGGCCGGGTTTTTCGGTTCCCCCAGTGCCAGGTCCCAGCCGAGGTCGTCGTAGCAGCGGGTCAGAGCGGCGGACAGCACCTGCGGGAACGGTTCCTCGGACTGGAACGCGCCGGTGAACAGGGCTCGGACCAAGTCGACGTGGGTTTGCAGCGGGAACCCGGCGGCCGGTTCCAGGGGGTTGAGGCCGGCCGGGATCGCGTCGGGATCGCCGGGCCGGATGGCCAGTACTGAGCCGGGGCCGAGTCGGCTGGCCATCAGCCGGTACTCGGCTTTCGCGGGTTCGATGACCAGCCATGGCAATCCCACCTGGGAGGCCTGCTCCAGCAGGCCTCGAAGGGTGTGCGACTTGCCGGACCCGGTGGCGCCGGCCACCAGCATGTGCCGGTTGAGGCTGTCACGCGGAATGTGTACGTCGTCGACTTCGGCGCGGTTGCGATCCAGCAGCCGCCCGAGTCGCAGCCCTGGGGCGCCGCTGGCGGGTTCGGTGGTGACGTCGAACGGCGGCCGCAGGGTGAGCCGGACTCCGGGAATCTCCTCATTGGGTCCCCGGCCCAACGACGCGACCAGCGCTGAGCTCGCCGCGAACGGCGACGCCCGGTCGGGACCGTCGAGCCTCGCGTCGAGGATCTCGTCCAGTGCGCCGGTGGTAGCGGTGGGCGCCAGCACGTAAGGCAGGCTGCTGAGATCGGCGGACGCAGCGAGCAGCCCGGCCACACTGACTGCCGCTGCTGGACTGGTCCCACCAGCTATCAGCCACACGTGCCATAGCCCGGTTGACTGAGCCTGATGAAGCTCCTGGTGCCGATGGGCTAGCCGGGCAGTCCGCACGGCGTACCCAGGTGAGCCGCGCGTACTCGCGTCGCGTTGCAGCTCGCCGATCCTGGCCGCTTCGGTCGCGACCACATCGGGTGGGATGGGCTCGGCCATCAGCAGCCACGCGAACGGCTCATGCCACGCTCGCAGAAGACAATCCTCCAATGACGGATGCAGGCGGTCCGGCTGCTGCGTCGCAGTTGCCTCGACCACCAGGCCGTCAGTGATGCCGTCGATTCGCGTCCAACATGGTGTGGACCGCAGCTCCGCGGCGAGACCACCCACCGGTAGCCGCCTGCCCCGGCCGCCGACCGGCACAGTAAGGACCGCCTGACCGTCCGGGCGCGTGACGCTCAAGGCATTCCCACCCGCGTACAGATCGATAGGCCCGTCGGTGTGGCGCCGCTGCCACCCCAACGCGAACGTCGGTGCTGGTCCTGGCCTGGCTGTTCCTGCGTGGTAGAGCGCGATCAGAGTCGCTAGGCGCTGTCGGCGTGCGAGATCCGCCGCCACTTCGCCGTCGCTGATTGGCGGGCGCTGCAACTCGTCGATTCGGCATGCGACGAGTTCGCCCAGCACATGCGACGGATAGCTCCCCTTGATTGCGATCATGCCAGCCCGCGCAGTCTGGCTGCCGTCCTCGGGACGGAAACGATCACGCGCGTACACATATCGTTGCCGTGCATAAGCATCCACCGCCCTCGACATGGCATGCAGGGACATGGTACAGGTCACATCGGTCACGCGCCTGTGCACGGTGTGATCGTCGGTCAGTGGCACGCAACCGGGCCGGAGGAGAGCGTCACCGTGGTCGAAGAATCTGGTAGAATCACCGCTTCATCACCTCTTGATCTGCTGTTCTTGCCCGGCGAGAGGTTGGGGTGGACCTTCCGGGACAGCCGCCAGTTGTTCCGGCCCTATCACAAACCCGACCCCAAGCCCCGTCCGGTTTCACCGCGGGCGGCAATGGCTGCCGACAGGGCTCGAGCGCGACTGCCCCGGCGGATAGCGGCGGCGCTGCTTTTCACCGGCTGCTTCTTCTTGATCCTCACCAGCCAGTTGCACTTTTACGTGTTCCCTTCGGGAGTGATCAGTGCAGCGTTTTTCTGTGTGACGGCTGGTCCGTTACTGCTGCACTTCCTGCTCGTCAGGCGCTGGGCCGACCCCATGCGTCTCCAGCGGTCGCACGAGCGGGCTACGGCCGCTTGGCGGCAGCGAAGGAAGAAGTTCGAAGACTCCGAGGCACGACGTCTGATGGACGTCGCCGAGTGGGGTACAGTGCCGCCGCCGCACACGACCCGGTTCGACCTGATCGGCGGGGATACCCCGGAATGGCAACGGCTTCTGGTGGTATTCGGTGCCTCCATGCTGGCCACGCACGAGTCGCTCACGGTGGTGGACCTATCCCAGGCCGACGTCAGTGAGGGACTCGTCGAGGTGGCCTCCAGACGAGCCATTCCTTGCACGACGCAGGTGTTCCCCCGGGACTTGGCCGACAGTGACCTCCTGGCCGGGCTCCGCGGCCCTGACCTGGTGGAAGTGCTCGTGGAGGCGATGCGCGCGGACGTAACGGGTCCGACCCGAATTGACCGATTGGCGGACAAGCAGATCCTGTCCGAGATCTGCAGAGCGCTGCACGACCATGTGACCGTGACCCGTCTGTCCGCCGCAGTACAAGTTCTCATGGAAAAACCGGGCCCGACACCCGAGCTGACCCTGGCCGAGCGGACCACCATCGCCGATGAGTTGTTCGCCGACGAGATCCGCCGCCGAATCCTTCCCGACCTGTGGCGGTTGGACGCGCACCTGCACCCGCTACGAGAGCTGGGCGGTCGTGGCAGGCGTCCCAAGGCAGGGAATCTCGACGTCATCGCGGTCCAGGACCACGGTGGCAACGCGGCCGGAGAGCTGCTCCACGACCTGATCCTGCAGCGGTTGATCCGCCGCATCACCGAGCAGCCAGACGAGATTCGCGTACTCGTCATCGCCGGCGCAGACGGATTGGCCGCCAAGCACCTGACCCGGCTGTCGGATCAGTGCGCCCAGCATGACATCCGGCTGGTCCTCATATTCCGCCGCCTGCAAGACGCGGCGCGTCAGATGCTTGACCGTGGACCGGTCGGGTTCATGAGACTCCGTAATCACGAAGACGCCACCGTAGCCGCGGAGTACATCGGATACGAACACAAATTTGTCGTCAGCCAGCAGACGAGAACCGTCGGCGGCAGCGACAACAAGTCCTACTCCGCTGCGGCCGGTGAGAGCGTTTCTATCAAACAGGGGTGGCAGTGGTCGTGGACGGAAACCGTAACCATTGGCTCCTCTACCGAGCGGAGCACAGGTACCACCACCGAGCGGGTCCGCGAATACACCGTCGAACCAACCACACTGCAAAACCTACCCAGCAACACCCTTCTTCTGGTGGAGGCCCGTGTCAATGGCCCCAGCCTGACTGTGGTCAATTGCGACCCATCCACCCTGACCTTGCCGCGGGTCAGCATGCAACCATTGCGCGATAGCCCCCGAAACCGGTAACTCCGGACTATTGCCTGGCGGACTCGAGCTGCCTTTGGTGCCGGGGTTGGGGCGGGCGAACATGCTCCGGCGTGCGTGGACTGCGCGGTTGCCAGGAGGATGCGCCGCGCCTCCGTCACTCGTAGTCGGTGAGTCCCGGCTTCGCGATTCCCGGGGCCGGGGGCACCGGCCTTCTCGACCGTTTCGAAACCGGCGCGGTACCCAAAGGTTCTAGCTACTTGCCCCTGAAAAAGTGAGTCTGGTTTGAGGCCTCGGCGCCGATTCGTGCCTGGTCCGGAGCCGGGTCATCCTTGTGGGGGCGCCGATTAGATGGTGGGGGCTGCTGCCAGGGCGGTGATTTTGACGAGGTTGTGGGCGAGGATGCCGTGGCCGCACCAGATGGCGGTGCGGTCGCGGCCGTCCAGGCGGGTGCGGTCCCATCCGTAGCGGTGTTTGAGGTGGCTGATGCGGCCTTCGCAGCCGGTGCGCCACTTGACCAGCTTGCGGAACGACGGCTTGCGTTCGTGTTGTTGCCGGACGGGTCCGGGCTTGCCTTTGCGAGGGATGGCAACGGTTTTCACGCCGAGGTCGTGCAGTTCGTTCTCGACGGAGGCGTGGCCGTAGCCGCGATCGGCGGTCACCGCGCGGGGTGTGCCGCCGGTGCGGCGCCGCACGCGTTGCACCGCGGGCGCGAGCTGGGGTGCGTCGGCCGGGTTGCCCTCCTCGACGGTGTAGTCGAGTATCACGCCGTCCTCGTTGTCCAGGACTTGGGCCTTGTAGCCGAACTCCACCGGTTTACCCAAGCGTCCCTTGGCGATCGGGCGGGCGTCCGGGTCGTGCAGGCTGATCAGCCGGGTGGCCGAGTCGGGCATGTCTCCCGCCAGCCGCATCCTGGTCTGGGCCGCGATGCGCCCGGTGCGCTCGAGAGAGATGGCCAGTTCGTCGATCGCGCGGCGCAGGCACCCCTTGGTGCGGCCTGTGGCCTTGCGCAGCGCCCGGCGGGCGTTGCGCAGCACCGCCTCGGCCTCGTGGGCGGTGCGTGTGGCCAGGCCGGCCAGCTCGCCCGTGATCCGCCGGACGGTGGCCTGGGCCTCCTCACGGGCCTGTGCGCCTCGCAGCCGAAGCTTCGAGGCGATGGCCCGTACCCGACGTCCCGCGGCACGGGAGCGATCCCGGAACCGGGTCCGGGTAGCGCCACCAGCCGACTTGATCCGCCGCACCAACCCCGCGATCCTGCTCGCCGCGTGGGCCAGCAGCCCGGTGTCAGTGGGGTAGTTGACGTTGGCCGGCACCACGGTGGTGTCGGCGCGGACTTTTCCCGTCTTCACCAGCTTCGCCGCGCTGGCTTTGGCCAGCACTGCCTCGTTCAGGGCCTCGACCGCGGCCTCACCGCACTGAGTGGTGATCTTCATCAGAGTCGTCGGGTGCGGCAGCGGATCATCGATGTTCAGGCGGCAGAACCGCCGCCAGGAGATCGAGTCGGACACTTCCGCACACAGCGATTCATAGCCCAGCTGGTAGCGGTGCTTGAGGAACATCAGCCGCAGGTAGGTCTCCAACGGCACGCTCGGGCGGCCCTTGCGTGCACTGAAGTACGGCACGAACGGGGCGAAGAACCGCTCATCATCCAGCCACTCGTCCACCCGCGCCAGCTCCGCCGGGAGCCGTAAGCACACCTCCGGCAGCACCGACTCCCACAACGACGGCTGCTCATTCCGAGTCCGCAACATCAACGTATCCCTTGCAGCGCAACAGGTGCAGCCAATACTCCCATGAGACCGGCCCAGTCAGCGCTGAACACACCGACCAGGCCCCTCACTTTTTCAGGGGCAAGTAGATAGGTACAGCAGGATGGCTTGCGGCGGGGGCTGGCTGGGCTTATAGGTTCCAGGTCCAGATGGTGCCGTCCCAGTGGCCGGAGACGACGACAGCACGGCCGCTGACGTCGCCCACGTTGCCGATCGCGATGGACTCCGCTCCTTTCTTGGGGCCGGTGAGACCATTTCCGTAGGTGTGGCCAGTGGCCAGATCCCAGAGTCGGATGGAGGTGTCGTCACTGCCCGCGATGGCCACGGTGGTGCCCTTCACTGTGCCGATCGCAACGGTCTTGACCGCGCTGTAGATCCGGTCGCCGAAGACGGTACCGGTGGGATGGGTCGCGGTCAGGTCCCAACGTCGGATGTAGCCGTCCTCGCTGCCGGTCACGGCGAGGACTCTGTTTCGCGTGGCGCCGATCGCGACCGTGCCGACGGTGCTCTGGTGAGCACCGAGCAGCCGGGCGGGGGACCGGCCGGTCACGTCCCAGAGACGGATGCTGCCGTCGGCGCTCCCGGACACGGCGACCGTCGCGCCGTTGATGGTCCCGACGGCGATGCTCTTGACCTCGGAGTCGAGTTTCTCGCCGAGGATCGTGCCGGTGAGTTCGGGGGTGGTTAGCTGCCAGACCCGGACTGTTCGGTCGTCGCCCGCGGACACCGCCACCGGCCTGCCGTCCACCGTGCCGAGCGCCACGCTGTTGACTCCGGCGTCCAGCTTGTCGCCCAGCCGGACGCTCGTGGGTGAGTCGGTGGTGAGGTCCCAGCGCCTCAGAGTGCCGTCGACGCTGCCGGTCACCGCGACGGCGCCGTTGAGGGCGATCGAGTACACCGGCTGGTCGTGGCCGGCGAGCGGCTTGCTGCGAGCCCTACCCGTGACCGGGCTCCACAGTTGCAGGGTGCCGTCGGCCCGGCCGACGATCGCGAGAGCCTCACTCTTCAGCGCTCCGACCGCGACCGACCAGACGGGGTCGTCTTTGGCGAGTGGACCGCTGAGGAGACGTCCGAGGGGGCTGTAGACACCGTCGTCGGAAGAGTCGTCGGGTGTCGAGGGCTGCTGCTCGCGCAGCCACCAGGGACTGAGGACCGCCGCGGCCACGACGAGTGTGACGGGGGTTGCCAGCAGCACGCGTCTTCGGGTCAGCAGAGGTTTCGCGTTCGCTGGTGCCGGGTGCGGGGCGTCTTCGACTGCAGGAGAGCCGCCGTTGAGATGTGGGGTCATCGATTTGCGTGGATATCGGTCCACGTACTCGCCGAGGTCGCGATAGGCCTGGTTCCAGGCTTCGCGGTCACCCAGTTCTGGCGGTAGCGAAATATCCTTTTCCGCCGCTACCCGTAAACATGTGTCGACGAAGACCTCGAAATTCGGCAGTTGCGGACGGACCGGACGCTCCAGGTTAGTCATTCCCGCGATGGTGCTGCGTTTGAGCCGGATCGTGCCCTCGCCACGACGGCGCGGCGTTCGTTCACTCTCTACCTCCAGCCGTCGTAGTGAAAGGCCGATCGTCTCCTGCAGTGCCCGCAACCGGCGGGCGAAGTCGATGCGAGGGTCGGTTGTCCCGTCCACGTGGGCTCCTCGGCTTCGCTGGAGGGGTGTCCGACGGTGTCGGACACCCCTCCAGCATCACGTCATGAGCTGGGCATTGTCGAATTCTTCAGCCGAATGTGTCCGAGCTGGTAGCCGGACAGCTCACTCCTAGAACAACGTGGGCGGACAACACCTGGGACTTCGGCAGGCGCCCACCGCCGGCAGATCCAGCCGACATCAGTAGCGCAGAAGGACCGCACGAGAGGGGAGCATGTTCGATGAGAAAAGGCTTGGCGACTCTGGTATCGGTGATCACGGCTGTGACGAGCGCACTGCTGGTTTGCGTGCCGGCATCGGCCACACCCTATGCCGGCAACACGATCGTCACCTGGTATCCCAACGACCACCGCTGCCTGGACGCCGCAGCTGAACACATCCATGACAACGGCACTCCGGTGCAGCTGTGGACCTGCTACGACGACAGTTACCGCAACCAGCGCTGGTCCATCCGCCATCAGGGTTACGACGGTGTCGGCGAGCTGTACCAGATCGTCAACCTGGAGAGCAGCCGCTGCCTGGACGCCACCGCCGAGTGGGGCGGAGTCAACGGCACGCCCATCCAACTGTGGGACTGTTACGGGCCCGGCCAAACCAACCAGCTCTGGTACATCCGCTGGCACGACCCCGGTTTCACCATCTACACCATCGAAAGCGTGGCATTCCACCGGCTGCTCGATGCCAAAGCCGAACAGCTGTGCTGCCCGCACACCCCCATCCAGCTCTGGGACGACTACGGCCCCGGCCAGACCAACCAGCGCTGGAACATCCTCGCGCCCGGACAACGATGACTCGACCCTGCCGCTATGGCCGGCCTGGCCTACCGGATCTTCAGCCGTTGGCGGGTCATGCTGGGGTCGCGGCGCGCAGACCCTCCTGGAGAATTTGGGACCCTACAGCTGTTGTAGGCCAGCTCGGCCGCGCCCACGAGCTCAACGTCGCGCTCCGCTACCCCACCGGCGGCGGGCACCGGATCCCGGTCGTCTACATCACCGTCCCACCCGCGGCCACGCCGCGGATGGTCGCGGTCGAGTTCGCCCGCTTCCTCGGCCTGCCCTTCACCGCCCGGCACAACCTCGCCGACATCACCAACGCCGTCTGCGCGGTGCTCTGCGACGTCCACTGCGACCTCGTGCTCGTCGACTAGATCCACAACCTCAACCTGGCCACCCGCGTCGGCGCCGAGGTCTCCGACCAGCTCAAATACTTCTCCGAACGCATCCCTGCGACGTTCGTCTACGCCGGAATCAACCTCGCCCGGGCGAACCTGTTCACCGGCACCCGCGGCGAACAGATCGCCTCCCGGTTCGTCACCATCCCCACCAAGTCCTTCGCCTACGGCACCCCGGCGCAACGCGAGACCTGGCGGGCACTGGTTGCCACGCTCGAGCAGGCGCTGCGGCTGCACCAGCACCGCCCCGGCACGCTGGCCCGCCACGGCGAATACCTCTACCAACGCACCCACGGCATGATCGGCAGCCTCTCCCACCTCATCCGCGGCGCCGCCATCGACGCCATCCTCGACGGCACCGAAAAGATCACCAAAACCCACCTCGAGGCCATCCTGCTCGACCACGCCGCCGAAACCGGCTCCGCGGCCGCGGCGAAGCAGAGGTGCTCGCGCGCCCGGACTGCGACCGCGTGACCGACGCCATCGGCGGACCGCTGCGGCGCCTGCCGATCCCGCTGGCCCCGGTCGACCGGGAGACCCTCGAGTCGTTCCTGCGCCGGCTCGCCGCGGTCAACCACCTCCACCCCGACGACCTCGCCGTTACCGCCGGCCGCGACGACGGCGTCTCCGCTGCGGCCCTCGCCACGTTCACCGGACGCGACGTCGCCGAGCTGGTCCAGGCGCTGCCGGAACTCGAGTCGCCGCAGGCCCGGTTCGTGCCCAACCAGGTGCTGCAGGCCTGCCCGCGCTGCACCTACCGCCATCCCGGTGGCCCGGTCCGGATCCACCCGCGACCGCATCAGCACGTCTGTCTGCGCCACGGCATCTGGCTCGGCTCGCTCAGTCCCGGCAGCACCGCGGTGATCGGCACCCCCGGTTCGGTCGACATCAGCGTCCTGCCGGAGGTCGTCGCGGCGCAGCGTCGCCACCATCGGCTGCTGCGGCGCCACGGCGACCACGTCACCGGCTACGTCGTGCACGTCGCCGTCGACGCCTGGGACCGCGCGCACGGCTACGACCTCCTTGGCCGGCGCCAATGGCGACGCCTGCACCGCCTCCGACCTGGTGTGACCCGGGTTTCGCTCGGCGATCCCGCAGCTCACGCGGTGTGCTATCCGGACATCATCACCATCGCCAGCGTTCTGGCCTCAGCCCATTGGCAGGCCATCGCCGCCGACCCGTTCACCGAGAACACCGTCTACACCGAGATCATCCGCCGCCTCCGCGAAGGCGAAGACCACGATCCCTTCGACGACGCCGACGCCATCTGGCCCACCAGCCGCCACCCCCTGCGGTACTGGGCCGAAGGACACCAGCAGGACCGACGCCGCCGCGACCCCGACGGCCACTGGGACGCCCTGATCGCCCCACTTGCCGGCGAATCCGGCGTTCTTCGGCGAGGTCTCTCCACGCCCTCGCGTTCGCCGCGCGCGCACCGGGACCAGCAGCGGTTGGTGAACGATGGGCCCGACGGCCCCCGTCTCGACGACGAGCACGGTCAGCATCAGGTTGAAGCACTGCGTGTCCTGGCCCGCCGGGATCATCTGGCTGAACAACGACCGCGACAGCGCGTTCGTCCCACCCAGCACCAGCCCGATCCCGGCCGACACCGCGAGAACCTGCGGGCTGGGGATGAACATCGCGATCGCGACGGCCGCCGGAGGTGCGTGATCGAGTCAAGCTCGATCACGCACCCGCGGCACAGAGGTGAGGGGCCGCTGGCACACGGTCACCCCTCGCGCCGCGCGGAGTCCTCACTGGTTCGTCGGCCTGACGGGAGGTTCACCTTCGCGGTCCAGACGACTATCGGCGGATCGACCCTCGTCCCGGGAAATTTGACGAAAACGCGAAAACGAGTTCGGCCACCAGTGGAAACGGCGACCCCTTCGGACACAACTGAGCAGTTCGCTGAAAACGCGGAGGGTGACCAAATGGCCGAAAAATTTCGGTTCGGCGACGCCGCTTCGCAAGCACGTAGCGCGGGTTGCCTTCCGTCTATCCGCAGGTCCAACCTGGGCAAGTCCGGGCTACGCAGGGAGTTCGGCTCGAGGGCCTGACACCCCTCGGTCGAACACTCTGCGTAGCCGAAGTGATCCAAGGCCTGACGGGAGAACCCCATGGTGAAAACCACGCGCAGGAGCGCGCCGCCGCCGCGCCCGCGCACCGGGCGGCGCAAGTCCAGCCTGCCTCCGGACGGCGTTCCGGAGATCGGCAAGCTCAAGCAGTGGTTGCGCGAGATCGTCGGCGACATGCCGCTGGAGCAGATTTCTGCGACATGCGACTACTCGGTCGGCGCGGTGTCGAACGCGCTCAGCGGCACCACGCTGCCGAGCCTGAAGATCGCGCGGTCGATCGCGGCGATCGGCGGCCGCGCCACGAGCGTGGAGGTCCACAAGATCTGGTTCTCCGCCGCGAAGACGGTATTCGTGGCGGAGAACCCGGAGCCGCCGCGCGGCACCACGATCCCCGACGAGATGCTCGCCAGCCTGGCGTGGGACCTGCGGATTTTGATGCTGCGCTGGGACATCGGCCCCGGAGACCTGCTCTGGCGGATGCAGCACCGGGTTCCGAATCCGGTCAAGGCAGCGATGTCCCGCTCCACACTCGGGCGGCTGCTCAAGGGGCAGACGTTGCCCACCTTCGACCAGCTCCGGGCCATGCTGCTGGCCTTCGGCGTGGAGAGCGACGCCGAGCTGTCCGCGTGGGGGCACCGCCACCAGCAGATCGCGATCGCCAAGGTTCTGCTCCGAGACCTGGTGCGCCGCAACCCCGGCGTGGCGCTGAAGTGAGCACCCGCCGAAACCCGGGATCCCGGGGCGGTGAGCCGGGACGCGGCGACATGTTCGGGCTGCTCGGTCAGATCGTGGCGAGCTGGTCGAACACCGGCCGCGCGCTGGTCATCATCGTGGTCGTCGTGGTGACCGTGCTCGGCGGCGTCGTGGTCGGGCTGAAGGTGCTGAACGCCGACGTGACGGCCGGGCCGGTCAGCATCGTCGGCCGCGCGACGCCGGCGCCGACCACCACCGTGGGCGACCTGCCGTAGGAAGCGCGGCGAGCTGTGCGGGCAGCCTGTTCCTCGGGCTGCCCGCACGTGCGGCGACCAGGTAGCCGCCGCGTCGTACTGTGCGGTCGGCTGATCAGCCGACCGCGCGCCGGGGCACCGCGACGGCGCCGGATTCTGCGGGCGGGTTCACCGCCGCTGGCGTCGCCGCAGGTGGCTCCGGCTGGCGACTGCGAACGCGACGCCAGCCGGGTCGGGTACCCACCCAGATACCCGAGCGTGTCTCGGGCGCAGCAATCATGCCGCACCTGCTGCGAGCCGCCCGGGTGAGCCCGAGCTTCGGCTAGAACGGCGGTTCGTCCGGCCACGGAGCCGTGGCGGTCTTCGGCAGCGCGGCAGCCGGCAACGGGAGGTTGGTCACGACGAACAGGTCGAGGATGTCGTTGCGGTCCATGAAGATGATCGACCGTCGTTGCGTGGCGTCAAGCTTGTTGCCGAGCCAGGCGCGGGCCTGCTTGGTGATCTCGCCGCCGGCGACGATGAAGGCGTGGTCGACCAGGACCCGCTTGCCGATCTCGGGGTCGAAGATCTCGTGGCCGAGCATCATGAGCACCTGGTTGTAGATCTCGGCGATGTTGGCGTTGCTGGTCCGGGTGGCGCCGGCGGCGTCCAGCTTGCCTTTCTTCGCCTGGAGCCCGAAGTACAGGACGTGCTGGGTGGGCAGGGTGAACTTCATCCAGACGTCCTTGCCGTACTCGAGTGCCTTGTCCTTGTGCCCGGCCGCGGTGACGCGGTGGAAGCCGAGCTGGCGATACAGCGGCAGCAGGATCTCCTCGATCAGGTCGTCTTCGCTGGCCGTGTCGAGGTAGGCGGCCAGCTGCGCGCGACGTTCGACTTCCGCCGCCGAGAACGGCCGGTGCGGGTTGAGGTCGAAGGCCGTCGTGGTGTTGGTCGCGATATGGCGCAGGTAGCAGCGCCGGTCCGGGGCGTAGTAGGCCTCGAAGCCTTCGCGGGCCAGCGCGGCGTTGAGCATCTGCAACGCGCCTGAGCGGTCCTTGTCGTCGTTGAAGGCGTCGGCGGGATCCATCAGCACCTGGATCACCCGCGCGAAGCTGGCGGGCACGGTGCCGGCGCCGGTGTGCGGCTCGTCGAGGATCTTCTCCAGCGTGTCGGCCACCCACCGCTGCCGGGTGGAGCCGTCGTGCTCGTAGTCGGTGTCGGCATCGGCGAAGAACTCGGTGAGGAACGAACTGCTCCGGTACCGGAAGTACGACGTCTCGGCCGGGAAGTTCCCGCAGATCAGGTCGGCGATCTGCATCAGGGTTCGTCGCTTGAACCGCATCATTCACGCCCTCCGCCCAGCCCGGTAGTGCTGAGCAACCTACGCGGGGTCGTTGACGCGTGGCGCTCCGCAGCCGGATTCTGGGCGTGCGGCCTCGATCAGCGTCGCCCGCGACGCGGGCGACGCTGACGCGCGCGGTGACGCTCGACGAGTCCCGCGAGCTCGACAGCGGTGAAGAAGACACTGTGGGCACGGGCGAAAGTCCCCACGGCGCGTCGAACCGGCGTGGATCCTCGTTCCACCGCCGCAAAGGGCTTCGCCGCGGTGACTTCGTTGGTGGAGGTGGACCGCTCGTAGACCAGAAAGGACTCGAAGTCGAGGATGGCCTCGTGGTACTCCTCCAGGCGCCGGCGGACGGTACTTCGGCCGATGCTGGCGGCGGTGCCCAGCTCGTCGTAGTCGAGCTGGGTGGTGGCCAACAGATCCCAAAGCCGCGCGTCGTAGGGGTGGCGCAGGATCGGGTCCATCAGGTTGCCGGTGCTAGGTGCGCCGGGGTAGCACCGCAGCAACGACGGCGAGGTCATGACGCGCCGGCCCCTATTGATCTCGTCGAGTAGCCGGAACAGCTCGACGAGGTCCTGATCGTTCTTCTCCACCCACCCCAGGGGCGGCCGCTCGATCAGCTGGCACGCCGCGTACTTGAACAGCGATCGTGACTCCTCCGCGTCGGCCAGGTCTTCCACGGAAGCTGAACGCCGGCGCCACGCGCTTCACAGAAAGGGCGATTCCTGAAACGATGAGCGTCGCGGCGACCGGACGAGGGGGGCGGGGTGGAGGCTGAGCTGCGGCTGAGCGGGAACGGCGCGGCCGAGGGGTACCCGCTGTTGTGGGACTGGCTGGACAACGAGCGCGCGCTGCGGGGCCGGGTGCGGTGGACCTCCGGCACGCCGGGCGGCACCAGCCTCGGCGCGCCGGACTGGATCACCGTCGTCCTGGGCGCCGGCGGGGCGGGCACGGTGCTGGCCGCGTCGCTGGGCAAGTGGCTGAGCCGGGCCGAGCGCCCCGACCTCAGGCTCAAGATCACCCGGCGTGGCCGCACGGGAGGCGAAGTCGAAGAGGTCGAGGTGGAGGTCGGGCGGCTGACCGAGGACAACCGCCGCTTCCTCGCCGAGCTGCTGCGCCCCGGCGAGACGGTCGAAGGCGACGACGGGAACCCAGATCGTGGCCGCGGACCGGACGCGGCCTGACCACAGCCGGTCGTCCGCCGTGGTCGTCGGGATCTCCGCCTACCGGGATCCCGGCTACCAGGATCCCGGACCGGGCCGGCTGGTCTCGGCCGCCAACAGCCTGGCCCTCATGCGGCGGTTGCTGACGGACCCGGCGATGTGCGACTGGCCGGCCGAGCGGATCGAGACGATCGCCGATCCCGCGTCGGCCGGTGAGCTGGCGGTCCGGCTCCGGGACATCGCCCGGCGGACCACGGGCACACTGCTGCTGTACTACGTGGGCCACGGCGAGCTCACGGCGAACGGCGAACTCGTCCTCACCGTCACCACCACGCTGCCCGACGCACCGAAGGAGACCGGGCTGCGGTTCGACCTGGTGCGCGACGCGTTCAACGCCAGCCCCGCACGGGTCAAGGTCGCCATCCTCGACTGCTGCGGGGCCGGGCGCGCCATCCCCACCACGCTCGGCGCCCCCACGTTCGCCGGCGGCGCGAGGGTGGCGGGCACGCACATCCTCACGGCCGCCACCGGCAACAGCGATTCCCACCACCCGCCGGCCGCCGACGACCCGCTCGCGCCGACGTCGTTCACCGGCGCTCTCGCCGACGTCCTGCGCCGCGGTGTGCCCGGCAAGCCCGCATGGCTGACCTTGGCCGACATCTTCCCGGAGCTGGCCCTGCGCCTGCGGGAACAGGGTCTGCCCGGGCCCGGCCAGGCCGTCAGCGACACCGCCAACGAGGCACCCTTCGCCCGCAACGCCGCGAACACCGGCACGCCTGCCGTCCCCGCCCCGGCGACCGCGCCCCCGGAGGACGGGCAGCTCCGCCTGCTCGACCGCCAGGCGGAGCCGAACGCCACTCCCCGGGTGCGGGAAACGGCCGCGAAGTTCGGCGTCGACCTGACCACGGTCAAGGGCACCGGGGTCGGCGGCCGCATCCGCACCGGCGACGTCATGGCCGTCATCCGGACCAGGCGGGGACCGGACGGAAGACTGCCGGGGCAGAAGCCGCCGTCGAAGTACTGGAACAAGGCCTTCGGGGTCCTCACGTGGCTCGGCCTCATCGCCGTCTACGGGGCGGTTTTCGGTGACTTCTGGGCGTTCAACGCCCTGTACGAAGACCCGGGCACGTCCACCCTGTTCAAGCTGACCGGGATCATCGCCTTCGGGGAAGTGCTCGGGACGGCCATGGTCTGCGGTTCCTCGCTGCGCACCGTCGCCAAGGAAGCCCGTGGTGGCTTCGGGGTGGCCAGCTCCGTCGCCGCGGTCTGCGGGTTCCTCGCCGGCGGCGTCACCACGTGCTTCGCGTTCGCGGGTTTCTTCCGGATCCTCAGCCGGTTCCGGATGGCGCCGGAGGCGGCAGCGTGGGTCACGCTGGCTTGCGCGGGAGTGGCCACGATCATGGCTGTCCGCGACCTCACCCAGGCGCCCGAGGACGGCCAGGAAGCACACCGTCCACAGTAGATCACTCACGGGACACCCCCGCCGGCGCTGGGCCGATCGGATGACATCCCGGCCATCGCCGAGGTCTACTTCTGCAGCTACCAAGGGGCGATCCGCTGCGGCTACGGCGGCGTGACCAACAGCCACACCCGCGTGTACGCCTGCGACACCTTCAGCGAAGGCTACGGCTTCCGCACGGAGTGGCGGACCCGCAGCGGCGGCGGTGGCGGCGTGTACGACCCCAACGGCAGCAGCTCCGGCTGCAGCGCCAAGACCCCGGGCACTTCGGCCAACCCGGTCACCATCTTCCGCGTCTGCCAGAAGACGCCCAACTGGTACTGCACCGGCTGGCAGAACGCCTGACCGGAGCGGGGGCACGTTCTTTCCCCGGCAGGAACCTGCTCTGCCACTCCCGGAAATCCTGACCGAAGGTGGAGTCGTGCCCCGAGCCCGCCGCCCGGGTGCGTCACCGCACCTCACCTTCTCAGGGAGCTCCCCCATGGCCAGGACCACCGTCAGTTTCGACAGCGCCGGCATCCCGCTCGCCGGCCCTCTTCTTACGGTTGCCGCTCAGTCCCCTGCAGCACCACGAGAACGAGGACGCGCCATGACTCTGCCCGGTCAAGATCCAGCGCCGAACAAGGCCGGAGCCCGCCGGGTCACCGCCCTCGTCTTCGCGGCCCAGGGCACCGCGGTGGCGGCGGTGTCGACCACGATCCCGGCCGTCGAAGAGCGTTTCGGCCTGCCCGCCCTGGCCACCACCGCGATCCTCCTCGCCGTCGCGCTCGCCGCCGGCGCGGGCAGTTTGCTGGGCATGGCCGCCGTCCGCCGCCTCGGGCCGGTCGCCGCGATGCGGAGCTGCGTCCTGGCCGTGGCGGCCGCACTGCTCGGCATCGCCTGGGCTCCGGACACGACCGTCCTCGTCGCGGCGTACGTCCTTTTCGGACTGTCGGTCGGCGGCATCGACGTCTCCGCCAACACGCGGGCGGCGGCGGTCGAGCGCCATTACGGACACAGCATCTTCGCGTCGTTCTACGCGGTGTGGAGCTGCGCCGGCGTCGCCGCGGCACTCCTGACCGCCGGCACCAGCCGGCTGAACTGGCCCGTCGCGGACACCCTGGTGATCCAGGCCGCGGTCGTCGTCGTACTGGCGCTGGGCATCCGCTCGCACCGGCTGCCCGGCACCACGCCCGGCCGGGCATCCGCCGCGGTGGGCACGAGGATCTGGGTCAGACTGGTCCCTTTCGGCATTGTCCTGCTGGTTGCCTACGTCATCGATTCCAGCGTGTCGACCTGGTCGGCCGCCTATCTCCACGAGACGCTGGCCGCGTCACTGGCCGCGGCTCCACTGGCCTATGCCGCCTACCAGGCGGGCACGGTGCTCGGGCGGGCCGGCGCCGATCGCCTGGTCCGCCGGATCGGACCGGTCGCGGTGGTCTGCTGGGCCACCGTCCTCACCGCCGCCGCGGCAGCGGGCCTCGCGTTCGCGCCCACCTGGCCGATCGCCGCCGCGGCCGCGGGCCTGACCGGGTTGGGCGTCTCGGCGTTCGCACCGTTGTGCCTCGCCTCCGCGGGCCGCCTCCAGCCGGACGCCGCCGAAGCGATCCTCGCCCGCCTGAACCTCTTCAACTACTTCGGCGTCATCGCGGGCGGAGCCGTCAGCGGAGTCCTCGGCTCCGCCGGACAGTTCCGCCTCGCCTACGCCGCCCCGGCCTTGCTGGTTCTCCTCCTCATGGCAACTGCCCGGTCCTTCACACCGGTCAGGACGGAGAGCGGAGCCGACGAGCGTAGCAACCCGATGTACTGGGCCGGCACGACCTGAGTCAGCGGGTGTCGGCGGCCGGCAACCGCAGCCGCAGCCCGAAACCGCTGCCCGGCGGCACTGATCTCGCTCGCCCAGCCGGAAGCCAACCGCCGCGGGCGGGTGGTCCGGTCGAACTCGATGACCTGGTCACCGCGGTGCTTCTCGGTGCGCGCGACGAGGTCGACCACCCGATCCGATGAGCCCGCAGGGCCGCCGCCGCTGGCCGTGCAGTGACCGGACGAGGGCCACTCTGTAAAGGAGGCGCCGGTGGGTGGGCGTTCCTGTCACTTCATTGCCCTGTCCGTTTCGTCAGGATTGCTTGATGGCGGCGTCGAGGTCCGCGGCTGATACCCAGTTCCCGTGGAAGCCCAGCGGCACACGGTGGTTGAGCTTGATGCGGGCGACCGGCGCCGCAGTGAAGTCCTGGGCCGCCTGGCTCCACTTCCGGGCTGGCGCTGCCGGTGCAGTTGGTTTGCCGTGGGGCAGGGTTCCGGCAAAGTCTTTGGTCGGCCGCAGTGCCTGATCCGCGGCGAATTCTTCTACGCGCCGTCCGCGGGTTGGTGATCAGCACCCTGCACGGAAAGTGACCCTAACGCGGGCAGGGTGGTCGGTAGTCCAGGCCGGGGAGGTACCGGTTCCAGTCGGCTTGGGACAGGACGGGGTCGACGGTCGCGCAGATGCGGGCCGTGATGCGGGCGATGTCGGTTTCGCGGAGCTGGACAATGTTGTCGTCGCTGCCGGTCGCGGCGGTGTGTCCGTCGGGGCTGAACGCGACGGACCAGACGCGGTTGGTGTGGCCGGTGAGCGCGGCGATTTCCCGGGGGTGCGAACGCTCCCCGACGGACCACAGGCGTGCGGTGCGGTCGTCACTGGCGGTGGCCGCGGTCTGCCCGTCGGGGCTGAATGCGATCGCGTAGAGGTGGCCGGTGTGGCCGGTGAGGGTGGCCAGCTCCTGAGGGTGCTGCAGGTTGGTGATGTCCCACAGCCGCGCGGTGCGGTCATCGCCTGCGGTACCCAGGGTGCGCCGATCGGGGCTGAACGCCACCGACCACACAGGACCGTTGTGACCGGTGAGCGTGGCGACCTTGTGGATGCGCGAGGGGGCGGCGACGTCCCACAGGGCCACGGTGCTGTCCCAGCTGGCCGTGGCCAGGGTGCGCCCGTCCGGGCTGAACGCCAGCGAATAGACCGGCCCGAGGTGGGCGACATTCGCAGTGATCTCGCGGGGACGGGAAGGGGTGGTGACGTCCCAGAGCAGCACGGTGCGGTCGGCGCCGGCAACGGCGAGGAGGTGTCCGTCCGGGCTGAACGCCACCGAGTAGGCGGTGTCGGTGTGGCCGGTGAGGGTCGCCCGTTCCCTGGGATGTGCCAGATCGGCGATGTCCCACAGCCGCGCGGTGTAGTCGTCGTGCGCGGTCGCCAGCGTCTGGCCATCCGGGCTGAACGCCACCGACATCACCGCCATGGTGTGGCCCGACGGCGTAACCGGGTCGCGAGGCGACAGCGCGGCGAGCGTGCGCGGATGTTGCGCGTCGGAGAGGTCCCACAGCCGTGCGGTGCCGTCCCCGCTCGCGGTTGCCGCGGTCCGCCGATCCGGGCTGAACGCCACTGAATGGACGGGGCCGTCATGGCCGGACAGAGCGGTCGGCGGTCCTGGGTGGCTCGGATCGGCGAGGTCCCACAGCCGGACGGTGCGGTCCCAGGCCGCGGTGGTCACGGTGCGCCCATCCGGGCTGAACACGGCGCACCAGATCCGTTCGGTGTGGCCGGGGAAAACAGTGGGCTGGGCCGGGTGCTGCGGATCTGTGACGTCCCACAGCCGGAGTGCGCGATCCTCGCCGGCGGTGGCCAGGGTGCGTCCGTCGGGACTGAACGCGGCCGAGGCGACTTTGCCGGTGTGCCCGGTCAAGGCGGCGAGCTGGTGTGGGTGCCGTGGATCGGTGATGGCCCACAGGCGTGTCGTGCCGTCGTAGCCGGCGGTCGCGACGGTGTGTCCGTCGGGACTGATCGCAACCGACCGTACCCGGTCGGTGTGGCCGGTGAGCGTACCGAGCTCGAGCGGGTGTACCGGGTCGGTGACATCCCACAGCCGCGTCGTGTTGTCTCCGCTTGCGGTGGCCAGGGTGTTCCCGTCCGGGGTGAATACGGCCTGGTAGACCCGTTGGGTATGGCTGGTCAGCGTGTTCAGCAGGCGCGGGTGTCGTGGATCGGTGACGTCCCACAACCGAACCGTGTGATCTTCTCCTGCGGTGGCCACGGTGTGCCCGTCGCGCCGGAACACCGCCGAGTAGACCCGGTCGGTGTGGCCGGTGAGCGTACCGAGCTCGAGCGGGTGTGCCGGGTCGGTGACATCCCATAGCCGCGTGGCGTTGTCGCCGCCGGCAACAGCCAGCATGGTCCCGGCCGGACTGAACCCTGCCGAGTACACCTCTGCCTGCGTGGGGAGGGTGGCCAGCTCACGGGGGTGGTGGGGGTCTGTGACGTCCCACAGGCGGGCCGTGTGGTCGTCGCTCGCGGTCGCCACGACGTGCCCGTCCGGCCGGTAGGCCACCCAGTTGACCCCGTCGGTGTGACTGGTGAGTTGTGTGGCGTAGGGAGCGGCGAAGGTGCTCAGCAGGCTGCCGCGGGCCTCGGTGGTGGAAGCCAAGTTGTAGGCGGCCAAGCTCAGCTGGGCGGCGAGCGCGGGGTTGACGCCGCGTAGTCCGTCGCTCTGATTGGCGACCTTCTGGGAAATCGCGATGTTGCGTTCACTGGTCGCGGTGTTCTGGGCGTAGACGGCATAGGCGGTGGCGGTGGTCGCCACGAGCAGCAAGGCGGTCAGCAATGCCACCAGCTGCTTCAGCCGGCGGGTGCGCCGCCGCGCCGCCGCCTGCTCGGCCGCCTCCGCCGCGACGCTGACCCGGAGGAACTCTCGCTCGGATTCGCTGAGCAGAAGAGTGTCGCCGGCCGCCCAGTCCCGCGCGACATGCAGCCGAAGGCCGCGGTAGAGGGTTCCGGCATCCCGGCCCATTGATTCCCAGGCCCTGGCCGCGTCGGTGAGCTGCCGGTGGACCCGAAGGCCGGTGCGGTTCTCGCTCAGCCACTCGGAGAGCCGGGGCCACGCGTGGATCAGTGCTTCGTGGGTCAGTTCGACGGTGCCCGCGTCCAGGGTGATGAGCCGGGACGCGGCCAGCCGGTCGAGGACGGCGTCGACGCGGGGATCATCGCGGTCGAGTTCGTCGCGCCGGATCCGGCGTTTGGTGGCGCCGGTGTCCTCGCCGAGCTCGATCAGCCGGAGGAAGAGCTGTTGCGCGATGGCCTGCTCGCCTTCGCCGAGCGACGAGTATTCGGCTTCGGCGGTCTTGGCCAGTGCGCCCCGGATACCGCCGGTGGCGTGGTAGCCCGACAAGGCGAGCGTTGTTCCGCGGCGTCTGCGCCACGTTTCCAGCAGCGCGTGAGACAGCAGCGGGAGCGCCCCGGGCTCGGTGTGGGCCTCGGCGACCAGCTCGGTTACCAGGGCGCCTTCGACGCTGAGCCCGGCCTGGGTCGCGGGCTTGACGATCGCGTCCCGCAGTTCGGTGGCGGTCATCGGTCCCAGCAGCAGCTGGCTCTCGGAGACGGCATCAGCCAGCCCGCGGTGCTCGGCACACCGCGGGTAGAAGTCCGCGCGGACGCCGATGACGACCTCCGCGACGCCGGAAGCCGTGAGCAGCGCGTCGAGGAAGGCGGTGCGTTCTGCGGGGTCGGTGCACAAGGTGAACAGTTCCTCGAACTGGTCGACCACGACCGTGGCCCGGTCGGGTCCGGCCTGGCGGAGCAGCAACCGCAAGTTGTCCGGCGCCGACGTCAGCGCATCCCGGATTTGAGCCGCCGCATTCCCGAGCAGCGGAGCGAGCTGAAGCGCGCATTCTTCGAACGGCCGTGCACCCGGGCTGAACAACACCACCGCGGAATCCGCTCGGCGAGGCACGAAACCGGCCCGCAACAGCGACGACTTGCCGACCCCTGACGGCCCGAACACCGCGATAAACCGAAGACGGGTCAGTTTACTGTCCAGTTCGTCGAGCACTCGTTCCCGGCCGAAGAATCGGTAGGCGTCCTCAACCCGGAAAGCCCACAAGCCGATATACGGTGCGTCGTCCACCGATTCCCACTCGTCGGGCCGAGTGGTTTCGGCGGCCAGTTCGGCGGCGAGGGCGTGCCAGGCCTTTTCCCATTCTGCGACGTCCCCGCAGCACGCCTGTACGTAGGCGAGTGTCACTGCGAGTGTCGGCAGCTTGCGGCCGCCCGCGGCGTCGGACAACGTGCCCGCCGCATAGTGGGCGCGGCGCGCCAGCTCGCGGTACGTCGGACTGCCGGCCTTCTCCCGCAACCCGCGCAGACCTCGCGCGAACTGCGACAACGCGTCGCCGTCCGGATCCAGCGGACGCTCCCGCCTCGGCATACGCCTTCCCCTCCCGCCCACTGACCATTGTTCGGGCAATGATGTTCGGAGTCCAGCGATCGACACAGAACAACCTCACCGGACTAGACAGGGGCCGGGGACACCACCCACCGTCAGAGCGTCTGACAGTCGCCTACCCGGGCCGTTAGAGGGAAGCGGGCCAGGAGTGGAACTAGGCCGAGGTGGTCATCGGGGACCGCCCCGCCGGATACCACAGCGAGGAGGTCGACGCAGACAGCCTGTAGTCCCCGCTCGCAAGCAAACGAACACAACAACATCAGGACGTGTCATGGTAAAAATGCGAACAGTACTGCAAGCCCTGATAGCCATCGCGGCGCTCGGGATGGCTCTCTTTGTCGCCCCTGCTGCTTCAGCCGCTTCGGTTGAATCCGCCTGCCCCATCGACCCTGACGGAAACCACCCGGGTCAATACCTTTGTGAATACCAGCCAACCCCGGTCTTGTGGCCGGACGGCCATCGCCAGTGGTTTGTCGTGGGTACCGACTCGGCAGTCTACGATAGCTACGAGCTGGCGCCGGGAAGCAACACGTGGAGTAATTGGCGCAACCTGGGTGGGGTGGCCAGGAGTAGCGTCGGCGCCACTTGGACGTCATCCTGGATAACGATCGTGGTCTGGGGCACTTACAACGGCTGGTGGTGCAAGACATGGACTGCGTCCTCGGACTGGGGGCCGTGGGTCGACTGTTAGCCTCGATCTTGCATGAGGCTGTGGGGTTCGGTGGGTGTTCCTGTTGTAGCGGGGTTTTGGCTGGGAAATCGTGGTGTGGGCAGGGGTGTGGCCGGCTGTCGCGTCAGCGGGCGGGTTCCGAGGGGCCTTGGTCGTTGGGACAGGGGGCGGGTTTCAGCCGGGCCAGGGGGCTGCGCGGAGTCGGGTGAAGGCGGTGGCGAGGTGTTGTGCCCAGGGCCAGTCCTGGTCGAGGTGCAGGGTGGTGACGCGGGCGGCAGTGGGGGCGTCGGCAGCATCGCCGTGCAGCTCGGGCATGCCTGGGGCGCCCACGTGACCGCCCTGGCCGGTGCCGCGAGCCTGGAATGGGTACGGCGACTCGGCGCGGATGAGGCGCTCGACCACAGGCGCCACGACCTGTCCGAGCTGCGTCGCTCGGAGGGCTTCGACGTCGTGCTCGACTTGGTGGGCACGCAGCTCTCGGCAGTCCGCTCGCTGCTGCGTCGGCGCGGTCGGTTGGTGCCCCTGGCCATGGACCCAGCGAGGCCGGTGCGCAGCATGCTGGGCATCCAGGCCCGCGGGCAGTTCGACAAGCAAGTCTTGCCGTTCAGCAACGACCCGCAACCCGGCGAGCTCGACGAGGTGGTGAAGCTCGTGGAGGCCGGCACGATCCGGCCCCTCGTCGACGAACGCTTCCGGCTCGACCGCGTGGTCGACGCCTACCGGCGAATCGTCAACGGTGGCGTTCACGGAAAGCTCGTGCTCGTCATGTAGACGACACCAGAGCGCCGCGCTGCACGAAGAAGATCGGCCGCGGCGCCGTGGCGGGTGCGCCGCGCTGCTGGAAACGACCCGCTCGCGTCGCCGGGGTTCGCGATTTTCCAGCTGAGTTAGATCTGTGTCACGGCGTGGTCAGTCACGCGCTCGGTCGCACACGTTCGGCGCCACTTTGGGGCAGCTGGGTGTCCTCAGCCTCACCGACGGATCCGGACGCGCAACGACTCCTCCAGCTGGATCCAGAACCCGGGCCCCGTCAACGTCTGCCCGCTCACGGAGATCCGCCTAGCCCAGCGCCGACACCACCGCCTCGTCCGCCGCCACGGCGCCGCGGCCGCGAAGCCGTCCGTCAGCACGGCCGCCGACGGCGGCGGCGAGGCGGTAGCCGCTCGTGGTCGGCCGGAACCGATCGATGGAGAGCCACTACGACATTGCCACCCGCGCCGAAGCCGAGGATGACCTCCGCGTCCGAAACCTGATCAGACAACCCACCCGACACCGGCGGCGCCTTCCGCGGGTGCCACATTCACTGAGACCGATAGACAGAGGTCTTCTCAACAGAACTGAATCCACGCAGGTCAGAGGAGGCAGGTCGGTGCAAGGATTTCCGGGACAGGACGGCTCTTGTCCTGGCTCAGCGAAGGTGACGCCGACTCGCCCGAATGCGTCCAGAACGCTCCCTTGGAGCAGGGCCTTACTCGCTCGACCGTGGGCCCTGCACCGTTGGCGGATTTCACCGGGCGCCACTCCTGCCGCGCGCGCCAGGTGGCGTGGACTACCTCGGGGTGTCCACGCCGGACGCGCGATGTTCCGCCGCCGCCGCGGCTCGGCTGGTAGCCAGGCGGAGCTGGCGACTGAGCCGACCTGGCGTATGGGCTACACGCGACCGGCGCGAGGCCTGCGCCGCGCGACGGCCGGTTGGTCGCGGGCTGTCGACGGAGCCCCCGTGTTCGACCCTGCTGCGGCACGCGCCCCGCCGGGGTCCGCAACGACGGCCACTCGAAGCTGCAGACTGCACGCCGGCGCGGGACCGCCGCTGCGACGGCCGCCGATGCGCGGGTCGCGGCCCGCACCCGCGCCGCGACCCCAACCCCACTGCCCACCGCGCCGGACGACAGAGCCAACGAGACGGACGACGGCTTCGACGCGGCGGACGACGACGTGGCGTGGCGATCGGGCAGCCGCGATCAACGTTCTCGCCGGCGGTCAGAGATCGGGCACCGCGGATAGGTCACCGCTGAAGACCAAGACACGCACGACATCGGCCAGACGCTGCTGAACCTGGCGCTGCAATTGACGCGCCAGCTCGCGTCGGCCGTCGCACTCGGCCGCGGCGAAGCGGTTCTTCCAGTCTCCGGATGCCCGGAGCACGCTGCGGATGCCGTCGTCGTCGATGTCGAATTGCAGCGACACTTGGCCGTGGCTCATCTGGGTCCCTCCCCGGTCCCGGGAGCCCGCCTCGCCGCGGACTCCCTCATCCAACTTGGCCTTGTCGAGGCCAGGGCGCACCCAGAACTCGGGGTCCTGGTCGCGGCGAACGAATCCGGGCCCGGGTTCCTGCCGCTGACGCTGTACCGCCCGCGGGCAGTGGGCTGGGCGTGGTCAGTCCTCGGCGAGCAGATGACGCAGAAACGCGAAGGTAGCCAGTCGCTTGAGCAGCGCGACCCGGCGCAGCCCACTGTGGCTGAGCGGGGTCCGGGACGCGCGCGCCGCGCTCGGTTTCACCCTTCAGCAGATTGCTGACGCGACCGGCATCGACCGCGTCACACCGGCCCTCGCTAGCCAGACCGTGCATGTCAAACGAGTCGTGCTCGCATCATACGTTCGATCACGGAGTCACCTCGGGGTTGTGGAGACATGATCGAAGAGCGCGCCGAACGATTCGAGGTGGTTGAGTACGCACACCACAGCGGACTCTATCGGAGCACCGGTTGACCGCTACCCGCCACCTTCCGGCGCTCCAAGTCCGACACCACGAGTCTTTGGTGGATCCCCGGATTCGTCGGGTCAGCCGCACCTCGACATTGGCGGACGTTCGGGTGCGGTAGCTGTGATCGTCCGTGGTGGATCTGTCGGCGGAATCTCAGTCGAGGTGTGGTCGGCCCGGTACGGCGGTGGTCTCGTCCTCAGTTCCGATGCGGTGCAGGACCGTTCCGGTGGCGATGTCCAGGATCTCTACCAGGTGGGCCGAGCGCTGCACCGCGACCCACGGCAAGCTCGTGGTGGAGCACGACCGGTCCGGCGCCGGCAACCGGCCGGGCCCGCCGTGCCGTTGAAGATGATGGCCTGCGGGGCGATGCGCCGATCTGGCAGCGCCAGAGGGACTGGCTCAACTGACGCGTCGCCGACCTGGGCTCGCTGACTCCACCTGGTTCATCGGCGTGTCAGTTGCCGTCCTCGTCGCCGCGGCGGCTGGTGGCGCATTTGGCCGGTTCGTCCCGCAGGCAGACCTTGCCGCCAGCGACTCGGAGCCCGGCGTCGTCGAAGGCGGTGGTCCAGTTGCCCGCGATCGCTTTCTGGGCGGTGGCGAGGGGGATCAGGCCGGTGCAGACGGCGCTGTGGAGTTTGTTTTCCACGGCGTCTTTCGGGTTGGGGATCTTGCCGGGTTCGACCCAGAGGTTGGCCGGGTCGCTGGGAGCGCCGCCGAGCTCCAGGCTCACGAGGTGGTCCAACTCGCCGTCGGTGGTGGTCGGTAGGCCGTAGGCGGTGTCGAGCTGTTTCTTGAGCTTGCCGGTCACCGATGTCGGTGGCCGGATCATGGAGGTCCAGCCGGACCTGCAGATCGTGTCGGCGATGCTGGCCTGGCTCACCGCCGGATTCGTCGTGCCGGGCGTGCACTTCGAGTCCGGGAGGGGCTGCCCGTTGTGGCTGCCCAGCTTGCAGGTTCCCGGTGCAGGTACTGGCGCGTCCGCCGTCGCGGCCCCCAGGCCGCTGGTTGCCGATGTGGTCGCCGAGGCAGAGCCAGCGCCGGGTGCGGCGTGGCCGAGGTTGCAGGCCGCGGTCGTCGCCAGCACCGCGGCCGCGAGCATCCCGGCGCCGGCGCGCCGGTAGAGCCGCGGCCAGGTTTTGATCATGAGGTGCTCACTGCGGCGCATTGGTGCTCCATGCCTCGTCCAAGCGGTGTTTAGTTCTCAGCGGACTATCGTCGCGCGGGAAAGTTACCGCTTCGCGCGGCTCATCATGAGGGCGGCCCGGGCGACGTCGCGCTCGACAGTGGCCGCGACGTTCCGCCCGGCCGGAACGGACTCATCGGGCCAGTCGTGGTCATCTTCCCCTAGCGCTGCACTCGCGTGACCCTGGGTGGGGCGGGGTGAGCGCGGTTCCCCTGCGGCCGCACCGTCTCCCGGCGAGACGATACCGTGCTATCGAACCCATGATCGGCTCGAAGTCGTGGTTCATGCCTGCCTCGGGGCCCGGTGACGACGCCACCGGCCTCCCTCGTCAGGCTGCGGGGATGTTCAGCCGATGCCGAGGACCGTCTTGGCGGTGGTCCAGTCGCTGAGCATCGCGTCCTGGGCGTCGGCGAGAGTGACCTGTCCGGCGCGTCCGACGCAGACTGCTCTCTTCACCGCGTTTTCGACCGAGTCCTTGCTGTAGGAGTTGGTTACGAGCGTCGAAGAGGACGCGAGCCGGTCAACAGTGTCTTGACCAAGCTGGTATCCGGACGTCGAGATCCGGCGGGTCGGGGGAGAAGCCGGCGACGAGGATGAAGTGCCCCTCACCCTCGTCGCCGACGGAATGACTGCGGTGATCTCTCCCCAGTGATCGACCGTCATCGTGGGCTACTTCCGGGCGGCGGCGACCTTCTTGCGCGGGCCGCGCTTGCGCGGAGTCTTCGCGGGCTGTTCGGCGTCGGTGATCTGGGCTTGTTCGTAGGCGGTGATGACCTCGGAGGAGAGGCGTCCTCGTTCGGATACCTCGTAGCCGTTGGCGTTGGCCCACGCCCGGATCTGCTGGTTGCGTTCCCGGTCGGATGCGGTCGATGCGGTGGATTGGCCGGTGGCGACGCGGACCTTGCGGCCGCCGGTGCGTCGGCCGGCGGCGATGTAGCGGGCGAGTTCGTCGCGCAGAGCGGCGGCGTTGTCGTCGGAGAGGTCGATTTCGTAGGTGACGCCGTCGAGGGCGAACGGGACGGTGTGGGCGGCGGGGGTGCCGTCGATGTCGTCGAGCATCTCGACGAGGACCTTCTGGGCCATTCCTGCTCCTTGAAGAACGCTGACACTGCTGATGCGGCACGGTTGTGACTGAGTACGCAAATCCGGTGTTCCACTGTGGAGTATAGACATACTTGCTGCTTCAACGAAGTTCATCCCCTCCCATCAGCTCGTATCAATCGAGTTCATCGAGCGCGTGGCTCGGGTGAATCTTGGATCCTGCGGGAAGAGACGCTCTTGTGAAGCCGGGAAGTGCGACCGGGAGTACCGAAATCTGCAAGTTGCACGCGCGGAGCTTGTGTTGGCCCGTCCTGAGCATCTGACGCTGGCTGCTTTGCCTTGTGCGGCTGGGTAGTCCGTCGCAGTCGATGGCCGACGCGCTCGGCGACGTGCGCCCGGATCTGGGTGAGCCGGTGGACGCCTGTCTGGATCTGATTCAGCACGGCGGTGGGGATTTGCCGCCATGCCAGCGGGTGGCAGGAGAATCGGTGATCGATTTTGGGTTGGTCTGTTCGGAGCAGCGGTGGAGTTTGCGGCTGAGCTGATCGGCGAATTCCTGCCGGTCGCGTGCGCCGTCGGCGCGTGTCGGACGGCGACGAAATCGACGCAGTGGGTGACGAACACACGTGTTTGGCGGATGAGCCAGTTTTTCCCCGTGGAGCCGGGCGACGAGGAAGGCGCGCTTACGGGTCTGCGGCACGGCGTACTGTTCGGCGGAGAGCTTGCCGGACTCGACGGTGTAGCCCTCCGCCGGAACCCCTCGGCCATTGCACTCCCAGACCGGCAGGACGGTGGAGACCTGCTCGAAGGCGAGCCACTCGTAGGGCCGGTCGTTGTCGAGCGCGGCGAGGACCCAGCGGACGCGGTCGAACTGGAGCAGGTCGTAGTAGCGGACGTCGTCTTCGAGGGTGAGGAGTCCGGCCGCTCGGCGGGTCGCGCACGCATGGGAGTCCCATTCGATTCCGAACGCTCGGATGCCGAGCGGCCGGGCCGCCACGTCCCATCCTCCGGGGCCGCCGAACACGTCCGTGGCGTTGGGGTGTTCCGGGTGAAAGTCAGTCATTTTCCGGAGGTCTACGAAGCGTTTCCGTGGCGCTCAGGGTTCGCCGTGCGACCCTCCAAGTCATGACCACTTCATCCGCTCTCGCGCTCGTGCCGGCGCTTATCGCGGCGATCATCGCCGTGTCGTGCCGTTGGTGTCGTTCAGGCTTGCGCTCCGTCAAGACCACGGTCGGTGGCTGCGGGAGCAGCGCGCGGAGCTGTACGTGGACCTTTTGACGGAGGCGTACGCCGAGCAACAGTGGATCGAGATGCACATGGCAGACGAGGAAGTTCGAGAGAGATTCGGAAGCCACTACACGGATCTCCGATTGCCGCCTTTGGAGCGTGCTCGATTGGGTGTTCGCGCCACGATGTACGGGAGTCGGACGGTCAACGCTCTGTTCAACCGCATCCCTGCCGAGGCTTTCTGGGGCAGGCCGCTTGGGTCGCCTCCAGACGACGGTGACCGGATTGCCATGCGCGTGCGGGTCGGAGCCATCGGTGACGCGCTACAGGACGCAATCAGGCGCGAGATGCGGACGGACGACCTCCTCCCGAACGCACAATCAACTCTTCTCGGGGCGCCTCACCCAGTCGACCGGGCGCCTCGCACGAAGCCCGCGCCGCCCCCGCCGCCAAGCTCGCCGGAGGATGTGTAGTCGTCGCCGAAGTCGGCTCAGGCCGTTACCTCAGCCAGGATCGCGCGGGCCAGGACCGGCGGGATCGCGTTGCCGATCTGCTGGAACGCCTTGGTCCGGACGCCCTGCCACGGGTGGTCCGCGGGGAAGGTCTGGAGGGCGGAGGCCTCCTCGACCGTGACGCGGACCGGCTCCGAGTCCACCCCGCCTTCGAGCGCCAGCGGAGCCAGAGCTGCGGGCCTTCTCGGTGATGGTGAAGCTCGGCTGGTCGGTGCCGCGGAGGTCGCGGGCGTTGGTACTCGGTGCCGTTGATCGTGATGGCCCGGCCGCCCGGGTCGACGACCCGGGGGAAGCCGACGAGGCCGGCGGGCCAGCCGAGCGTCTCGCCCATCGAGACCCAGGGCAGGAAAGCCGGGTCGCCGTCGGCCTGTATAACGCCCTTCACGACGGCGCGATGAGTCGGCTTCGGGGAGCGGCGGTGCTGGAGCGCTTCGCCACGAGGATCGCGCGGGTGCGGGTCTGGGGGACGCCGAACTCCTCGGCGGAGAGGAGTCCGGTGTCTGCGGAGTTGCCCTCGCGGCGGAGTACGTCGCTGACGGCTTCCCAGACCGGCCGTGCCTGTCCGCGAACTGAAACGCCAACGCGCGAAAAGTGCGTCGGCACATGCAGCGGAGAATCCGCTGCGGGGGCCGGTCGGTGAACCATGACACTTGACGTTGCCGGCCAGATCAGTGCGGCCACGCCGCAGGTGCCCGATGTTGACTCAGCTAGCCTGCGTCTCGGGCGTGGCAGCGGCTGTAGGTATTGAGGGGGGAATAGACGTGACGGCGGATGTGGAACCATGGGTTTTCGCCCGCGCAGAAGTCACTGATGACGACGCAGGCGAAGGGCGATGGCCTCGACCTCGCACCCAATGCACCGTTGACCTTGACCCCACTGGTGTTCTGCTGCAGCAGCGCCCACAGGCGCGCCCGCAACCGTGGCTGGCGGCCAGCGGACCGGGCACGCGCGGTGGTGGCTGGGATCCGTGGAAGTTCGACAGTCGCCGAGCCGGACGTATGCGCACCGAGGACCTGTGCCAGCTCTGCGGAACACCAAGGGCGGACATCGTCTACGTGCTGGCCCCGGTCGATCAGGTCACCACGATGGTGGAGATGTACGGCGGTGCCGTGTGCTCGCTGCGCTGCGGGCGGCTGACCGCCGCGGTCTGCCTTCACTACACGACTGCCGGCTCGCCGATCGCTATCTACGCCGTTCCCCGCCACGAACGGGTGGATCTGGTCGGCTGCGACCTGGACAATGACGACGAGTACGACGTCGCTGGTCTTGACCCCATCTGCGTGGTGACGACCGCCCACACCCCATGACCCACCGCGGGGAAGGTTGTCTGTCGCCGATGGGCTGGTCCTTCTCTGGACCTGGTCCCGCGCGCAGGTCAGACCACCGGACATCGCGGGCAACGATGACGGGGCTGCGGCGCGCAGATCGAGCAGCAGGCCACGACATCAAGGCGGCCTGCAACAACCTGGCTCGCCCGGGCGACGTAGGTGAACATGACCGACGACGTCACACCGCCGCCCTTGAGCCCAGGCGTTCCTGCTTCGCCGCCGCCTGCCGTGTCGGCTCACCGGCCGCGGTTGCGGGAGCTGTCGCCGAAGACGATGTGGCTGACCGGGGCCGTGATCGCGGTACTAACCACCTGCGCGGTGGTGGTGTTGTGGTGGCCGGCGACTGCCGGACTCAACGGTGCCGACCTGGTGTCCGCGCGGTTGGATGGGTTGAAGGTCGGGATGAGCGTAGCCGTCGGCAGCGGCGGCGTAGTCGCGCTGTACCTGGCCTGGCGTCGCCAGCACTCCGGCGGCTGGGGCTGCACCCGGGAGCACGATCCGCGCACGATCACCATCGAGTACAGCCGGGAATAGCCGATCGAGGGGGACGACGAGGTACCGGGTGACCGGATCCGCATCGACGACCGCGCCGCCGTCGTGGCCCCGGTGCCCGGTGGGAACCCGGAGTGCTCCGTCAAGGTCGTGCACCGCTCCTACACCCGGCCGCGCCGATGATGCGCGGTACTCCGCAGGACCGGGAGGAGGTCGCCGTGGTGACGGTCGAGGACACCGCGGCGGCCGGTGGGGACGCGTTGTGCGCGACCGCGCGATCGCTGGCGGAGGTCCTCGTCCGGCACCCGCCGTGAGCCGGGGACCGGTCCCCGGCGGTCCCGGCTAGAAAGGGAGAGCCGAGGCCGGGTTCGCGGGCCGTAGGAAGACTGTTCGGATCATCTTTGGGGAGATCATGTCTAGTAGGGTGTTTTGGCAACGCTTGGTGATGGTGCTTCTTGTGGTCGGACTGGCGATTCCGCCACTCGTCGCGGTTCCTGCCTCCGCGTCGGCATCCGCCGACATCGCGATTCTCGACCGGACCCTTTACCTGAGTCGGAATCCGCCGGCAGGGTCTTCGGCAGGAAATAGCCGCTCGATCTACTTGAATGCCGGAAATTACACTTGGTCGGCGCAGATGGAAGGTGAACAATACTTCGACGGAGTTAACAGGGGTATTTACCTGGCCGCCGGCACGTATACATGGACCGTTACCGTCACGAAGATCGGACAGAATTTCGGCGAGTACCGAATCGCGTCGTCTCTGAGGCTCGCCGGCTCGTCGGATCCCGCAAATATAAGTCAAGACACGACGATTCGAATCGCTCAGGATTACTACCTGTCGAGCATCCTGTACTGATCCGGTGTCGGCCGTCGCGCGTAACTCGTGCGCGACTAGGGCGTGTCCTGTAAGTGGTTGAGCTGGTCCTCTGGTAGTTGTGCTCGGTGGTTGGTCGCGGTGAGTTGACGGACAAAGCGTGGGCGGTGATCGAGCCGCTGCTCCCACCCCAGCAAGGCGGTGGCGAGATCACCGCCAAGTCATCAACGCCATTCTCTGGAAACTTCGCACCGGCGCTCCCCGGCGTGACCTGCCCGACCGCTACGGACCCTGGAAGACCGCGCACGAACGGTTGCGGCTGTGGACCAAAGACGGCACCTGGGACAAGATCCTCGACCGGGTGATCGTCAAAGACGACGCCGTCGGCGACCTCGAATGGATCATCTCCGTGGACTCCAGTGTGGTCCGAGCGCATCAGCACTCGGCTGGCGCCCGGAAAAAGGGGGATGCAGCGACGGAATTGAAGCCCTCGCCCTCGACGGCGAAGGACTCGGGCTGTCCCGCGGCGGGCTGAGTACCAAGATCCACCTGGCCGTCGACGGGCGAGGCCTGCCGATGCGGTTCCTGCTCACGCCGGGCCAGGCGGGAGACAACCCGCAGCTGCTGCCGCTGCTGGACGGCATCAGCGTCGCCCGGATCGGGCCAGGTCGTCCGCGGTGCCGGCCGGAGACGGTGATCGCGGACAAGGCTTATTCGCATCCCTCGACTCGCGAGGCTATGCGAGACCGGCGGATCACCTTCGTCAGCCCCGAACGGGACGACCAGATCGCCCACCGCAAGAGCAAGGGCCCCCGCGGCGGGCGACCACCGGTCTTCGATGCCGAGGTCTACAAGCAGCGCAACGTGGTCGAACGCTGCTTCAACCGCCTCAAACAGTTCCGTGACCTGGCCACCCGCTACGCCAAACGCGCCGCCTACTACCAGGCCGAACTCACCATCGCCGCCATCGTCCTCTGGCTCCGATGACTTACAGGACAGCTCCTAGTCGAGGGTATGCCGTACTTGTTGTCGCCGACGTTCCAGTTCGACGTCGAGCTGAACGAGTTCTTCCGCTCGCCTGAGATGGCTTAGCGCGCGCAGCTGACGCAGCAGGGCTATGCACGCGACGTCGCGGCGTTCCTGTCGTTCCTGTGGGCCTCGCGCGATCGCCGCGTCTGGCGCGACGCCACCGAGGCTGATCACCTGGCGTACCTGACCTGGCGACGCCACGACCCGGCCGGACCGCGGGTGTCCGACGCGACGTGGTGGTGGCCCAGCGGTAGCTGGGCGGTGGTTGAGCGCAGCGAGGACCAGCGCAGTTCCGAATCGGCGAAGCCGGTACGCCGGGTTAACCTCGATTCGGGTGATGAGGCCGCGCTGGTCGGTCCCGCATACGGCCACGCCGAGGATCCCGACGCTCTGGCCGTGCAACTCGATGACGATGTCGCCGATCGCCGCCGGCTGGCTCGGTGGCCGCGCCCGGACGATGAGCCCGGCCCGGTCGTCTGGTGGCGGATGGGAGATGCGGGGGTCCAGCTCGAGCCACGTCGCCCGGTCCGCGTGGGCTTCCAGGCAGGAGTTGCAGCTGGTGGTGTGCAGCCCGAGCGAGTGGTCGTAGCTGACGGTCTGCCCGCTCACCGCCAGGTGGTGCTTGCGGTTCAGGCACCTCGCGTGCGTACTTGCGGGTCGGACCGGAAGTCCGCTGTCGGTGCCGGGGCTGTGCCCACCGGCCTTCATCGTGGTCAACGGTCACGCTCGAACCGGGTCCACAAGCACAAGGTGCCGTGTAGCCGGTAGCGATGGCTGTAAGTGCGGGTCATGCCGTAGTGGGCCAGGTACTCCCCGCGTAGGCACTGCACAGGGCTGCCGGCAGCAGGGCGGACGGGTACCAGGTCACCGAATTCGCCGCGGGCGCCGGACCGCGGACCGCCGACTGTAGGGTCTCGCCGCCAAGGACATGTCGATCTTCTGTCACCTGCGGCTTCTCGGTTGTCTCACGGCGATATCACCATGATCAGTCTCAAACTCGTGGCGTTTCCTCGGCCGAGGCTATGCAGCCGGATTCCGGCGCGCTCCCCGGTGATCATGCCTCAACTCCTTCGTGCACAGAGCTACCGGACGGTTACGCGACGGGGATCGAAGACACGCGTCATCGTCAGGGCGGTTCGTCGGCGGCTCAGGAGCCGGCTCGCGAGCACGCCGAGGCGGTTCGCGCGGCCGTCGCCGACGATCGGGCCAGGTTGCGGCTCTCCAGGTGGTTCAGTGCGGTGGTGACTACGTTGTCGGGCGCGCGTAGTTTTCCGGCGGTCAGCACGGCCGCGTCCGGGAGTTTGACGGTGACAGTGAGTCAGGAGGCGAGACGTCCCTGCGGCGTTGCGGGCAAATTACGGAGGAATTCTTCGACGGTGCGTGTGTGGTGGTTTTTCAGCACGGCGTAGATGCTCAGCGCCTGGGTGGCGTGCTTCCGGCTCGTCGAGTGGTCGCCGAGTGCGCGGTGGATCCGGGCGATGCCGTAGTGTGCGCGCGCCTGTTCGAGGGGCAGGCTGATTGCACAGGCAATCCGGAGGGCTTGTCGGAACCGCTCGAGGCCGTGGTGTGGATCGGATTCTGCCGAGGCCATCTTGTTCAGGAGCTCGGCTTCGAGGCCGTGGTTCCCGAAGATGTGGGCCAGTTCCAGTGCGTGGGTATAGCTGTCGTGGGCTTCGTCGTGGTTGCCTTGTGCCCGGTACACGTCGCCGAGGCAGTTAAATGCGTAGCCGCTCAGTCCCGAGTAGTGCAGTTCCTCTGCGATGGTGATGCTGCGGCGAATGTGATCGATCGCCTCGTCGTAGCGGCCGAGTTTGCTGTAGCACTCACCGAGGTTGTTGAGCGCGATGCCATGGGTGGACCGGGCGTCGATGAGGCGGCTGGCAGCGAGAGCGCGGGTGAAGTGCTCGAATGCCGTGTCGTGGTCACCACGGTTGTCGTGGACGAATCCGAGGTTGGTGTTGGCAGCGTACTCCACGAGCGGATCCGCAGGGGAATGCTCGAGCGCGCGGCGAAGGTCGCTGAGCGCTTCGTCCGGTCTGCCGAGACGGATGAGGTTGAAGCCGCGATTGCACAGCGCGTGAGCGTGGTCGACGTGGTGGGTGGCCGTGGCGTCGCGGGCCGCGGTGTGCAGCGTCAAACCGTCCTGGTAGTGGCTGCCATAGTCGAGGTACCGGAACAGCGTCGGAGACAGGTGGATGACCACGTCCGCCCGGCCGTGGCCGGCAGCGTACACCGCGGCCGCGACGAGGTTCTCGCGTTCTGCGTCGAGCCAGGCGAAGGCGGCGTGGACGTCGGGCAACGGCACCGTTGGCCCGGCGGGATCCGGGATCGGTGGCCGCCGGTGACGCTCGTCCGGTGAAAACATGTCCGCGGCGACGGAAGCCACATAGCAGTAGTGACTGAACAGGCGGTCCAGAGCGTCCCGCCGGGCGGCCTGCGTGTCGTGGATGTGGGCGAGTCTGGTGGCGTAAAGGCGGGTGAGGTCGTGCATGCGGTAGCGGCCTGGCCGGTGCTGCTCGACCAGGCTGGCCATTTCGAGGCCGCGCACGGCGGTCCGGGCGGCGGTACAGGGCAGTCCGGTCAGCGCTGCAGCTGCCGTCAGTGCGATGTCCGGGCCGGGTGCGAGGCTGAGCAGCCGGAACGTCGTCGCGGCCTGCGCGTCGAGTACGCGGTAGGAGGCCGACAGAACTGCCCGGAGGTTCCACGGCAACTCACCGGTGTCGAGCGCGTCCAGCCGTTCGGCGGGGACGCGCAGTTCGGCGGAGAAGCCGGCGAGCGGGAAGGCCGGGCGGGTCGCGGCTTGGCTGGCGACGATGCCCAGGGCCAGGGGCAGGCCCGCGCAGTGGTCCAGCAGTTCCTGCGTGGCGTCCGGGTCGGCGTCGATCCGGGCCGCTCCGAGGTGCCGGACGAGGATCTCGCGGGCCTCCGAGGCGGCGAGGACGTCCAGCGGCAGTGGTTGCGCGCTGTGCGTGGCCAGCAGGGCGCTCAGCCGGTGCCGGCTGGTGATCAGCACCGTGCAGGATGATCCGCCGGGCAACAGCGGGGTGACCTGCGCGGTGTCGCGGGCGTTGTCCAGGACGATGAGCAGCCGCCGGTCGGCGACGAGGCTCCGGTACAGCGCGGCCGCCGCGTCCGGATCCGCGGGGATCGCGGCGGGCGGCAGGCCGAGGGCGGTCAGGAACCCGTGCAGGGCCGCCTCGGCCGGCACGCGGTCCGCTGCCGGGTCGAAGCCGCGGAGGTTCACGAACAGCTGCCCGTCCGGGAATTCGGCGAGGTGCTCATACGCCCACCACAGCGCCAGCCAGGTCTTTCCGACCCCACCGCCACCGGAGACCACCCACACCACCGCCGTGGATCCCGCTTGCCGGGGCACACCGAGCACGGAGAGTTCGCGGGCCCGGCCGACAAACGCGGTGGGGACAGCAGGCAGCTGCCGGGGCAAGACCCGAGGAGGCGCCGGCGGTGTTTCCCCGGGGGTGTCGAGGTCGGGCGCCGCGGACAGGATCCGCAGCTGCAACCGCTGCAGGGCAGCGCTGGGGTCGGTGCCGAGTTCGTCGGCCAGCCGCAGCCGGACCCGCTGGTAATGCGCCAGCGCTTCGGCCTGACGGCCGCTGCGGTAGAGCGCAAGCATCAGCTGTCCGGCCGCTCGTTCGTCCAGCGGATACTGGTCGGCCTGCGCGCCAAGAGTCGGGAGCAGAGCGGCGTGGTGCCCGAGACCCAGTGCGAGGTCGTGCCGATCCAGTTCGGCGATCCGGCGCAGCTGCCGCAACCGGTCCCGGAGAGCACACATCCAGGGCGTGTCCACGACCGCCACCGGCTCACCGGGCCACGCATCGAGAGCGGCGGTGAACAGTTCCAGGCGGCGATCGGCCTCGTCGCAGTCTCGTGCCAGGGTGACGGTGTGCTCGAACCAGTACAGGTCCACGGTCATCGGATCCGCGGTCAGCATGTACCCGCTGGGCTGCCTGCCGATGGTCACATCGTCGGCGGCCGCCAGGACGCCGCGCAGGCGTGACACGTACCCGTAGAGCGCCTCGCGGGGGTGACGGGGCAGGTGCTCGCCCCACACGCGTTCGGCGAGCTCGTCGACGGAAACCGGCCGGTTGAGGTCGGCGAGCAACGCCACCAGCACCGCCCGCTGCCGGGCGAACCCCACAGCCACCGGATGTCCGTCGACGAGCACCTCGATACCGGCCTGTAGCCGAAACTCCATCGTCATGGCGCCCCTCCGCGCACTCGTCGGATGGCTCGGTCCTGCGGCTTCAAGGTTTCTCACCAGACTCCCACACAGACCCGGGCGTGACCATCGGTGACTACGACGAGAGGGGAACCCCGATGATCGGGCTGCTGGACATCGAAGCCGCCTACCGGCTCGCCGCCGAACGCGCGGAAGCTGTCACAAGCGGCCTTCAGATACCCCGTGCCATAGTCGACGACCGGTCCGACAAAATCAGTCCAGGGCCACGCAGTCACGTGTCACCGGCGCCCACCACCGCCAGTACCCACATGCCCCGTGACCGGGCCTGCTCGCGCCCCGCCAATCGATCGTCGTCTACTGCCACGCACCGGGAATACACCATCTCCCTCACCCTTGCATAGAGGCAAACCTCCATCCCGGAAGTCACGCCTGCCATGTGTTCCCGTAGTGCACAGCAGAGCCACCATAGTGGGGCAGGCCGGTATTGGGGGTCTCAGGGGAGGAATGCCTTCCCTGGGCGGCCTGTGGTGGTGGTCGGCGGCGAACACCTGCGCCGACCACCACTTGACCCGGGCAGGCGCCGGGCAGTCAAAACAAGCAAGCCAGGCAACTCACTGGGAGATCACAAAAGGAGGTGTGACCCTCACGGTCAAAGGCATGAATCACCTCCCAGTGGTAGCGGAACAAGGTCGGGTGCACCGCATATCGCAATCACATCTCACGAAGATCTGGAGAATTAAATGAAGATGATCACGAAGTTCCGCGTGGGTGTCGCCGTAGTCGCGGCAATCCTCGGGTCGTTCGGAGTCGCCGACAACGCGCAGGCCGCGTCGACCCCAGGTGTCCTAACGGCCACGATCAATCTGGCAGCGCTTGCTCAGTCTGCTCCGGTCCCGATCTCGCAGGCCGTGGCCCGTCTGCAGAGCACGAAGGCGCTGCAGGCGAACGCCTCGGCCGCCGGCCCTTTGGATTGTCAAGCGGTGACGATCACCTCGGCGGCCAACGGCAAGTATGTGTCGGCGGAGTTCGGGTGGAGCGGTGACAACTACGGGATGCTCCGCGCACGGGCAACTGTCGAAGGCCCGTGGGAGGAATATGCCCTCTGCACGTACGGAAGCGGGTACGTGATCGCATCCCTGGCCAACGGTGACTACGTCTCCACCGAACTTGGCTGGACCGGCGACCGATACGGCATGCTGCGGGCTCGCGCCAGCAGCGTCGGCCCGTGGGAGCAGTACGCGATCGACTCGTACGGGTCAAATATCACGATCCGATCGCTGGCCAACGGTGACTACGTCTCCACCGAACTTGGCTGGAGCGGCGACCGATACGGCATGCTGCGGGCTCGCGCCAGCAGCGTCGGCCCGTGGGAGCAGTACTACTGAGCCGACTCCCGCTTTGCCGGTCCTGCCACCTGTCGAAGGGTGGCAGGACCGCACGGCCCCTGGAGCCAGTTCACAGTCACCGGGCAGGAACCCCGCTCAGCAGAACCGCAAGCGGCGAGGATCCCAGTCAAACGCCCTCTTCTGTCGCTGATCGGTAGTTCGGCATGTCGAACGGTCATCAAACGATACGGCAGTTGACCTGTACATGGCTGGGAACATTCGTGCGTAAGCCCGGTCATCGGGGTCGGTGGCCGGGCTGGGGCTCGGGTGAAGTGGAGCGTCGTGGTCAGGTCAGCGTGGTCGGATCGACCAGTTTGGCCTCCAAGTCGGCGACGCGGCGGTCTTGGAAGCGCAGGTTCGACCGGGCGGCCGTCAGGCGCTCCTCCAGGGTGCGGTTGTCGGCGGTGAGTTGGCGGACGCGTTGTTTGAGGGTGGTGTTCTCCGTGGTGATCCGCTGGATGGCCTCCTCGGTCCATTCGGCTTGCAGGTCGCGGATCTGGCCGAGCAGTTCGCCGATACGAGTGCGCTGGTTGAGGATCTCGGCGTTGGCAGTCTTGAGGGTGTCCTCGGCGTTGAGTGCCCGCTCCCGCCACGTGGCCTCGTGCTGGTCGTCCAGATCAGGCAGCGCCTGGCCGCGCCGCTGGTCGGCATCAGCGATGGCTGCCGCGACCGCGCTGCGGGCCTCGGGGTTTTCGTAGAGGAACGTCCGCGAGACACCGGCCCGACGGCTGATGGCGGCGACACTGACCGGAGTCTTTTCTCGGCAAAGCCGGGATATCGCGTCGTGGACGCGTCCGAGAGCGACCTGCGTGTTGCTGCGGCGTGCGGCCTGTGCGGCGGCCGTGCGAGGTTGGGCAGTCGTCGGGATGGTCACGGGGCTTCTCCGGAGTCCTCGGTGGTGGTGTCATCCTCGCCGTCGGCTGCGGCGGCGAGGTCGGTGGCACGGAAGGCCGTCGACCAGACCCGCTGGAAGTAGTCCTGGGGCTTGCGCAGGTCCAACGCGAGCGCTTGGTCGAGCAGGCCCAGCCCGGCCAGGGCCTTCTCCAGCCCGTCGATGGCTGTGGCCGTGGGCTCGAAGTAGGCGTGCAGATAGTCGGCGGTCGCGTCGTCCGGGGCTCCTTCCGCCAGCTGCCGCCACTGCTCACGCTTCCGACGCCAATAGAGAAGATCCGCGCCGGACAGGACGAACTTGTCACACGAATGGCAGTTGAGGTTCCAGGGGCAGGCACCACCGTCGACGACGGGGCGGAAGGTGCAGAATCCGCCCTCGGCCGGGGTGCTGCGCCGCGACAGGTCGATAGCCAGGGCCTGGGCCTGCTCGCGGGTGAGCGGAATAGCGGCCTCATCGGCGAGGAGTTCTCCGGGATTGGTGGTGCCGGGGCCGGCCACCCAGACCTGCTGCAGAACGTCTTCCAGATCAGACTGGGAGAGATGGATGTAGCGCTCCGCCATTTTCTCCGAGATATGGCCGAGGTAACGGCGGACGTGAGTCAGGGTGGCGCCGGCGCGCAGCAGGCCGGTGGCCAGGGAGTGGCGGGCCTGGTGAGGCACTTGGCGGCCGATGTCGAGGCCATCAATCCAGTCCTTGAAGCCCTTGTGGAACCACTTGTAGGACAACGCGACCCGGCAGTCGCGGTTGCGGAAGATCGTCGGAAACAGTGCCATCGCGGCGCGTTCCTCGGGGGTGGGCGGGCGGTTGTTCCGCTCCTGGAACACCGCGAGGGTCTTGCGCTGGCGGCCCTGCAGCATCTGGTAGGTCCGTTCGGGGATGCGGATCGCCGCGTCGTAGTTGCCGACCTTGGTTTGGTCGTGCCAGAGCATGGGCAGGCCGCCGTAGCGGCCCAGGCAGTCCAGGCGGAGTTGGAGGACCTCGCCGCAGCGGCGGCCGGTCACGATGATTGTCTCCCAGGCGTCCCGCAGGCCGCGGTCGAGCGGGTCGTGGTCCCGTGACAGGGCCTGCAGGTTGGCCTCGTCGGCCAGCGCACGAGCGACCTCGTCGGTGAACGGGGCACGCGCCCGCTGGACCACCCGGCCGGGGGCGGGCATCGCGGTGATGAAGCCCCGGTCCAGGCCGAGCCTGTTCGCCTCGCCGGACTCCAGAGCCCCGCGCAGGAGCCGCCGGGTGCGGGTGAAGACGGCCTGCCTGGTGTTGGCGGTGACGATCGACGGCCTGCCGTGAACGCCCCTGGCTCCCAGCGAGGTCAGCCCGTCGAGTTCGCGGTGGCGCTGGTCGGCGACGAACTTGTGCATGTGCTCGGCGGTGAGCATCCCGGGGTCGTGACCGCCGCTGGGGGCTGCGAGTTCCAGGAAGGCGCTCAGCTCCAGCCCGGCGCGCCGGGTGTGGTCGAAGGTGCTGCCGGAGCGCGGGCAGGACGGGGATCGCAGGACGTCGGCGAAGTCGTCCCAGACGAGGTCGCGCAGCCACCGCTGGGAGATGCCGGACAGGTCGATGCGGCTGGGACGGTTGTTGAGTTTGCGCCCGAAGTGCTCGGTCAAGATGTAGCTGGCCTCGCGGGTCTCTTCTGGCGTGACGTAGAGGGGGTGCAGGCCGCCGGTGATCGAGGAGGCGATGCGGGCTCCTTCCCGGCCGGCCGCTGTGCGCAGGCCGGGGTCATCGGGGTCCAGGTCGGTGATGGAGCGCAGGCCGCGGGCGCGGCTGTAGTCAGCGATGCGCTGGATCGGGGCCAGTTCCCACTTCCCGTGCTGGCGCCGGGTATGCCAGCACATGCCCCACTGGATCTCGGCCCTCAGCAGAGGGGGCAGGCCCCGGAGGTTGACCTGGTCGGGGCGTTGGACTGCTGCGGCCGTCGCGCACCACCGGCGGAAGGCCGGCTCGTCGGCGTACTCGACTGGGACGGCCCTGCCGGTACGCCCGTAGCGGTTTCCCCACTGGCTGGGCAGGGCGGCGCCTCCCGGACGGCCTTCCCGCTGGTAGCGGGCGTCGTGGCGCGAGCACAGGCCCAGCGGCGAGAACGCCTTTTCCGGGCAGACGTGGACGAGGCAGCACCCGTAGCCGGGGGACGGTTTCTGCCTGGCCAGCCACTGATCGAAGTCGGCGGCGTCGCCGTGCCTGGGGCGGTAGTTATACCAGCGGAACTGGTGGTGGTGACACAGCCGCAGCGTCAGGTGACAGGAGGGCCGGTTTGGGCAGATGCGGCACGGCTGCTCCTCCACTCCCTCGCCCGGTCCGAATGGCTGGGCTGCCTGTAGGAACGCGGCCCGTGTCCCGCCCGCGGCGCGGTGTTGGCGCCAGAGGTCCTGGTGGGCGCCGCAGAGGTCGCCGTGTCCCATCACGGTCCGCTCGCATCCGGCCAGGCAGTTCCACCGGTAGACCGGATGCCCGGCGGGGATTTTGACGATGTCCGGCCGGAACAGCGGGTCGAACGACGGGGCGCTGATCAGCGCGGTCAGGATTTCCAGCCGGTCCCGGCCCTCGCGGGCTTCCGGCTGAGGCAGCAAGGTGAGGGACACCGCCCCTCGCCCCAGACTGTGCGCAGGGCGGCGTCGAACGCGGGATCGTGCACGTCGACGTGGCCGTAGACCTCGTCGACCATCGCGGCTGAGGCCCATCCGCCGGCGTCTCGGGCGATCATCACGTTGCCGTCGGAGGCATCGAGAACCGCCGAGGTAAAGGAATGCCGGAAAGAATGGGGTTTGACGACGCCGAGGCCGGCGCGTTTCCCGGCACGGGCGAGCATCCGACGGGCGCCGACAGGTGCCAGCGGCTGCCCGGCGGCCGGGCCGTGCAGCTGGACCAGCAGCATCCCGTGCCCGGCTCCCGACGGGTACTCGCCCGTCATGTACTCGAAGTACGCGTGGATCATTGCCGGGCTGACCCGCTTGACCAGCCCGCCGGTCACCGTGCCGCCTTCAGTCCGCCACGGGTGCTTGGTCTTGGCGTCGGCCCCGTTCGGATTCCCGGGCCGGTGGCACACGTGCAGGTGCGGCCACCGGCACTCCCCGCAGGCCGCGTCCTGCCGAAGATGCAAGTCCACGAGGTGCAGGCCGCACAACTCGCCGATCCGCAGGCCCCCGTCGGCCAGCCAGGACACGATCAGTCGGTCCCTCGCCGAATTCACGGTGTCGGTCATTGACTTCCGTGCGCCGTCGGGGAGCATCTTCGGGTGCCGTCGGTACCGGCCCTTCGGCGCCAGGGGGTTCGCGGGCATCTCCGTCTTCACGTGCCCCAGCAGCACCCGCCGCCGGTCCGCCCGCGACGGCAGCCGGGTCTTGTCCAGCCGCTGGCCCAACTCAGTGTTGATCCCGAGCGAGGCTTGGTGGAGGTAGAAACCCTTCAGGCACGCTGCCGTCGTCGACAGCGCCGACCGGCCGTACGGGCGCTTGCCGGCCCGCCACGGTTCCCCAAGCGGCATCGGAACCTCCGCGCCGAGGATGCCCATGTAGCGCTCCAGATCGCGCAGCTCTACCGCGTAGAACGTCAGGCACTCACGCTCCAGCCACCGCAGGTGATCAACCAGCAGATAGGCGTAGGTCCGCTGCGTACCCGAGCCGTCGTGTACTCGCAGGAACCGGTCCGCTTCGGGATGCTCCGTTCCCTCGGGCCAGACGATCGTCCAGGACCGTCGTCCGTCCTTACGCTGGATCTGCTGGACCCGAAGGTTTCCGATCACTACCTGCCGTACCACTCGTCCTCCGTGCTCATGTCCGAACAGGACGAACGTCCCGAACCCGGTCGGTAAACAACCACGGAACGTCCCTGGATCCACGCAGGACGGACGGCACGTACGGGTCTATCTACGGTCGGTAAAGCCGGCTGGCAGAACCGCGCGCACGAGGGACTGGGGCGGTTCCTCAACAATCGCCACCGCGGATTCGTCGGTACCGAAACCGATATCCCGGACGAGGTGGCGGCCGCTTTCGCCGCTCACCTGTACGAGGCGTTGCTCAATCAGCGCCCCCTCGGCGAGGCCGTCGTCGTGGGGCGACAGCGCCTGTTCTCCGACTGGGCCAACCCGCTAGGTCTGCTGTACGTTCTCTACGGCGACCCCGCTCTCGCGGTGGCCGACTGACCTATCAGATGGCACCTGCGGTCTGGTGGCCTGGAAGACCTCCAACGATCCGGACTGAGACGCCAACCTTCAACCGCATCGACGAAGTCTTGGTCTCGCACGTCTGTCGTTTGCGTCCCGACGAACGTCCGCTCACCAGCGCAAGGCGGGCCGCCGGCCATCTCAGCCCGGGCCGTGTACGCAAGGGCCTGGCTCGGCCAGTCCGGGCCAAGTTATGCGCGTCGCGCGCGGGTCGGGTAGGCGAGAGAGGCGTGCTCTAGCAACGCCTGCGGCTGGGCATTGCGGTATCCGAAGCGTCGCCGCAACAGACCCATTAAGGGGCACCCATCCGGCGCGTTTCTCAAGCAGGTCACCGACGTCGCGGACGTCCCCGCCATGACGACGTTGGGCTGGTCTGCATGGAAGCGGACCAGTCCAACGTTGTCATGCTTGGAGAACTCGCCGGACTGGCGACTCAGCCACCCCAGTCCTTTTTGCGGGCACGGAGCAGTTGCCGCCGTTCGTGGCGGGACATGGGTGGTGGTAGGCGAGGCGAAGACGGCAGTGCCGGTCGGCTCAAGACTTCTTCTGCCTGTCGCACCAGCGGGTCCGACTGGCTGAGAGCGGGCCGCGCCACGTTGAGGAAGTCTCGCAGTTCCTGCCGCCCGGTGGTGACATCACCCTCGAGTAGATGAACGGTTGCCAGCTGGAACCTTGTGTTCAGCGTGTCGGGGTGGGTGTCGCCGTGCACTTGGCGTTGGATCGTGAGCACTTCGCTCAATTCCGCCTTGGCCGAGTTGAGATCGCCCAGGTCCACCAGGACCAGGGCGAGGTTATACCGGCTGTACAAGATACCGGGGTGTGTTGGGCCGAAGGTCGACAGTCCGATGTCGATGATCGCCTGGTAATGGTCTCTGGCCTCGGCGTTGCGTCCGAGCCGGCGCAAGGCGACGGCGAGGCCGTGTCGCGCGGACAGGGTCGGTTCGGACTTCTCACCCCACTTGCGCTTGGTGATCCGCAGGATGGCTCGGAACTCGCGGACGGCCGCGGTGGAGTCGTTCCGCTCTGCCAACATGGTGGCGTATCCGTGCCAGGTCGTCATCGTGTGATGGTGCTCGTCGCCGAGTGCCTCCCGATGTGCTTCGAGTGACTCTCGGTATGCCGTCTCAGCCTCGGCAAGCCGATGTTGGAAGTGCAGGGAGCGGGCGAGCCCATCCCTGCACGCCAACGTGGCCTCGTGCTCCGGGCCCAATTCCCGTAGCGCGGTCTCCATCGTCTCCCGGTATACCTGCTCGGCTCTGGACCAGTCGCCCCGATTACCGAACAGCCCGGCCAGGGTGTGCCGGGAGCGCAGTGTGTCGGGGTCCTGGTGGCCGAGTGTGCGGCGCTGGAGATCGAGCAGCTTCAGCAATTCCCGCTCGGCCTCGTTCTGTAGCCCTTGATCGCGGTGCACCAGCGTCAGGTCCATCCTGGTCGCGAGGGTGGCCCGGTCGTGCTCACCCAGGGTCTCTCGCTGGATGTCGATGATCGCGCCGTAATCGGCCGCCGCCTGGTCCAAATCCTGGATGGCACGGCGGAAGGTGACTGCCCGCTGGCCGGCGCTGATCGTGCGTTCCGCCGCTTCCGGTGGGAGTTGGTCGAGGTGGGCGCGGCACAACTCCAATGCCGCTTCGACGTGCGAGGCAAGCGCGTGCCAGCTGGGCCAGTTGTCCGAGTTGTAGGAGAGTCCGGCAGTGGCAGCGTCGACCAACGTGGCCAGGGCGGCGACGTGCTGGCCGAGGTCCGGCTCGGCTTCGGCGTGATGGCGGTTGGTCTCCCGGATCAGGCGGTGCACTGTGAGTGTCTGATTGATGCGATCGACGAGGCCGAGGTCGAGCAACACTCGGAGTATCTGGCGCAGCCGGTCCGGGGTGGTCGTTGCCCACGTCGGCACGGTGGCCAGCAGCGTCGGGTCGAGCATGGCGAGCGGAATGGGCGCCGGGCCGAAGCAGGACAGCAATCGCAGCAGTGGGCGGGCGAGGGTGTGGCCGCGGCGGGCCAGCAGGTCAAGGGACAGCTCCCAGGTGCGGGTGATGAGTTCTCGCTCGTCGCGTTCCTCCTCGTGGTCGCCCGGCGGCGCGTCCAGCAGATCCAGTCGTTCATCCAGAGCTGCCAGGTAGTCGGCGAAGGTCCGGGGCACGGCGGCGCCGGGGAGGAGGAGAGCATCGCTGCTCGCGGCCAGGTAGTTGCCGGCCAGCCGCAACGCCAGTGGGAGGCCGCCGAGCCGTTCGCCAAGCCGCTCGGCGTCCTGTTCGCTGCCGGCGTCCGAGCCGGCCAGGTCAAGCAGCACCCGCCCAGCGTCTGGGATTTCGAGACCGGTCAACCGACGTAGGTCGCTGCCACGGGGCCAACCCAGGGGATTGCCCTGCCTGCTCGTGACAACCACCAGCCCGTGTCCCGATCTGGGTGGCCGTAGCCAACCAGTGCCAGTAGCCACCCGACCCGCACCGGACAACGCTTTGATGTCATCAGCGTTGTCCACCACCAGCACCCACCGGTCATCGAGTGCGTCGAGCGTGCGCCACAACAAGTCAGGTGCGCTGTCCCGCCCCGCCCACGCCATTTCCACCGCGACAGGGTCCGCGCCGGCCTGAATGGCTACCGCGCGGAGACTCTCGGCGAGGATCTGCGCGTCGTGGGCCGATATCCACCACACCCGTGCGTGCCGATCAGCGGCGCGCCGGGCCAGCCACAGTGCAAGGGCACTCTTGCCGTATCCCCCGGCGCCGTGTAACACGACCATCTGGCTGGGCGGGTCGTCCAGTAGGTCCTTGAGATCGTCCGAGACCGCGTCGCGGCCACGAAGGTGCTCGGGCAGTAGTGCCCATGGCGGCGTCACCGACACCAGGGCGGACTCCTGACGCTGCGTCAGGTACAGGCTGTTATTGATGACGGTGACGTCGCCGACGCGGGGACCGTGCCCGTCCGAGGTCGGCAGGAAGCCGTTGCTCGGTACTGAACCGGCGGGGCGCTCGCTCCCGGCTAGCCCCGGCGTACCGGCAGCGGCCTCCAGGTCCCGTTCCAGGTCAGTGTAGCGCCCTCGCCACGCTTGGTGATCAGCGAGATCGGGCGGCAGGCTGCGCGTATCCGCCGCCTGGTAACAGAGATCTACTATCGCCTGCACCCGTTCCCATGGCGGAAGGCGCCGGATCTTTCCGGTGAGGATGCCCGACATCTGCTGGTCGCTCAGGTGGAGTTTGCGAGCCAGAGCTTTCTGCGGGAGCCCGGACGCTTCCTGCAGCCGCTTCAACCTCGCGCAGAAACGGAGGAGCGGCTCCGGTGCGGACTTCGCGGACGACCCCACTGCCGATCTCCCTCTTGGCGCGCTGCGGAGTATGGTGCGCTACGGCACGACAGACCGCTCAGATGCGGCTGACCTGCGGAAATCCGGCGAAGCTCCGGAATGCTCCGCTGTCAGCCCTCGTCGCGGCGCATGTCCCGCAGCATTCTTCTATGAAATCTAGCTCGCTCATGTGCCGCGGGGCCACCACCGTGGGTCTACTGGCGGCACTCACGACAGCAGTCCAGCGGCCGATCGTCGTGATTGCCTTAGCGGTGGGCCTGCTGATGCTGCTCCTCTTCCTCGGCGTCGTGCTGCCGGCTGTCTGGTCCACCAAACCCGCACGCCGGAAGGCCGCGACGACAGTGTTCGACCAGATCCTGGCCGCGCTCGACCGCCTTCGGCACTGATGCTGACAGTTCGACTACCTCGACGACGGGCTGCCCGTTGTGGCTGCCGAGCTTGCAGGTTCCCGGTGCGGGCATGCGGATGCGGTGACTCTGCGCTACTTTGACCGAATGATCTCCCCAAACACGGGAGATATCCCACGTGTGGGGGTTCAAGTCTCGGACACAGTATTACCCCACGGATCGCGGAATGCGATCTTGAAACACGGTCGATCGTAGGTTAGCTCGAATCGATCTCCTGCAGTCGCCATCCGGCGCCGTCGTAGATGATGATCTTTCCTGAGTCGCGCAGCGCCGCCGCCACACGTCTGTGTCGTGGTCGGTCAAGCTCCGGTGTGCTATGGCCGTCGTGTCCTTGATCTCCGAGCTGGATGCTGATCTCGTCGACGAGGTGGTCCTCGCGGATGTAGAGCGTCTTCGCTCGCTCTTGGCTCGCGCGTTGGGTGCTGGTGTGGCCGTGGCGGCAGCGGTAGGTCGGTCGCCCGTGGTTCCAGTGCGAGTCCAGCCGCCGGTCGCAAACGCCGCAGTGGATGAGCCCGGCGAGGGCGAATCGGCGAGTCTGACCGTCGTCGGCGGGGCGCGTCGCCCGGACTTGCTGCGCGGCGACGAAGTCCTGCTCCGTGATCAGCGCCGGATGGGCAGCCTTCGCCGACAGCGCGGGCGTTGAGGCTGGGCCTTCGGTGCCGGTGGCGCGGCGGTTCCAGGTTTGGCGACCGGTGTAGCGTGGATTTGCCAGGATGACGGCGACGGTGCGTAAGGTCCAGGCACTGCGGGTTCGATGCCGGTTGCGGTCTGGATCGGCGCTGGACGGGCAGGGGATGCCGCGTTCGTTGAGGTGTCGGGCGATGCTGGCGATGCTGTGTCCGGCGAGACGCTGGCGAACATCCAGGCGACGTGGGGTGCGGTTCGGGAATCGGGGGCGAGGCGCTGGAGGCGTCGGCTCCAGCGGGCGTCGGCGGAGTTGGGGTGGGGGCCGGCGTCGACGAGCTGTAGCCGTAGGGTGGTCGGCCGCCGAGGTAGCGGCCCTGTTGGGTGGCCTGGTTGTGCATCGCGGCCAGCACCCGGTGGCGGGCGCGGAGCACTTCGCGCTGCGACTGGGTCGCGAGAAGCGACAGCAGAGCTCGGTCATCGCGGTTAGCGAGATCGACGGGGCCTCCTGTCTCAGGCAGCCACAGCTGGATGCCGTGCCGAGTGCACCAGGTGTAGAGCGTGGTGAACTGGGTGCCGGTGAAGGCTCGCTCGTACTCGCCGACCACGATCGCATCGATCACGGATTCTGGACTCGAGGCCGCGGCCATGAGCTGGGCAGCCCGCGGTCGCTGTCGCCACGGGACGCGGCGTGAGGTGCCGGCGTCGAAGTAGGTGGCGACGACCTGACCGTGGCCGGCGATGAGGTGCTCGGCCATGTCGCGCTGCCAGCCCCGTGACGACACGCGGTCTTGATGGCGGGAGGTCGAGGTTCGGCCGTAGAACGCGAACCGCAAGCCACTGCCATGGTCAGGGTAAGCAGTGGTGGTGGTTGTCGGTTTCTGGCCGTTCATCCACTGCGCAAGCAGATCAGCCGTGCCGGCAGGTGATGCGGCCACATGACGTGGAGGTGGGTGCGGTGGGATCATGCTGGACGGATGTAACGGCCGTTGGGTCATGACGGCACGCTCCGAGCCGTTCATCCGATCAGCCCAGCCGCGCCGCGTCATCTATGCCCGTATAACACCCTATGCGGCGATGCTCTTACGCCAACCTTGCTTTCTGTCGGGGCGGCATGACGATCTTACCTACGATGGATGTTGAGATGGCCTCGACGCTGACAAATGCGTCCGGCACACAGTAGCCGAGAGCCTGCCCTAACGTAGTAATTCAGCTGCTCGTCGTTGCCGTCGGACGACGAGACGAACCACTCTGTGGTACGCCTACTCTTCTCGCCTGGGAGATCGATGACCGCGGGTCTCTCAACGGCGGGGCTGCATCGTGAGGTGGTTCCTGAGTTTGATGCAGGGGATCCACACGTTTGATCTGATCAGGTACATGTTGCGGGCCCGGACCACGGGCTGGCTGGGCCAGTAAATGCGTCGTCGTTCACCGAACCGTCACGCCGTAGAAATCGATACTCTGCGGACATCGATTCGCATGTGCCCGGCATTCGATGGCAGCTGGAGAATTCGTCGGCGGACGAGGTTATAGCGAGTCGTCGATGGTCGGCCTGCGCATGCCGTCGTCTGCAACCGCGCGGTGTTGGAAAATTTGGCAATGTCAGTCTAGTTGCGCCCGGCTAGGCCGACCGCGTATTCATGGGCGCTATCCTCGCTGCCGTGAACGACATGTCGGTCACCCGCGCGTTTGTTGAAGTCCTCGCTACCGATACCGTCGTTGAACGCCGGTGTGAACGGGAAGATAGCCTTTGCTATGAGTTCATCTGGCCAGTGGTCGCGATGGGCGTTAACAGCCTGCCATATCGTGCCCTGGCCACCGCAGAAATGGTCTGGGAGACATACGTTGTTCATGTCGACGTGGTTGTGCTGCTGGTGACGAACTACTACCGCGGGGCCAAGTGCTTGTTCAGCAACGCCGCGCGGCTAACTGGCTACCGGTTTGCTGCCGACACTCTGCACTCCGAACCGTCCGCGGTGTGAGCGGGAAAGCGCCCGTCCCGCTTCAGTCGAAGCTTCTTGCCGCAGTTGGGGCATGGGTTTCCAGCTCGTGGGCGGCGGCATCCGCCTCTCGGGGGTTCGGTGGTGTAGTCGGTGGTTCCTGATCCTGGGCATTCTTTCTGGGCCCATCCGATAAATTCGATCTTGTCGGAGTAGTGTTTAGGTACTGTGCCGTCCTTGTTCTTGCGGAGTTCGAGGCAGCAGTAGCCGCAGTGCATGTCGGGACTCCTCTGCAAGTCTAGGCGAGGTGCGGGCCTATTGGTTCTGAGTGTTGTCGTCGGAGCCTGTCGTGCCGGCCGAAGGCGGTTTGAGTGCTGCAAGGTCATTGATCGTTGCAACAACAACGTTCCAGGCGATCCGTACAGTACTGTCTTTCGGCGAGTAACCCTCGGTGAACTGTTTTTTCGGGTGCACGAGGTTGCGGTGGTTGCGCAGGACGTGGGCGTAGTCGACGACGTCTTTAGGCAGCCAGCCCTTAGCCTGCGCGAGGTTGATGAGGCTCTGCAGGTGATCAGTGGGGGCGGGGCCGTCGCTGTGCTGGCTCAACGCGACGTCGTAGAGCACTCCCTCCAGAATACTGCCGAGCATGATGATCGCCGCGGTGGGCGCGCCGCCGCGCCAGCACGCTTGTGCCTCGTCGAGCCGCGCTTTGAGCTGCTCTCCGAAAGCGACGTCACTGACGACGTCGGCCAGGCTGGCGGTCAGCTGGACCGGTGCTTGCATCGCGGGCCGGTTCATCGTCGGGGTCTGGGCGATGAGGACGGGCCGGCCGGATTTGTAGATGACCTGGTAGCCCTCCACAGCGAGCAGTTCGTTGAGTTCCTGGGTGACCAGGACCCGCGTTTCGTCGTCGTCGAGGTACTCGCGCGGGTCAGCCAGCCGTAGCAGGATCGCCTTGAGGGCCTCGGGGTCGCGGCGGCGGCCGCGCAGGGTTTCGAGAACCGCTCGGTAGCGGCCGCCGTCGAGGTCCTTGACGCGGCGCCAGCCAGCGGCGTTGAAGAACCGGGTGATCTCGTTGGCGGTGCGGTAGTGGCGGGTGCCGTCGTCGCCGCAGATGAGATTCGCTAGCCGGTCGAGGATGTTGTCGTCCAGTTCCACCGTGATGTCGTCGCTGGGGCGTTCGGTCGTGCTGGTCACAGGGTGCTCCCCTCGGAGGTTTCGGCGTCGTCGTCGGGCAGGGCCACGGGTGTCCAGTCGCCGGGCTGTTGCGCGTGCTCGGTGACGTCGTGAGGGTGGATGCCGCGTTCGTCGAGGCGCTGCCATAGCGGTTCCAGTTCGCGATCGGGGTCGAATTCGAACTCGCTTTCCCGTATACGGACCACGTCCCAGCGCATGCGGCGCAGTTCGCGGTCGCGGCGGGCGTCGGAGATCTGCTGGGCGGTGCTGGTGTGCCAGAGATGCCCGTCGCATTCGACGGCGAGCCGGCCGCCGTCACCCACGACGACCAAGTCGAGGCGTCGGGTGCCGACTTCGTACTGGGGAACGACGAAGTAGCCGCGCCGCTTGATTTCGCGGAACACCTTCTGTTCGAACAGCGACTCGAACGGCTTGGTGCTGGTGGTGTCGCTGACCTCTTCCAGGCTTGGGGAGGTGCCGAACACCGACGGCGGTGTGAGCATGTAGCCCATCAGCGAGGCGCGCAGGTCATCGGGTTTGAGGTCGCCGATGCCGACGGAGGTGTAGAGCCACATCTGGTCCTTGGCGCGACTGGCCGCGACGTTGTAGGCCTGCTGGGCCAGCTGCGCGCGCTGGGCGCGAGGCGCGTCGGCGACCACCATCGACAGGAAGATCACGTCGCGTTCGTCGCCCTGGAAGTTGGCGGGGATGCCGACCCGGATTTTGCGCTGCTGACGATCCTCGGCGGAGATGGCGGCGTTGATTTCGTGTTCGAGCAGCCGGATCTGCCCAGTTCCCTGCAGCACGACGATCCCGAACGTCTTGCCGTCGTAGCGCGGGTCGTCAAGGCATTCGGCGAGCTGGGCAACGATGCGTTTGGCCTCGGTAGGGTTGCGGCGGCGGGTGTCGCGCCCCTCGACGTAGCCGCCCTCGACGGTCACCACCTTCAGCGGTTCCAGGTCGGCGGCGGTGCGTTCGCGCAGCGGGATGAGCCCGGGCCGGTCGGCGTCGCCGTAGAACTGGGTCGAGGACCAGGTGATGATCTCGGGCATGCAGCGGAAGTGCTCGCGCAGCCGCACCACGGCGTCGCGGCCTGACCGGGCTGAGAGCAGCCCGTAGAGGTGGGATTTGGCGGTGAAGTTGAGCCGGATCTCCTCGTCGATACCGGCCAGGTGTTCATGCAGGCTGGCGAACAGCGCTTCGGTTTTGCCGAGCCGGTTGCCGCCGGGGGTGCACTGCTTGTCGTCGCCGACCACGATCACCCGCGGGGCCATCCACAGCAGAAACAGCTGCTCGACGCCCACCTGGCTAGCTTCGTCGACGATGACGACGTCGAAACAGTCGCGGACCGCGCTGATGTTTTCCAGCAGGTTCGGCAGCGGCACCACCCACGCGGGCACCGCGTCCTTGGCTTTCTCCATCGCTTGCCGGGCCGCTTTGCGGTATTCGCGGACTTTGCTGCCGCCGCCCGCGCCGACGTGGCTCATGTGCTCGCGGTAGCTGCGCAGCGCCCGGGCATGAGCGTCGGTCATCCGGTTCAAGCAAGCGCTGAGCGCCTGGACCCCGGCGAGCTGGCTGGTGACTCGTTCGATCTGGTCTTCCACAGAGTCGAACTCGGTGACCAACCGGCGTTCGTCCTCGGCGTTGCGGGTGGCGAAGATGAATTGCTCGGCCTTCGACCAAGCCCACGCCGCGGGCAGGTCGCCCAGGCGCTGATCCCAGGTCGGGTCGTCGGCGGTGGCTTCGAGCAGCTCAAGCAGAGCGGGGTGCACACCTCGCACGGTGCGGGCGAGCTGGGCGCGGCGGTGTTCGGCGGTGCGGTCGCGGCGGGCGTGGTCGAGGGCGTCGAGGCCGGTGCGGTAGGCGTCGAGGTCGCGGTCGGCGACGGCTTTGACCAGCAGCGCGAGTTCGGAGCAGGCGTTGTCGGTGGCTGCCCAGGCGGCGACCTTGCGTTGCAGCGCCGCGACTTGATGGCGGGCCTGTTCCAGCGCGACGTAGTTGAGCGCGGCGGGGACGGCGTCGAGGGTGCGGACGAATGCGGCGACGGTGGACAGGTCGATCGACTGGCCGGCGCGCTGCAACGTATCCCGGATTACGCCGTGGATATGGGCGAGGGCGACGATGTGGTCGAGCAGCCGTGTGTTGTCGGCGAGCTCGGACAGGGCGCGCGTGAGGGATTTGCCGGTGATGGTCACGTCGGCCTCAGCCCACAGGCCGATGAGCTGCACGGTGGCGACCTCGGCTTCGAGCCGGTAGAGGGCAGCGTTGATCTGTGCCACGCTGTGCGGCGGGACGCCGTCAACCGTGACCACCGCGAGGAATTCCTCGGCGTTCTTCTGCGCGGCGGACTTGCCGAACTTGCGGATCTTCCCTCCGCCGGCGATGTGGTCGCGCAGAGCCCGGCCGCTGTTGAGCAGGGCTCGGGTTTTGCCGATCTCGTCCTTGCCGACGGCGGGCAGTTCGACCGCGAACTGCAGGCCGAGGTCGCGCATCTGCTGCTGGAGCCGGTCGGCGGTCTCCCGTTCGGCGTGCAGGCGTCGCCACAGGCCGTGGTGCCGGCCGGCGAGGTGGTCGTCCACGGCGATCCCGGCCCAGCTGCCTGCTGGCGGCGTGACGCTGTCCTCGCCGTAGCCGAGGCGCTGAAGCTGGGTACGGGCCTGATCGCCGAGACCGCGCAGGTACTGCAGAACCTCCGGCCCCAACGATGCGAGACGCTGCGTCAGGACGGTGGTGTCGGCGTGGGCTGTGTCACGGGCGTGCTGCTCGGAAGCGATGATGTCCGCTAGCTCTCCAGCGTCGGGCAGCTCGCGGCGCTCGGGGATCTGCTGCTCGGCGCGGATGCGCCGCCCGGGGCTGTCTTGGCGGGTCAGGGAGAGTAGCTCGAGCATGTCTCCCGTGGACAGGGGCGGCACGTCGGGCCAGGCCAGATCGACGCTCGGGATCCACCGGTAGGCCACCGCGCGTTCCTGCACTTCGTGCACGATGTCGGTCAGGGGCCCGACATAAAGGGCGGTGCTGTAACCGGGGGCGACGGGCGGGTGCTGGAGGTATTCGACTTCGCGCAGCTGCCGGATCTTCGTGTTGAGTTCGGCGCTGCGGGCGAGCAGGGTGTGGCGTTCGTCGGCGAGCTGCTGGGCGCGGCGCGGCAGCCCCGCGGTTTCGGTCGAGCTAATCGCCGTGGACAGGGCGTCAATGCCGCGTTCGAGCTCTTTGGCGGCGTCCTTGCTGCCCCCGGCAAGCAGCACGCACAAGCTGCGCAGGTCGGCGGGGATCTTGTCACGGAGAACCTTGAGGGCCTGGTCTTTCTGGCTGGTGACCAGGACCCGCATCCCGCGGGCGAGCAGCGCGCTGACCAGGTTGGCGATGGTGTGTGTCTTACCGGTTCCGGGCGGGCCTTGGACAACGACCCCGATCTCGCGCCGCAGCAGGTCGATGACCCGTTCTTGCTCAGCGTTGGTCGGCAGCGGGAACAGCGGGTCGTCGCCGAGCATGTCGCCTGTGGGGGCGTTCTGCGCTGTGAGCCACCGGCCGCGGGTATCGGCTTCGGTGTCGGCGACCAGCTGCGCCAACGCGACCGGAACCTGCGCGTCGGGCTCACGCAGCTGCTGCGCGATTTTCCGGTAGGTGTCAGCGAGCAGTTCCCGGCTGCGTGGTCGCAGCAGCAACGCCGGCGACGGTGACAGCTCAAGACGGTCCGGCAGCTCGCCGGTGACCTCCTCGGGGTGGCGGAGCGCGGTGAATTCGTCGGCGATGGAGAGCCCGAGCCACTCTTCGACGTCGTCGAGCAGCGCCGGTTCCAGGAGGCCGGTGTCGCTGTCGAGGACGGCCTGGCGGGTGGTGCGGCCCCGGTCGGGCTGATAGCCCTCGACCTCGTTGAACAGGGCCTTGTCTTCGAAGCGGCGTTTCCCGCCGATGAACGAGACGGTCACCTCGGCGGTGTCGCGGGCCAGCTGCGGGCGCACCGGCTCGGTGAGGAGGTGCCGGCGAATCTCGTCCCCGTCTGTGGTGAGCCACCGCACAAGGCCGACCGCAAGCACGAATTCGTACTCGTCATCCTGCTGTTCGAGGGTTTTCGCGGCCCGTTCGAGGGATTCGTAGAGGTCGCGGCGGGCACGGGAGCGCAGCTGGTCCCGGCTCCACTCGCGCCACTGCGCAAGCCACCGGTCGAACGTTTGCCGGACGCTGGCTGGCGGCGCTATCGCGTGTTCCTGGGCGACGTCGGCGGGCCCGGCGGCGAGCAGACGGGGCGGTTGGCTGTCCGGTCCGCGAACTTCGGGCGAGTCGATCCAGCCAGCCAAGGCAGCGGGCGGCCGCGGCTCGAGAACCGTTTTCGGTGGCCGGACGCGCAGCAGAACGTCGTCGGCTGCCTTCGGGGTCAGTGCCACCCCGTCGGGAAGGTGATCGAGCCAGATCACTGGATCCGGCGCATCGCGCTCATCAGCGGTGATGTCGCGATTGGGGTCGCGGTTGGCCGCATCGGTGACTTCGGCGAGGAAGTCCGTGAGGCTGATGGTCTGATCGAGCACGTCGCGGTCGCTGGGAGTTGCGGCCATGGTCACCTTCCCCTGGGAGTGATCAACCGGGCAGCTTCCCCGATCGGCGGCCGATGATGCAATCCGCAACTTGTCAGTAACCCCTGTTTGGAGCAGTCGTGATGGTTGCGAGGTGACGTGAGAAAGGCCGGTGCCTCGTACCCTGAGGCCACTTTTGCGGAGGTGAACCTGATTCTCGGGTCATGAGTTGGATAAGTCGAGGTCGGAGGTATGGGAAATTCTAACCGGACCGTGGCTGTCAACATGATCACTATGGCTGGATGAATCTGCCGGCAATTGGACAAAAACATGACAATTTCGTTGGTTGCCAGCTAGTCTGCCGTGCCCGTCATGCATCTATGAGGGCTACTACCCAAAGCAACAGACGAATGTCGCAATGTAGCCAACATCGAAGAGACGCCTCTTCGGTCAACTACCGCGTTGAGTGCGACTTTCGGCTCGTCAAGCGCTGCGTGCTGCGCCGGTAGCGGAGGTCATGTCGAGCACGGTCCGTCAGAACTGTCTACAGAGCGATGTCACCCGATCTCGTGCTTGCCGATCTCGCGTCGGAAAGCGATCCTAAGGCGTTCCGACGTCGAGGCCCGGTACGAGTGACCGGCCCGGCGCCGGGAGGAAAGGAGAACGCCGCCATGACGGAGCGGCACGAGCCGGTCGGCGAAACGCAGGATTCGGTGCTTCTGCAGAGGCGGCGCCCGATCCATCCTGCCCTGGCACGAGCGCACGATCAGTTGACCCGAACCGAGCCCGCCGAGATCACCAGCTACGACCGGATGCATCACCGGCACAACCGCTCGTAGCGGGAGAGAGCATGTCGACGGACGTCCCGGACACCATCGCGGGAGCGGCCACCTTCACCACGTTCCTGGTAAAGGTGGCCGCTCGCTGCAATCTCAGCTGTGACTACTGCTACATGTACAAGCACGCCGACCAGACGTGGCGAGAGCAGCCGCACGTCATCTCCCCGGAGGTCGCCGAACAGGTGGCCGGCCGGATCGGCGAGTACGCGCGCGAGGCCGCGCTTCCCGAACTGCTGGTCGTCTTTCACGGCGGCGAACCACTCCTGGCCGGCGCCGCCCGCCTGACCTGGTTTCGGAAGCTCATCGCGGACGCGTTGCCGGACACCACGACCGCTCACTTCTCATTGCAGACAAACGGTGTGCTCCTGGATGACGAGCGGCTCACGACGCTCGCCGACGGCGGAATTGGGGTATCGATCTCCCTGGACGGTCCGGCCACGGTCAACGACCGGCACCGAAGTCTGGCCGGCGGCGGTTCGAGCCACTCGGCTGTGATGGACGCGATCCGGCGGCTGCGGACACGGCCGGAAACCTTCGCAGGCGTGATCGCCGTGATCGACCCCGACGCAGACCCGCGGGAACTGCTCGAGTTCTTTGCGGAGCTCGATCCGCCCTCACTCGATCTCCTGCTCCCCGATGCGAACCATTGCACACCTCCTCCAGGTCGAGACCGTGATCCGCAGCGGTACGAGCGATGGCTGGTCGAGGCTTTCGACATCTGGTTCGACGACTACCCGACCCTGCCGATCCGCACCTTCGACGCCATCCTCGCCGCGACAGCCGGTGCGCCCAGTCCGACGGACGCGTTCGGCTTCGGCGACGTGAGCCTGCTCTGCATCGAAACCGACGGCGGGTACCACGACCTTGACGTCCTGAAGATCACCAAGCCTGGCCAGACGAACCTCGAACAGAGTGTCTTCACCAGCACAGTGGCCGAAGTCGCCCGGTCTCCCAAGATCCAGGAACACCGCCGTCTGCTCAGCCCCGCGGGAGTCGCGACCGAATGCCGAAGCTGCCCGGTGGTCGACGTCTGTGGTGGCGGCGCCGTACCACACCGCTACTCCGCGGAGGGTTTCGCCAACCCTACGGTGTACTGCGCGGAGATGCTCACGCTGATCTCTCACGTCCGGACCCGGTTGCACGAGACTCTGCAAGCCGAGGCCGCGCAATTCGACCGCCGCGGTGGGTCAGGGCGTTACAACTTGGCTGCTTTCGACAAGGCCGCGACCGCGGTCACGATCACGGATTCGCTGGTCGACACCTGGCAAAGCGAAACCGTCCCGCAGCTGGCCCGGATCGCGGAACAGCTCGCAGCCGACGACCGGCAGCCGAGTTCCGTCCGAGCCGCTGCCCGGTCGTTGACCGAAGTCGCGTCGACGGAGCTGGGACGCCTCTCCCGGCAACCGAGTGTGTCCTTGTGGGTGCGCGCACACGAGGCCGCGCGGCGCGGGCAACCTCTGCTCGGTGTGGACGGAGAAGCACTGCGCTTCGATCCCACCTACGTTGCGAACGTTGCTCGGCTCTTCTCGGAACCAGCCCGCGAAACTCGGATCCACCGACCCGACCCTTGGCTGCGTTCGCCCTTCAGCGCCCCGATCAGGTTCCTGACAGACGACGAGGCGACGACCGGACCGAGTCGTGTCAACGCTGCGATGGAGTGGATCCGTCGTTACGACGCCGTGCTCGCGGCCGAGATCTTGAACTTGAGTCCCGAGGTCCAGTTCGTCACCGACGAGTCCGCTCACCCGGACAAGGTTGTCTCCTTCAGCGACGACGTGGTCCCTGGTTGCCTGTTCATCGGCCTGGGCGCGCATCCCGGTGCAGTAGACGTCTACGATCTTGCCGACAGCATCATCCACGAGCACCGGCACCAGAAGCTGTACCTGCTGGAACGCGAAGTCGACCTCATTATCCCCGGCCAGCCGTTCGTTCCCTCACCCTGGCGGGAAGAGCTTCGGCCGCCCAGCGGCCTGCTGCACGCGGCCTGGGTGTTCGTCGAGCTGCTTGGGTACTGGCGATTCGTCGAGACGTCCTCCGATGTGGCCGCCACCGTCCGGAGCCGGGCCGCCAACCAGGTAGCAGTGTCGACGGAGAGACTGAGCCGAGCATGGAAGACGTTGGACAACGTCCAGACGACACCGGCCGGAGACGAGCTCATCCTGGCGCTGAGGGAGCGGTCCGCGACTTGAACGAACCCGCGGTCTTCCTACCCGGATCGGCGCTTCCCGAGAACTCGTCGGAACGTGACCGTTTGCTCCAGGACTACGTGGCCGAGCGTGTTCCGCATAGTAGCCGGACCGACAGCGGGGACTGGGTGGTGCGCCTGGCCGTACCACCGTCCGCCGACTACTACATCGACCCGGAGTTGGACTCCGGACTCCGCTGGTGGGGTCCGGGCACCGCCATTGCCGACGTGCCGTTCGCGCACAAGCGCGTTGGCGGGGTCGGAATCAGTCTGTCGGACGCCTGGACGCTGGCGTTCTGGAGCGATTACTTCGCGCAGGCCGGTGGTGTTCCTGCGCGTATCACCGTGCTTCACCTGGACGACCATGACGACCTCATGACTCCACGGCTCGTCGCCTCGGCCGGCGGCTCGTTCACCGACCTTGTGACGGGCCTCGAGTTCACGCTTGCGGAGCCGGCCAGCGTCCGGTCCGCGATCGGCAGCGGCGCGATCGGCATGGGCAGCTTTCTGGCACCAGTGCTCCACACGGCCGAACACACTCGGATACTGCACCTGTGCGACACCCGGTACGCGGCGCAGCGCCAAGGCGAATTCAGCATCTTGGCGGTCCAGGAAGCGGATGCACTGTTCCGGCCCGGCTCCCCACGTCCAGCCGCGCGCCTGGCACCCGGCTCCCGGAACGCATCCGACAACCGCGGCTCGTACGAGGTGGGCGCTGACCTGCCGACGCTGCTCAGCCACCTCACCGACGACCCCGTCTTCCTGCACATCGACCTCGACTACTTCAACAACCGGTTCGATGGCGATTCCGATTGGCATACGGCGGCCGAACGCCACGATCCTCCTCGTGACCGCGTGCTGGACCGGGTTGAAACGGTGCTTGCACAGCTGCGACCGATCCAGTCCCGGATCGTCGATGTCACGATCGGGATCTCACCGGGCTTCTTCCCTGCGGAGTTCTGGCAACCGGTCTGCGAAAAGCTTCTCGGTGCCCTGTCCGTTCTCTGACCTCGAACCTCACGGACGAACAATGGCCAACACGGGCAAGAAGCCTGGTACGGGACGTCGGCGGCAACCGCGGCGTCGCACCGCACCGCCCGCTGGTGTCCCGTCCGGCCTTCGCGAACCGGTTGCGCCGGGTGATGTGACATTGCGCAAGGGGAAGGGCAGCCGAGGACGGGGCGCCGGTCAGGGCGGGGAGTACTGGCACATCGAAGTCGGCGAACAACGAGTCGGCTCGGTGTATGTCAACGTCATCGACGAACAGCCACTGGGCGAGCACGCCAGTCTGCAGATCCAGATCAGCAAGCCCTGGCAAGGCCGAGGTGTCGGTCGGACTGCCTATGCACTGGCAGTCACCGCTAGCCAGCACCGGACGATCTACCTGCACATGCGCCGCTCCAACGTCGCCTCGGCACGGGCTGCGCAGCACGCCGGTTTCCGTGAAGTTGTCCTTCCGGGACTTCGCCAGTGCGTCATGGTTTCGCGAAAGGACGATTCCGCATCCAGCTCCAGTGCTTCGGCCGGTGAATGAACGGGCGAACCAGTGGGGATGGTGGCGTGATCAGTATGGGCCCGGGCTAGTACTGCAACGGCTCTGAGTTGACTCCGGCCCGCATGGGCGGACGAAGTGGCGACGCGGCGTGCTGTTGGACTGGCGCATTTGAACCGGGTTGCGTATCGGCGAAAACGTCGCATTCCTCCGCGGTTTACCCGGCATGAGCCACGGACGTCCGCGTCATCCGCGCCGCTCGTCCTGCCGTACCCTCCGTCCGTCAGCTCGTGGGCTGTAAGGAGGGGAATGACCAACGACGTCGACGGCGCTGTGGAACCGGCGGCCGTCCGGAACCAGATCACCGGCTCGCAGGGCACCGCGATCCAGCTCCGCGACTTGAAGGGGGACCTGTACGTCAATTCGACGGTCTTCACACACGAATACCCGGGTTCGCTGGTCGACGACCTCGCCGAGGCGGTCAGGAAACAATGGGAAGGCGAAGCTGCCCGTCGTGACCTGAACGACCCGTACCCGTTGCCGATCCGGTGGTCGCCCGCGCCGCCCGAATTGTTCTCGCCGTGGGCCGACCTCGTGCAGCTCGCCACCTGCGGGGTGGGCTGGCCTCCGGCAACCGGGGCAGCCGGCTGGGCACGAAGCGCCGAGGAGCTGGCCGGTCGCGACGGGGAGCTCGTCGATGCATGGGCGAAGATCCCGACAGGGCGGCTGGTTGTCTTGGGCGAACCGGGCTCGGGCAAGACGATCCTGGTGGTCCGGCTGGTGCTCGACTTGCTAGCGCCGGGGCGGCGGAAGACCGGGGACCCGGTTCCTGTGCTGCTGTCGATGGCGTCGTGGCGTCCGGAGGCCGAGGGGCTGGCCTCTTGGCTCGAGGCGCGCCTGATTGTCGACTTCCCGGCCCTCGCACGCCGTGCGGCGAACACCCTCGACGCCGATCGGACCACCTTGGCCCGCACGTTGCTGGAGCGTGGGCAGATCATCCCGATCCTGGACGGCCTGGACGAGATGCCCGCCTCCGCACGGCGGGCGGCTGTCGCCGAAGTCAACCGGATGATCCAGCCGGGCCGACGCATCGTCCTGACAAGCCGTACCGATGCGTATCGCGATGTCGCGAACCCCGGCTTCGGCACCGGCGTCGCCCTGACCGCCGCGGCCGGCATCAGACTTGACCCCCTGCCGGGCGCGGACGCGGCCGCCTACCTGCGCAGGGCGGCCGGCGGCCCATCCGGCGCGCAGCGCTGGGACGATGTCGGTGCCGCACTGACTGCCGGGGCGGGGGAGACGGCAGTGTCTCGAGGACTGGGGACGCCGTTGATGGTGGCGCTGGCCCGCGCGCTGTATGACCCGGGTCCGGGAATCACGGCCCACGCTGCCCCGGAGCCGGGCGAGTTGCTGGGCTTCTCGCGGCCGGAGCAGATCGAGGAGCACCTGTTCCGCGGTTTCGTCGGGGCGGTGTATCGCCCGCGCGCCGGTGCCAAGCGACGCTGGACGGCGGGGCAGGCGGAAGAGTGGCTGGGCTTTCTCGCCCACCACCTCGAACGTGACCGGCGCGGTGCCCCCGGGTTCGGCTGGTGGCAGTTGCCCGGAGTGTTTCGGACCGGGTCACAAAGACAGACGGTACTGGTACTGCCGGTACTCCTCGTAGCTCTTTTCGCCGGCGGCACCACGGCCGTCCTGTACGGCATGGATGGTAATGGCGTGACGGCGGGAGCTCAGGTAGCGGCCACGGCCGTCGTGGTCGGCTGGGTGACGCAGCGTTTCACCGGCCGCGCCGGGGCAGCCGTGGTTGCTGCGCTGCTCGGCTGGATGGCGGGCTGGTTCACCTCCGGTGAGATCAGCCCGCTGGGCGTGCCTGGTCCTGGCTCGGTGGTCGTCTCACTCCTCGCGGGGCTTGCCGCGGGCTTGGCTGCTTCGCCGACGGTGGTTCGTCCCGTCGGCTTCCCTGCTGTACTTGAGGTTGTCGTGGCGGCCCTGCCGGTCTACGGGCTGGCCGAAGTCGCTTCCTTTCGGTTCGACGCCCTCGGCATCATGAGTCCGTTGACCTTCTCGACCCTCTTTGCCGCTGCGTATTTCAACGCACTGGCCTGCGCGCTTACGGCCGGGCTCGTCACCGGCCTCACCCTGCGTATCGCGGCCATGCCGCACACGACGTCTGGGCGCCTGGACCGACACCCTGTTCTGGCAGGCGGCCTCGCGGCTGTCGTCTTCGGTGCGTCGAACGGTGCGGCGGCGGCCACGGCGCAGACGATCAGCGACGGCACAATCACGGGGTGGCTGGGCGGCCCTGACCGATCGCCGTTGTCGATGGGACTGGCCAACGGAGCGTTCGATGGGCTCGTGGCCGGGGTGGTTGTCGCGCTGTGCCTGATATTGACGGGGCCGCGGTCAACGGCTCGCGGCCGTTTGACGGCGCACCCGGTCGTCAATGGGCTCCTGGCCGGTGTGCTCTTCGGTGTGATCGGACAGTGGGCAGGGCGGGCAAGCGATCTGAGTTCGGTGGCTGATTGCATCGCCGGCTTCCTGGTCATGGGGCTGCCCGCCGGTGGCGGCGTCGGCCTGGCCACCTGGCTTGCTGCAGGGATTCCGATTGCCGGGCGGCAGTTCGGTAAGTCAGGAATTCTTGCCGGGCTGGTTGCCGGGGTTACTGTCGGCTTGGCGCAGCTGCGTGTTTCCTCGGTTGCATACGGCGTGGTCGCCGGTGTGGCCGCAAGCGTGGCGGTGATGGCATCGGTCGGACTGGCCATCCGTCTGAAAGCCGGCAGGCTGGGCGGTGGTGGGCATCGCCTGTCGGCATCGCTGTTCGGCTTGGCGGCGGGCTGGTTCTACGCCGTCAATTACGACTTCACGGCGGCGTGCGCCATCGGTGTCATCGTCGCATGTTCGGTCGATCTCGCCCGCACGCTCGGCATGGCCGGGACACCAGTGTCAGTTCTGGGTTTCGACTGGCGGAAGTCGGTGCTCGGACTCGTCGTGGGAGCACTGTCCGGAATCAGCTGGGGCACCATCGTCGGTGTCCGGTCCGGGCTATTCGTCGGCGCGCCGATCGGAGTGGCAATGGGGCTGCTCTACGCAATGGAGGCACCGAAGCGTGTCGATGTCGTCCGATCTCCCCGGGAGTCATTGGCGCGGGATCGGGCGGTGTTCCTGGCCATCTCAGGAGTCATCGGTATTTGCTTGGCGACGGTGGTGGGTTTCACCGAGAGCCGAGGCGATGCGTTCATGTCGGTTACCGGATCACTTGCCGCGGCCTGTTCCGGGCTGGCGGCGGGTGTGTTGGTGGCCTCGGCGCACACCGTATGGGGTGGGTATTGCTGGCGGCTCTGCGTGCTCGCGCTCCGGAAGCGGATCCCGTGGTCGTTCGCGTCGTTCCTCGCGGACGCTCACGCCCACCACGGGGTACTGCGGCAAGACGGGAGCTACTACCAGTTCCGCCATCTGGGATTGCAGCGGAGTCTGTCGCGCACCTACGCAGCGCGTAACGGCCATCCGGATGGCCGGCGTGACGATGGGCTCGCCTGAGCCCGACCGTCGGGTGGCCAGAGTGTTCTGGTCGTCATTAGTGCGATCGCGCGGCTCCAGTCGATGTGTCGTCGGGGCGGTAGTGGCGGATCAGAGCACAAGCCCGGTCGATGTCGGGAAGCCATCGCGACGGCGGGCGTACAGGGCGAGCTTGTGCAAGCAGTCGGTGACCTGGTAGCCGGCGATGGTGCCCATGCCGGCGGGAACGGGGCAGCGCGACAGTGGCGCCGTGCCGCAACTTGGTGGCGTAATCGAGGGTGTCCTCGAGCCAGTCCAAGGTGCGGTGGCCACGTCCCACTCGTTCAGGTAGCCGGTGAAGCGTCGGCGAAGTAGTCGCGTGTGAGGAGCGCGGGGTCGCCCACGCGGCGGTGGTCGAGCGCGGCGGTGATGACGGCCTTGGTGTAGGTGGGTTCCTGGTTCCAGTGGCGGATCAGTTCGTGCCCGCGGCCGTCACCTGTGTGCAGCCGGCGTCGGGGTGTCGAGCGCAACCAGGATCCGAGGATCGGGGCCGGAGAGGTAACTGCGGCGGTCAGCTCGACATGTGCACGTCATGTGCACGTCAGGCTGGGCTGAGGTGGAGGCCAGTGCGCGGGGAGGTGTGCAGGCCGTGTGACCCTAAGCTAGGATCGGCGGCATGATCTCCCCAAACACGGGAGATATCCCACGTATGGGGGTTCAAGTCCCCCCTCGGACACCAAAGTCGGTGAATCTTCCCGCACCAGTACGTATCAGGCCAGTCACCATGTGTTGTGTGACGGCCTTGTTTCCCGCGTAGCTTACGACGGTCGTGGTCGTCATGAATGACTACGCCATTGCCACGGTGATCCCGCCGCGTGGAGCGGCGGCTCCGGTCGAGCGTCGCGCGAGGTCGGGTGTTGTTTCGCTTCCTGTTCCGCAGGTGTCTGCGTCTCGCGCGAGTGCGATGCGGTACGGCCTTGCGCGGATCGATGCGTCCGGGCGGGTGGCGGACCGGGCGATCTTGACGACCCTCGGCTGGTCTTCAGGCGACAGCCTGATGATCACGGTCGTGGAGAGCGCCATCGTCGTGCATCGCGATCCGTCCGGGGTGTTCGCCGTTCCGGCTGCTCCCTACCTCACTCTTCCTGCCGTTGTGCGACGGCGAGCTGGGGTACGTGCGGGTGATCAGCTCCTGGTCGCCGTCGACGCCACCTGCGGTGTCCTGGTGATCCACCCGCTGGCCGCCCTCGACACGATGCTTGTCAGCTACCACGCCTCCCTGCTGGGAGGTGAGGACCGTGACGGCCGAACCGAGTAGCCCGGCGGAGCTGGACGCGGCGCGGTTGCTGCTGGCGAAGATGGGGATCGACCCGGCCGAATTGGTCGCCGAGCCGGCCGCGCGGCCGGAGGTGCCGACGTTCGCCGAGTACATTCCGGTGGTGGTTGCGGCGGTGTCGGAGAGCGCCCGGCGTGCCTATTCGTCGTACTGGAAACGTCTCGAGCAGCATTGGGGTACGCGTCGGCTCGACGAACCCACCCCGACCGAGTTGAAGCAACTGGCCGAGGAAGCCAAAGCACAAGCGCTGGTCCGCCGGAATACTCGCGGCGGCCGCAGCGCGGCGGAGAACTTCATCGCGGCCACCCGCTGTCTGTACCGTCATGCCGAAAACGACGGTGTTATCACCGAGGCCTGCAATCCCGCGCGGAAGGTGGCCAAGCCCCGCAGGCTGCCCTCGACCCGCCGTGCGGTGCATGACCTGGGGCTGGTCGAGATCAACCAGGCGGCCGCTACCACCGGCGACGACCCGGAGCTCGACACGCTGCTGTTGCGGCTGCACACCGAGACCGCGTGCCGCCGCGGCGGGGCCTTGGGGCTGCGCCCGCGGGACCTGGATTCGGTGCAGTGCCTGATCTATCTGCGGGAGAAGGACGGCGCGGTCCGCTGGCAGCCGGTGTCACCGACGTTGATGCGTTACCTGCTGGCACATGCCGAGCAGCGCGGCGCCACCCATCCCGAGGCGCAGTTGCTGCGGTATCGGCACGGTGAGCCGATCACCAAGCGCCGTTACGACCATCTCTGGGACCGCATCGGTCGCCACGTCCCCTGGGTGCGCACGCAGGGTGTGTCCACGCATTGGCTGCGGCACACGACGCTGACGTGGGTCGAACGGAACTTCGGCTACGCGATCGCCCACGCCTACGCGGGACATCACGACGCGTCCGACAGCGCTACCGCCACCTACGTCAAGGCCCGCCTCACCGACATCGCCACCGCCCTGGCCGCCCTCACCGGCGAAGCTCACCCGCTCGCCGGCGGATCGTCCTGGGAGGCGCGGTTATGACATCGGCTTCACACCACGACGGGACAAGTAAGGCGTTGTGGGTGCAGTGCGCGTGCACCGCGCTGGTGGCGTTGGGTGCCGCCTATGCGTCGTACCGGCACGGCCGCGAGTTCGCCCTGCGGTTCGGCGCGGACGCTTCGACCGCCTCGATCTGGCCGCTCATCGTCGACGGCTTGCTCACCACCGCGACGGTGGAACTGTGGAAGACCGGTTCCCGGGTCAGGGGCAGATGGGTGGCATGGGGAGCGTTCGTGTTCGGGATCTCGTTGTCATTGTGCGCCAACATCGGTGCGGCGCCGACGTTGTCGTTGTTCTCGGTCACGGTTGCGGCCTGCCCGCCCATTGCCCTGCTGTTCGCGGTCGAATTGCTGAACCGTGCCCTCAAATGCCATAGAGATCAAACGGCAGAGGGAGTGCACCCCGCCGCGACGGCGTGCAGTGAGGCTTCTGCCGAGACACCGGAGATCCCTGCCGAGACAGTGCCGGCCGCGCGTCTCGCCACAGTCCCGGATGGCTCGGTTCTCCCGGCCGTGCCGACGGCCGAACAACGCATGTGGGCCCACTACGTCACCGAGCGAGCCAAGGGACGCATACCGACTGGCGCCGAACTAGACCGCATCGCCGGCACGAACAACTATGGGCGACGCATCTTGCGTCAATGGCGAGCAGCTGGGCACGGCCCACCGGGCAGAAACCGCCCGGCATCCACAAGGGAGGTGACGCTGGTGGCCTCTGCAGGCTGAGGTTAGCCCGCGCCGAAGGACGACACCAGGTCGATCGGGTTGGCGCCGAGGCAACGGGACGAGCCCACAGGCACGGGGACGACCTCGACGGCTTCGGCGTCGAGCTCCTGTCGGACGGACCAGCCCCGTGTGTGCGGGGACGACAACGCCCACGACCCGTACGCGGGCACTCCGACGGGACCAGCCCCGCCTGCACGGGGACGACAACAAGAAGAAGTTCGCGTTCGACTGCGAGGTGGGACCAGCCCCGCGTGCGCGGGGAAGACTGCGGCAATCTCGTCCAGGTGGTACGGCGTCCCGGGACCAGCCTCGCGTGCGCGGGGAAGACCACCCGGTCAGGTCGTACCAGGATGGACGCGTGGGACCAGCCTCGCGTGCGCGGGGAAGACCCGCCCACCGTGGCCTCGGCCGCCTGCGCCAGGGGACCAGCCCCGCGTGCGCGGGGAAGACCACAACTGGTTGGCGCGGGGGACGCCGAGCGCGGGACCAGCCCCGCGTGCGCGGGGAAGACACGAAGTGGATGAGGCGGAGGTCGGCCTGCCCAGGACCAGCCCCGCGTGCGCGGGGAGACGCACCGGCGCTCGGCGGGGCGTACCCGCAGTCGGACCAGCCCCGCGTGCGCGGGGAAGACACGCTGGACGAGGCCGGGAACAAGACGACGCCGGGACCAGCCCCGCGTGCGCGGGGAAGACGGCCTGAAGAACGCGTGGGGCGCGGTCACGGACGGACCAGCCCCGCGTGCGCGGGGAAGACTCCGGTGTCACCGCGGCCGGCATCTACCTCGGGACCAGCCCCGCGTGCACGGGGAAGACGCGAAGCTGTCGACGCGATCACCGCCGGCCAGGGACCAGCCCCGCGTGCGCGGGGAAGACGTGGTCGGGTTGAGCGTGATCCCGGATCCGTTGGGACCAGCCCCGCGTGCGCGGGGAAGACCGGACGTTGCGCACCATCAGCGTGATGTCGCAGGGACCAGCCCCGCGTGCGCGGGGAAGACCACGCGGGCGGCTTGCCGACCTCGATGGCCACCGGACCAGCCCCGCGTGCGCGGGGAAGACACACCGCCCGCCACCGCTGTGGACGGCATCTCGGGACCAGCCCCGCGTGCGCGGGGAAGACGATGACCTGGCTCACGTCAGGCTCCACCTGGCGGGACCAGCCCCGCGTGCGCGGGGAAGACGGTCGGATCACAGGGTCCGGGGACACCGGGTCGGGACCAGCCCCGCGTGCGCGGGGAAGACTCGTCGACGACGACGCGGCGGTCGTATTCGGCGGGACCAGCCCCGCGTGCGCGGGGAAGACTACGTCCGGATCCAAGGTCGCAACGGCGAGAAGGGACCAGCCCCGCGTGCGGGGAAGACGTCCTGCGCAGACCACATCGCCGCAGTCACCAGGGACCAGCCCCGCGTGCGCGGGGAAGACAGCTTGGGTGGTGGCGGGGTCGGGGGGTAGCTGGGACCAGCCCCGCGTGCGCGGGGAAGACTGACCGTCTCGGTTGAGGACTCGACCGATCTCGGGACCAGCCCCGCGTGCGCGGGGAAGACCGTGTACGAAGCAGCAGCGGATCATCTCCCCGGGGACCAGCCCCGCGTGCGCGGGGAAGACCCGATGCGCAGCAGACCGCGATCACCACCGTCGGGACCAGCCCCGCGTGCGCGGGGAAGACGGCGTGATGGAGCTGGGCATCGCGACGGACCCGGGACCAGCCCCGCGTGCGCGGGGAAGACCTTGCCCTGGATTTCGAGCAGCTTGTCCTGCAGGGACCAGCCCCGCGTGCGCGGGGAAGACACTTGCTGACCTGCGAATCTACCAGGCGAAACAGTGTTTCCTATTCAGTTTGGTTCGGACGTTGGTATCGACCGCCGATGCTGATCTTGGCACTGCGACTCTGGTCGAGTGCATTGGTGATCCGTGACATGCGTGAGCGGACTCCATCACCTATCGACGAAGTTGTTCGGCGATCGCCTTGACTGCCTTCCGGTGAGCACTCGACAGACCGGTGGTGGTCATCGCGTCTTCGGGATGCCTGGCGTCCGGCGCGACGAAGGGACCACGCCGCACCCACACGTCCCTGCTGCGAAGTAGATAGTTGGCGGTCACCACGGTCACATCTCACGCCAGGACCATCTCAAGCGTGCGGAAGAGCTTGGCAGTGTTACGCGAGATACGGCTCAACGAAAGCACAAAGAGCGGGATTCGCGCCGACGCAGCTTGACGGATCTGCGCAATGAGCTCGCCATCGAACCGCGGATCGACGCCGCTTTTAACCTGTGCCCGGACTTTGCGTGCGGCGCGTGTCGACGAGCTCTTCGGACTCCGGTAGTGGCGGCACGGGCGAGTCGGGGGGTCGATAGTTCGTCGGGCTAGCGGGATCGTGTCAGAGAGTGCCTGTAAGCATGTCCATGCCCTTGGGTATCCTTTCTCGAGTCGATGAACATATTCGTTCTCTGCCTGCGAAACGTTCTCGCGTTCTCCGGCGAGCAGTTGCGACAATGGTGCCAATGAGGCAGTGGTGATCAGCCGGATGTCCTTTGAGGTGAGCGGGCCGTTAGCATGGGCTTCATCGAGCCGGCTGTTGCGGGCCACGACGTTGACCGCGGCAAGCTGTGCGAGGTCAGCGTCCGCGGCTCGTAGCTGTAGATCTCTTCGATTGACGGAGCGATCACCACGTCGCGTGTCGTGTCCGGCAGCCCGGCGAACGCCTGAGCTCGCGCGAGGACGTCGTCGCCGATTGCCGCAGCCTCACCAGGATCGACCCCCGATTCGCGAAGCAGCTGCGGCATACCCTTACGACAGAACTCTGTAATCTGGCTGGGCTCTGGCACTGTAACGTCTCCCTCGTCGTCTGCGCGCCCGTCGTTTCAACGGCACCGACGTTACGGCACTCTCGATGGCCGAGACTTTCGGCAGCGAGACACGATCGAGACAACCTGAGACATCGTTCGACATGGCTCGAGCTGTGCAGGACAAGTCTCGGACGAACACGCAGTCGGTGCGACGCAACCCCTGCATGTCGGCTACGTCCTGGTTGCTAGGAGCGCACTACCGGGCATTCGATCGTCAGGACGAACTTGTGCTTGAAACGGCGGCCGCCTCTTTCGAAACGAAGAACGGGTCGTCGGAGCCACCTGGTGTCCCGCTGCCTGCTTCTCCGCTGCCGTTGCCGTGGTAGTCGTCGAACTCGTCGGTGGCGAGGTCGCGATCTGAGGAACTGGTCCTTGGCTCTCATCCGGCTCGTTCGTCGACATCGTGCTCGAAGTTCTTCGACTTGACCCGTCCGTGTGAACGATGGCTTGCTCCCCAGCGGGGCAAGGGCGTGGGCCAGGAATGGGGCGAGCGCTGGTTCAGACGCTTACTCGGATCTTGCCAAGCCGATTGAAGGAGCCGGCGCTATGACCAGCCGATCCACTGTGAACAGCCCGTTGACGATGCTGCAGAATGAGCTCCGGCAGCCCCGCGTTGTAGCCCGGTTCGACCAAGCGCTGCAGAACTGGGCAGTCGAGGGGGCGGCGTTGGCGGAGATCGCGTGTCACGCGGACTTGGCCGACGTCTTGGCCACCCGGGAGTACGACCGACATGACGAGGTTCTGCACGCCCTTTTGGCGCGCGCAGCGATTTCGGACAGGGCGGGCGTCACTGCGACCGAGATCGTGGTGAACGCGATGTTGCCGGTTGTGCCGGGCATCGTCGGCTGCGTGGTGCGGTCGCTGCTCTCGCGCTGCGCTACGAGGAAGGCACGTGGGCGACGGTCGGCAGGTATGCTTCCCTCATCCGCCCGCCCGCGTTCGCCCCGGTGACCTCAGCCGATACGGCACAGACCGGCCTGACCCCCGCACAGGTGAAGCAGGCGCCCAGCCCGGCCGACGCGCTGGGCGCACTTGATCGGCGATTCACCGCGGACACCCGGTACCTGCTGGTGGCACAGCACGCCGCCACCGAAGCCAACGTCATCCACAATCAGCGCGAGCACTGCCCAGCGCTGGCCTGTGTCGACTTTCTCGACACCATCCCGCTCGCCAAACACCTCGTTCCAGGTCTGCCGAACTACAAGCTCGACACCCTGCTGGCACATTTCTCCGTCCCGCTGCCGGCAGATCGCCACCGGGCCGCCGCCGACGTCGATGTCACCGCGGAGGTGTTCTTCCGGCTCATCAACGCTACCGCCGAGACATCTCAGATCAGCGATCTTGCGGCCCTGGTGAAAATCGCCGTGCGCGCGGCTAAATGCAACATCCCCGTCCAAAGTGGATTATTCGACATCTAGGACCGCCAAGAGGAAAGGGCATATGCAAACTCGAACTGAGATTGGATGGTGCTTATTCTCATGATCACGGACCAGTCAGGCCGCGACGAGGTCCCGTTCTGGTTCGATCCGCTGTGCCCCTGGGCGTGGATCACCTCGCGCTGGCTCCTGGAGGTCGAGCAGGTTCGGCCAGTGTCCGCAGACTGGCGGATCATGTCGCTGGCCTACCTCAACCTCGTCCAGCGCGAGGGCAAGGGCCTCAGCGACGAATACCGCGAGCTGATGACGAACGCATGGGGGCCAGTGCGGGTCTGCGCGGCAGCTGCTGAGCACGGTGGCAGCGTCGTCCTCCGGCCGCTGTACACCGTCATCGGCACCCGGCTGCACAACCACCGACGCCGCGACGATCCGACCGTCATCACCGAAGCGCTCGCGGAGGCGGGTTTGCCCGATTCCCTGGCGTCGGCCGCTACGAGCACGGAGTTCGATCAGCTCATCAAGGACTCCCACGACGAAGCGTTCGACGAGGTCGGCCTCGATGTCGGGACTCCCGTTCTCCGCATCGGCGGCACGGCCCTGTTCGGCCCCGTGGTCACGCCGGCCCCGCGCGGGGAAGCTGCCGGTCGGCTCTGGGACGGCCTGGTCATGGTCGCCGGGACGGACGGCTTCTTCGAGCTCAAGCGGAGCCGGGACCGGAAACCGTCCTTCGACTGAGTGGCACCCGGCAACCTTGACCACCGTCGCCTGAGAGTGCGGCCGTAGACGGTCCGCGTGCGTCTCGAAAGATGCGACCAACCGCCGCGCAGCCTCGGCCGGTCCGAACGATGGTCCGCTGCCGACGAGGAGCGTCTGAAAGGTCCGGTCAGCCGATCTGGGCTGGTGTGCTGATCGCCCGCGCGATGCGGGGCCCGACAAGGCGCTCGGCCACGGCGAGTGGGTACCAGGCGGCACCCGTCACCTCGGACTCCTGGATGTCCCCGATGTCCGCCTGCGCGGTCGTGAAGGAGTAGCCGATGTCGAGGTGGTAGTGCGCCGGCTCGTCCTTCACCGGTCGTGCCGGGACCTTGCCGTACTCGATGTAGATGGGGGTCTGCGACGCTGGGACGACCTTGCCGGGGTCAAGACCGGTCTCCTCCGCCAGCTCGCGCACTGCCGCGTCGATCAGCGTGGCGTCGGTCGGCTCGAGGTGGCCGCCAGGCTGCAACGTGATCCCGTACGCGCGGTGCTCGACAAGCAGGATCTCGGCGTCATTGCGGACCAGCAGGGCGCCGACAGTCACATGCATCGGGAAGGTCCGCCGCGAGGCGAAATTGTCTCCCGTGCGCAGCAGCTGCATCGGCTGAGACAGCTGCGCGGCCTCGTCCGGGTAGCGCTCGAGGTAGGCGGAAAGCGCGCCCGATATGTCCGAGTCACTGATCGACATGGTTCGTCTCCGCACCAGTCCGAGAGTGCAACTCTGCGGGACTTCCCGCTCGGATGTGAACGATGAGACGAGACACAGTCAGCTCCGTAGAAGGCACCTGGCGTACGAGAAGGTCCGTACTTTACAAGCCAAACGTGAGCCGACACGCATGCCACGCCGGGCACGAGGCGGAAGGTCTCCGAGTAGGTTCTTTCGTGGCATGGCACCCAGGGGCCCTGGCTCTCTCCTCGTTCCGCCGCGTCCGCCGCGAATTCGGTGACGCCGCCGCACAGTGCCTCACGAATCGCGCTTCCATGGGAATGGATGGATCCGGTGCGTGGAGGACCGGTTGTGCGCCAGTGGCTGGATTGGCGAGCGGCGATCGATTACTCGGCCGCCAAAACGACACACGTATGCGCGGATACGGCCGCGGTCCTCGGGAAACGCGCCGTTCCACGTCTCGTCCAGGTCGAACCACCTCGGCGGCTGGCCTTGTTCTCCACGGAGCGGCGCGTCGCGGTCGACGACGGCGGCGCGCGACAGGCCCAGTGTCGGCGACCAGTCAGCGTTGTAGGAGCGCACCGTGACGGCGGCTGGAACTGGCAGCAGTTCACCGGACACTCGGGCTTCTTCCACGAGCTCGCGGGCCGCGGCCCTCCGGGGCGTCTCGCCTGTCCCGACCGTCGAGTAGCCGCGTTGGTAGCCGAGCTCGGCGACGTCGTCCAGCAGGGTCGCGGCCCACAGATGCGGGTCGTCGGCCAGCCGAGCGCGGCAGTAGCCGACCAACGGCTCGAACGGGTCCGGCCTCGCCGGCCGACGCTTGCCCGGCACCACCGTGCCCGCCAGACATGGATACAAGTGTCTTCACATGCCGGCGTGGCCGGTTCGGAACGTGTAGCGTCGAGCGACTCGCCGACAGGCTCCGAAGTGAGAGTCGGCGTGTCGTCTCAGCAGTTGGGATGACAGCTTGGCGGTTTCCTCTATTGGCGGGAACTGCCTGGTCGTGCAGGGCAGCGCTCGCCGTCCGCGGCGAGCGAGGATCGCAATAAGGGATTCCGGCAGGACGACCTTCAGCGGTCAGTGCAGCGCTGGCCATCCACGGCCAGCGAGGACCGTAATGCACTGCAGAACGCGATGCCGACCAGTGGCGCTGCGGCGCTGGCCTTCCATGGCTGGCGAGGATTGCAACCTCGGGGTCACCGCTGACGACGAAGAACTGCGCCGGACAACGCTGGCCGCCCGTGGCTGGACGTTGTGATCCTCGTCCGCAGTCCATGGCGACGATCATGAGGGTCAGCGGCTGCAGCAGATCGTGCGAAGAGGAACAGGCGCAGCAGTACGGCTGCGCGGGGCGATGGTGGTGCTCGCGTCGGCCGGCGGGAACACCGTGCCGGCCATCGCCCGGCTGGTCCGGGGCGCCGAAGACGCGATCCGCGGCGTGATCCACCGATTCAACGAGACAGGTATGGCCAGCCTGGACCCTCAGTCGGCGGGTGGCCGTCCCCGCCTGATCAGCCCAGAAGACGAAGCCTTCATAAACTGCAGCGGCAACGTGCTGTACACCCACAACGGCAGTGTCCAGGGGTACGGCACGCTCGTGTAAAGCACACCGGACAGCAGCCAGACCATGACAGCCTCGATCACCTACGGGCTGGTCGGCGAGGTTGCGATTCAACCACTGGTGGACGCCGTCGGCGGTGTGACGGTCACCGGTGACCAGCGCGGAGAAGTAGCCCAGTTGGGCGGTCTTGAGGTTGTCCTCCAGGGGGTCCTGCGCGAAGTCGCGAAGGTCGTAGGCTCCGCCGGCCCGTGGTCTGCCCACATTCCTTCGGAGGGCAGACCGGGGGCCGGTCCGTGGGCGTTCCAGTACCAGAACGCGCTGCCGCAGCGCAACCCGAGCACCACCTGCCCGAAGCAGGTCAACGCGAGGCTGCGGCGTCGGGTGCCCCGCGCGCGAAGCTCGGCGTTCAGCAGCCGGCTGAGGTACTGGGCGAGTGCGCGCGGCACGTCGAGCATGGCGCGATAGGCGATCACGTGGAGTCATTCGGGCGAAGATCACTTTGGCGAGTGTTCTTCTACCAGGGACTCCACGCCTCTCTTCACATCGGGATCCCCCGCCACGACATGGATCCAACATCATCCAGTCCAAGCTGGCCCGATCTTGGTGAGATCACCTCAGTTCCTGGTCCGCAAAGAAAAAACGGCGGCCGCCGTCGGTCGCGAATGAGCCGGACTTCGAGAAAGCCTGGCAATCCACCGGCAGCTCCGCCCGTGGGAAACGGTCAACCGAGTGAGGCTGCGGCGTGATTGTTTCACCCGTGGATGCGGCGAATTGGCGATCATGGACAGGAGATCATCCTTCAGAGACCAGGGCGTTCGACAGTACCGGAACGAGGTGTCAAGCTCCTGTCACTTCTCAATTCATGATCGACTTGGGAAAATCGCTTCGCGAAGTCCGGCCGATCGGCAAGATACGATATCGTCGGCGAACACCGCGTCGCGGCAGGAGCGTGCATGTACCTGGGGTTCACGGCCAGACTGGCTACGGTGACGATGATCGCAGCCTGCGCAGTGATCGCATGCGCGTTCGATGCGACACTTGCCGTCGCCGACACCGACGACGACTCTCAGCTCGTTTACTGCCTGGCCACCGACTCTCGGGATGCGTTGATCGACGCCGCGGTAGCTCTGGGTCTCGCCCAGCGCTCTGGCAACGGGCTTGTGGTGGGTGGCGAAATTCTTGACGTTCAGGCCTGGCGGGGCGTGCGGCCTGAGGATTTCCGCCGTACGTGCGAAGCGTTGTCGGCTGCGAAGCGGGCCTCCGGTCCGAGCGCTCTGGCGAGCGCCTTGCCATTTCTCACGGGAGTCACGAGCGCGCTCTTGGCCTTCGCCGCGGCCTTGGCGCTCGCGAGCGTCACCCGTGGACGCGAGCGCGCCGCGCACCTGCGATCGGCCTCCGACGACTTCCGGCAAGCCGTCGAGGCGTACCTCGATGGCTGGGACAAGACCCACCTTCGCGTTGAAGCCACCGGGCGCAGGAGCGCACTGCTCAGCCGGTTGGGGGTGGTCAGAACGGCACACCGGCGATGGGTGACGGTTGAAGCCGTGGAACACGAGCTGGTCGGAGGGGCGGTGGGCCAGGCCATCTCGCAGCCGTCCGCGGACGGCCGTGACCTGACGGCTGATTTGAAAGCCGTACACGATGACGTCTTGCGCATCGCCCGCGCACTGGAACAGCCTCTGTGGCCCCACCCGGGAATGCACTCGCTCAGCGGGCGGTCGGCATGACCCCGGCACGGTCGAGAGTCAATCCGTTCCACCTGTCCGATTGGCCGCGGATGCGCCCGCTGTGTCCGTGGGAGGAACCACAGCACCGGCAATTTTACGTTGCCGTGGACCGCACCGAGACGGCGTTCGAGGAGTTCGTCGCCGAAATGGCGGACATGGTCACCCTGTTGCGGGATGGCCGGTTGGTGCTGGTGACCGGGGAGACCGGATGCGGGAAGTCGGCACTGGTCAACCGCTGCGCCGACTGGGTGGTCCAGCAGATGACCGAACGAGGAACCGGGTGTGAGGTGCTCGACCTGACGGCAGCGCTGAACGGCCTGCCGGAGGATTCGATCGACAACCGGATGAGCGCGGTTTGCGACCAGCTGTTCGTCGAACTGACTCGTCGGCAGTTGATGCGAGCGGACGCAGTCACCGCGCTGGAGCCCCACCGAGAAGTACCTCGTCGTGTCTACCCGCACCTGCCGGAGGCCACGCCGAGGCCGACGGTGCTCGTCATTCTGCTTCCCACCTGTGAACTGGCGGACGAAGTGATCCGGTACGCGTCTCTGGCGCGCGGCCGAATCCTCTTTTTCATCGAGTCGCCGTTCATGCAAGCGAACGACGTCCGTCACATAGTGGAGAGCATGGAACGCTGGGGTTCCCCGATCACCCTTTCGGTGGGCGAGCTGGAAGAAGGCGACGTGCGGCGGTTCGCCTCGGATCGGCTCAAGCGCCACGCCGAGAAGGGTGAATACCCGAAGATGACCGAGGACACGATGGAGTCGCTGACCGGCCTGTCGACGTCCGTGAGCGAGTTGCAACGCGTCTTCCACGGCGTGTACGAGGAACTGCTCGGTAGCAACGACTGGCCGGCCGAAGTCTCCTTCGAGGATGTCGTCAAATTCCGCTTCCGGCGGGTCTCGCGCGGTCAAGGGATCGACCATGAGCCGTGAGCCGGACAGGACCGAACTGTTCGTGGACACGGCTGCCACGCGCGAGGCGATGTCCGCGCTGTCCGCGACCCTGGAGGGGGAATCGCCAGGCGCGCAGTCCGGCCAGGTGATCGCCATCTTGGGGGAGCGGGGCAGCGGACGCACGCACCTAGCCACGAGGTTGCTCCAACATTCACGGACTCTGCGTTACGCCCCGGCGTTGTCGAAGTACATCGATGCGATGACCTCCGATTTCGCCGACCTCTACCGGCGGCTGATGGGCGACGAACTGGTGTTCAGCGCCGTCCGGGCACAGGCCGACAGTTGGTACGCGGACGCCGTCGCGGACATGTTGGCCGAGCGGGGATTCGACCACGACATCGTGCGTCAACTGCGCGACGGCGTACTCCTCCCCCAGGCGGTCGTCAAGCGGCTCGGCCTGATGGAGAGCGCGCTGTTGCGGGAGACCGGCAGGCGGCTGAACGCCGCGACCGGTCTCAAGGACCTCTCCACCGCCTTGGTTCTCCTGCTGCGCACAGGATCGGACGATCGTACGAAGGCCGGGCAACGGCGCGGCTTCCCCGGGAGCGTAAAGGAATGGCTGGCCGGTGGGGAACCGAGTGAAGTACTGCGGGAGCGGGGCATAACCACGCCGATCACCAGTGAGGTGACGGCGTTGGACGTACTGGCCGCCACCACACGGCTTTACCATGGCCGGCGTGCGCGGTTCCTGTTGGTGTTCGACGATCTGCTGGTTGGCGCGGACCAGCCGCAGCCGGAGACCTTGCTGGCTCTGCGCACCCTGTTCGAGGCGGTTGCCGACGCCGGCGGGTGCCTGGTCTTGACCGGTGACCCCGATCTTCCTGAACTCCTCGGGCCACAGCTGTGGCATCGGGTTTCCCGGACAGTGCAGCTGCGCGGATTCACCGACGACGAGGTCCGCTCGTTCCTGACCGCCTTGCAGGGAGTCCGAACCGGCAGGAGCGAGCTCGCGCCGTTCACCACGGAGTCGGCCGGCTACCTCGCACGGCTTTCCGAAGGCAATCCGCGCGCAACGCAGCGACTGGGCAATGAGGCGTACCGGCTGGCGGGCACCCGGCAGCCGATCACGGAAGACGTCGTGCGGGAGGCCGCTCGCCACCAGATGATCACTCTCGGGGCGGCGGATGTACTCGGCGAGGTACAGCAGGTGCTGGACCTGAACGGCTGGGCCTACCGGCGCAGTCACCTCCTCGGCACGGACGCGGACTCGCGTGCCGACTTCTGGGTCACCTTCGACGACCGCACCGACGGGTGCGCTCTGCTGCTCAGCGAAGCAATACTCGCGAGCGAGGATGTCGCCGCGGTCATCCGGCGGGTGTTCGCCATCCGGCAAGCGGCTCCGGGTGCGGCTGTGATCCTGGCCGTCGAGGGGCTGCTGGACGTCTCGTACACATCCAGGCTCAAGGAGATCCTCGGTTCCGAGCCGATCGTCCACGCCGTGCGCGGCTTCTCGCACCGGCTCACCACCTTGCTGAACGCGGCCAGGCTCAGGCTGCCGCCGGTGGTCCGGGACAGCCCGTGGACCGACGTGGGCCACCGGCTGGACCAGATCAACCAGCAGCAGTCCAGCATCTTCGGCCTCCTCGAGCTGTTTTTCGACCACTTCGCCGGGGTGGAACGGCGGTCCGACGAACAGCTCACCCAAGTGCTGCGCCGGGAACTGGCCGGGTTCTCCGGAACGGTTGCTTCGCCGAGCGGCTCCGATCCGCGGGTACGAGAGACTGCCGGTGTGCCCGCTGAGGTCGACCGGCTCTTCGTCGAAGCGAGCGGATTGTTGGAGGAGCTCAGCCGGTTCGGCGAAACAATGCAGGCGGCGTTCGCCGACACCGTCGGCGAAGCGAGCAGCTTGATCCTGCGCCGGATTCGGTCGACGACGCATTTCACCTCGGCCATCGGTTACGCTGTATTGCTTCGTGAGCTGGTGGCGGCCTTCCACGCCGGAATCGCGGAGTGGTACGCAACCTATCCGGCGGCCGGGCCGGGAGCGCTGTCGCTGGCGGCGCAGGAGCGGCTCGACACGCTTTGCAGCAACTACGCCGAACTGGTCGAACACCTCCCGGCGTTCCAGTTGACGCCGCTGATCGAGCTGTACACCAAGCCGGGCCGGTGGGCGGACAGGACCGCGCCGAGGCAGAAAATGGAGAACGGCGCGGTACTGAGAAAGCTGACCGAACTCAGCGATCGGGTTCGGGTAGCGGTGAACGAGTCGGCGAACGCCGGAACGGGGTGACCCCTCCGCTTGTCTCGAGGTCCGGATTCGGCGGGTCGAACCGATCCCACATCGCGTTGCAGAGGACGTGCAGGGTGTTGGCCGTGACAATGGCCGGTACGACGACCCCGATCGCACCCGGGAACGCTGGTTCCACCAGCAGCGCCAAGAGGATCGCCGTCATTCCGTTCTGTTGCGCGAGCATCAGCCGGGCTCGGCCGTGCCGCCAGCTTCGCGGCATGGTCAGTACCAGAGCGGTCAGGGCCTGAGCACAGTAGGCGGCCGTACCCAGCAGAACTCCGGTGAGAGGCTCCACGCCGCCGACGAGCACGAGGCCGACGGCGAACATCGCCACGACCATTGCCCACCGCACTGTCCCGTCGACGAGCTTTCCCAGCGAGGGCCGGACGAACAACCCGAGCAGGGCCAAAGCCAGCAGAAGCGAAAAGTACACCGCAGCCAGCCCGACGACGACCGTGACCAGCACGGCGACCGCCCGGACGGCTGTCAAGGCCGTTCGCCGGTGCCGCCACGCCACCCGGCGAGCGGCGCACAGACCACGCCACACGAGGTACCCGGCCACGGCAAGGACGAGGTTCCAGAACAGATTCTGTGCGAAGGCCGTGAAACCGGCTCCGAAGGAGGATCTCCCGTCGCCGGAACCGGACAGGAATGCAGTGACATAGACGGTCAGCAGAGCCGTGACCGGGTCGTCGAAAGAAGCCCACGCCGACAGCAGGGAATTCGTTCGCGGCGAAAGCCGTTGCCGGGCACGCACGGCTGCCACTGCAAGAGGGTCGATTTGCGCCATCGCCACGGCGAGGACGAGGTGATCGGGTTTGCGGAAGCACAGATACATGACGCCGAAAATGATCGCGATCTTCGCGACGACGCCGACGGTGACCGCGAGAGCGATCATCGTGACCCGGTTGCGGAATTCCGTGAGCGCGATGCTCCGCGTGCTGGCGTAAAGCCCCAGGCCGAGAAGGGCGGTGACCAGCAGGCTGTAGGTACGGGACCGTTCGAGGCCGGTCAGGTGCAGGATAGCCGCGGCGGCAGCTCCGACCGCTACCGCGGCCGGCAACGCGGGGAATCGCGAACTGAGGCTCGTCGGAGCCTCTGGGCGTCTCCCGCGCCGTCGGATCCCCACTATTCTGCCGTCGGTCAGCCGTCGAGCTGGGCGAATTGCAGAGCAAGCCGCGCCATGCGTTCGTCCGCTCGCGACTGTGTCTCCTGGTTGAGGGTGACTCCGACCAGGTAGTCGCGGGCTCCGAGCCGGTAGTAGTAGATCGCGCCCTGCTCCACGTCGAGCACCACTCGCACCAGCAGATCCCCGAGCACCGTCTTGACCATGCGGTTCAACGTGCTCACGGTCGTCTGGAGCTCACTGCAGAACGACCGGTAGAACCGGCGCCGGTGGGCGACCGAGCTTTGGAGGAAGAAGGGAGCGAGTACGGATTCGCCGAACAGGTCGGCGATGAGCGTCGCCTCACCGTCCCGGCAGTGGGCGACCATGTGGAGCTCCTCGATCGCCAAGGCTTCATTGAACAGCTCGACCGCGCGTTCATCGAGCCTGCCGAGCTGCTGCACCGAAGCGATCGCTTCTCCGGTGACAGCGGGTTCGGGTGACTGCGGGACATCCCACCCACCAGGGTTCAGCGACGGCAGGCTGATCCGTCCGCGGACAGCGGTCACTAACAGCGCCACGGCTTGATCCGCTGCCAAGACGTCCTCCTGATCAGAGGGGTTCCGGACGATCCGTGACGCAGAGCGGTCGCGTATCACGCCGACTACCTGCTGCCCCGGTATCACCGAGTCACAGAAGAACGCTCCGCTCGGCGTGTGCAGGACGGTGCGGATCAATGCGCCGGTGCGTACTTCCTGCAGCTTCCGGTCCACGGTGGTCAGTCTCAGGGCGAGTTGCTGACCGACTCGTTGCAGGTCTTCACGCCCGGGGCCACCTTCGCCGGGAACGAGCCGGTCGACACTGAAGTCGAACAGGCCGTCGCTGTAGTGGGCGAGATAGTCCAGCGGGTTCGCGTGCAGGGTCTCCCGGCAGAGCCTGATCGTCGGTTCGAACGCGTGGTTGGCGTGCGACGCTCGCACCGTGTGCGACACGGCGGTCCCGTCAGGTGTCCGGGATGTCGACATCGATCTCCTTCCAGGTGGATTCGCCGGATCCGGCGGGATCGTCGCGAACCAGATCGAAGTTATGGGCGGCAACGGATGTATAGGGGTGCCGTGCCCCGAGGAATTCCAGGCAGGCTGCGTGCGTCTCCTCCAGCAAGTTCCCGCCTTGGACGGCGTCGCCGGTCGCGGCGAGAGCGACGGCGTGGTCCACGGACGCCGCCAGCGTCCACGGGTGCGTGTCACCGAGTTCCGCGCGCAGCGACTCGACGGCGGTGGTGAGCTCCGCCAAACCCGCTTCGACGGTGCGCAGCTGGGCGAGACCGACGCCCAGGCGGCACAACGCGACGAAAGGGTGCCGATCAGCTGCCAGGGGCAGAAAGCCTCGCAGCGCCTCATCGGCGAGATGGACGGCGTCCTCGAACTGGTGCGTCGCCCGTGTCGCCGCCGCCAAGCTCAACACACCGGCAAGCGTGCGGGGGTGACCGGGCCCGAGCAGCTCGCGGTATTCGCGCACCACGCTCTCCGTCGCGTCCCTGGCGGTCCTCGGCGAGCCGGTGAACCGCCGGGTGACAGCCCGTTGGTATTGGACGGACAGCTTGGTGGGGTGCGGATCGGGCAGCAACGCGTGCAGGCGCTGGGCCGCGTTGTCCAGCATGTCCCGGGCGGCGTCGTAGTCACCCAGTTCCCGCCGGTAGGTGCCGAGCTTGGCCAGTGACGAACACGTCATGAGGTTGTCCGCACCCAGCAACCGCAGCCGTCGCACGTAGTTCTGTTCGGCTACGTCGCACGCCGCCACCGCATCCCCGGAAAGAAACAGTGAAGTGGCGTAGTTGTTGGCAGCCATCAGCGTCTGCGGGTGGTCCTCGCCGAGTTCTTCGGTGAATCCCTGCCATGTCGCCTGGTCTTCCAGGTAGGCGTCGGTGAACTGACCGAGCCCCCGCAAGTCGCCGCCCCGCCCTCGCGCGGTGATCAGTGTCTGCGGATGGCGAGGCTCCCAAGCCCGGCGCTGGTCGGCCAGCGCCTCCTCGTCGAGCCGCAGCGCTTCCGCCGGATTGCCCAGAGCCCGGTGGAGATTGGCCAGCTGAGCGGCCAGCCGCAGCCGCAACGCGTCGCCGGTGCCGTAGCGGGTGGTCCACTCCTCGAGCAACTTGCGCGTCGGTTCGACCGCGGTGCTGTGCACCCTCGGCCCACCGTGGACGTACAGGTAGCGCACTTGGTTGACCAGCCACCGCCGCACCGTGTCGGTGGTGGCTGCTTGTGCTCCTGCCGGCGCGACGTGCTGCTGGAGCTCGGCGAAGCGCCGGAGGTAGTGGGGCTCGGCTTCATCGACTTCGCTGGGCGCGAATTCGGCCAGTACTTCGTGCACGCTCGCCAGATGGGCGGCCCGCTGGACCTCGGTCATCCCTGCGCGCAGCGCCGCCTGCACGACCCGGTGCTGGTGCAACGAATGCCGGACGCCCCAGGAGACCCGGAACAGCCCGTACCGGGCGCCGAGCCACAACACCCGGTCGATCTCGCCCGAGTCCAGCCGCAGCGCGTCGCCGTCCGTGCCGGACAGCTCGGTCAACGCGCGGCGCATGCCGGCCGAACGAAGTAGCTCCAACCCGATGCCGTCCGGGGAAAGGAACGCGCACAGTCGCGCGAGCAGCACCGCGATCCGGCCGAGCCCCGACTCGCAGAGGCTGGCGATCACCACACCGACCACCTGTGGAACGATGCCCGTTCCCGGACTCTTGTCTTGGGCGGCCTCGCTCCGGCGTTCGGCAAACGCCCGGCCGGCCCATGAGGCGGCGTCGGCGACCGTGCTTCCCGCGCGGCGTTCGACAGCGACGGCCTGGATCAGCCAGGCGGCGGTGAGCTCCAGCGCGACCGGAAGATTGCGCACGTCGAGGGCGACGGTCGTGGCGTCCGCCTGGGACAAGCCGGGCACCCTGTCGGTGAGCAGGCGAACGCCGTCCTCGAGGCGCATCGCGCCGAGCTCGATGTCGGGCGACAGCGCCGAGGCGGTGGTGACGATGACGTGACCAAGCCCGGGGGTCGGTAGCAGGAGCTCGAGCTCGACCGGGTGGTCGACGTTGTCGTAGACCAGGAGAAACCTTTGGTGGTAAGGATCTACCTGAAGCCGCTCCAGCGCGGTAGCCGCCCCGGAGTGCTGGGTTCCCCGCACGTCGAGCTTGCCTGCCAGCTGCGCGAGGCTGGCCACCAGGGTGGCGGTGTCCGACGCCGGTACCCACCAGACCAGGTCGTAGTCGCCGCAGAACCGGTGGGCGTATTCGAGAGCCAGCGAGCTCTTGCCGACGCCCGGTGCGCCGCTCAGCGTCACGACCCCGCCGCCGTCGGGGCCGGTCAACCGGTCACGCAGCTGTTCGATGCTTTCGTCCCGTCCCACGAAGTGCTGATTGCGGGCGGGCACTTCGAAGATGTCCGGCTGTTCGCCCGGCAGCCGCATCCGTTCCGCCGGTGCTGTGGGGGAGTCGAACAGCTGAAGATGGCGGAACAGATGTGCGCGGAGCATCCGCGCGTCGCCGGACGCCGCGATCGACGGGGTTCGCGCGTCCGGAATCGAATCGACTCCGTCGAGACTGATCCGGATCGAGGGGAGCTGCCTCACCAACTCGGCGACGGCGTCGAGGTGAGACGACTCCTCCAGACGAGCCGAGTCGACGACGACCACCCCGGCGAGGTCGGCCGGCTCTTGGTCGAACGCGCCCACCGGCATCCGACCGGCCTGCACCCCGCCCTGGGCCAGCACCCCGCTGACCCAGTCGGCCCACGGCCGGTCGGGCGCTGCGTAGACCACCAGTATCTTTTCCGATACGGCGGCCGGGTCGAGCCCGAACATCCGCCTGTACCGGGCCCGGATCCCGGCGGGGACGGTGAACGACTCGGACACGACGCCGCCCGTGATGATTGCTGCGAGGCGCCCGTACGCCACATGGAGGGTGCTGTCGGTGGACGGCTCCTCGACCAGGATGGCGAGCAGCGGGTCGAGGGTGTCGGTCGAGAGGTACGGGATCTCGATCCAGGCGTCCCGGTCACCCTGCGGTGGCAGGGTGAAGGCAGATTTGATCGCGGCGCGGACGGCTTCGGCCCGCGCCGGGTACCTGGTGTCGAACATCATCGCCACCGGCAAGATCGAGACAGTCCCCGGCGCCCGGACGGTCACCTCACGAGCCAGGTCGCCCGCCTCTCTGACAGCCACCGACCGCGGTCGGAAACAGACAACCACTTTGTCGCAGAGAGCCGCGATCATGTCGACCTCGGACCCGGCCGGCCGGGTAGGCGCATCGACGAGCACGTCGTCGTAGCCACAGGCACGCAGCCGGCCTCTCAGGTCTCCTGCCGAAACGGGGTCCGCCGCCGGCGTTGCTGCGCGCTCCGACCACGTGACCACGTCGATGTGACCGCCCGCCGCGGGTAGGATGAATCGTTCCGCGGCCGGTGACGTTCGGTCAGCGTTGCCGGCTCTCGTATCGCCGGTTCGGAGCAGGGCCTCCGGCACTGCCACCGGTCCGGCGCTGAACGGCTCCAGGTACTCCGCCACCCGGGTGACGTCGTAACTCGAGTCGAGCACCATGACGCGTCGCCCTGCGCCGGCCAGCACGCCAGCCAGATTGGCCACCATCGTCATGCTTCCGGTGCCCACGACACCAGTGAGGATCGCGGTCACCTCGGTCTGTTCGTCCGGTGCGCTGCTCATCACCACTCCCGGTTGGTGGACCGCCATTCTTACAGGGAACTCTCGAATCCGGAGTACCGATTCGGCATGTCCACCTGCTCGGTGAGCACTCGGCGCAACGCGGTGTGGAGAACGGAGTCCGGCAGCGCTTCGAGCTGGTCCAGGTCGATGCCGGTGACGTCCGGCAAGTCGGATTCCAGACCTGTGTCGTCGTCCATCCGCCACGCTCCCCTTCCGTGTCGGTGACAGCGAACCCTACCGGGACCCGGCCGATGATACTGCTCGCCACTGCGCCATTCGGGTATCGACGGCGACGAGACGCCACCGCACCCGATCAGGCAGTATCGGCATGTCACCGCCTGCGGGTCCCGAGGAGAACCATGCCGGACGTCCCACCGATACCTTTCCGGCAGTTCATCATCAAGGTGCACAGCCGGTGCAATCTGGCGTGCGACTACTGCTACGTCTACACCAAGGCCGACGAGCGGTGGCGGTCCAGGCCGCAGGTCATGACGCCCCGCGTCGTCGAGTTCACGGTGCGCCGGGTCGCCGAACACGTGCGAGTCCACGGGCTCGACGAGGCCGAGGTGATTCTCCACGGCGGCGAGCCGTTGCTCGCCGGGCCGGGCACGATCGGCCGGCTGGTGTCCGATTTGCGGCTGGCGGTGCCGGCCCGGTTGAAGGTGACGGTGCAGACCAACGGAACCCTGCTCGACGAAGATTTCTTGAACCTGTTCCGAGAGCTGCGCGTCCGGGTCGGCGTGAGCCTGGACGGCGATGCGGCCGCACACGACCGCCACCGGGTCGGTCCCAGTGGTCGTGGCAGTCATCGGGATGTGCAACGCGCCTTGGCCGCCTTGACGTCCCGGGAGTACCGGCATTTGTTCGCCGGGTTGCTGTGCACAGTCGATTTGGTCAACGACCCGGTGACCACCTACGAGGCACTGCTCGAGTACGAGCCACCGATAGTCGACTTCCTGCTGCCGCACGGCAACTGGACGAATCCACCGCCGGGCCTGCCGGCCGGTCCGGGTGCCACACCCTACGCCGACTGGCTGATCGCATTGTTCGACCGCTGGTATTCCGCGCCGGAGCGGGAGACAGGGGTTCGTGTCTTCGACGAAATCCTCGCCGTGCTGCTCGGCGGGCACTCCCGGCTCGAAGGTGTCGGCCTCGGTCCCGCCGCGATGATCGTGATCGAGACCGACGGCATGATCGAGCAGTCCGACATCCTCGCGTCGACCTTCGAAGGCGCGGCCGCGACGGGCCTGCACGTGGCTCGGGACTCGTTCGACGCGGCGTGGGGAGTTCCCGCCGTGACCGCTCGGCGGAACGAGCTCGCCGACCTGTGCGAGACATGCCGAAGCTGCCGGCATCGAGTCGTGTGTGGTGGTGGTCTGCCGGCCCACCGCTACCGTGCCGACGACGGCTTCGACAACCCTTCGGTGTACTGCCCCGATCTCTACCGGCTGGCCGGGCACATCCGCGATCGGGTCTCCGCCGACCTCGCCGAGCTGCGCCGGGCAACGAGGTGAACCCGCAGGCTCACCGGCTGAGCAGAGCCGATCTCGTCACCTTGTCCAGAGGCGGCGGCGGAGCCGTGGTTGTCCGGAACCTGGTCGCGGCCCGGCGCAGCCGAACGCTTCTGCTGATTCGTTACATCATCGGGACCGCTTCGAGCGACGAACGGGTGCGGCGGGCATTCGAGGCGTTGAGGAACGCGCATCGGAGGGCACCGGAAGCGGTAGCACGGGTGCTGGACGACCCGTTCGTCGGGGCGTGGGCGACACGAACTGCCACCGGGCTGAAGGGCGGCCGTCCGGCGGCGCCGGAACGGCTCGCGAACGTGGCGCTCGCAGCCGCGGTCCTCGGCCGGGTTGATGCGGTCGTCACCGTTTCCGATGCGGGACGGCTCATCCTGCCGTCGATGGGGATCGTGCAGCGTCAGATATCCGGCGACGTCGGGGTGCGTCACACCCCGGAAGGCACCGACGTCGCCGAAGGGGTGCGGATTCCCTTGCGCTGGCAGGACACCGCTCCCGCGTGGCACCCGTTCCCCAGGATCACCGTCGGTGCGGCCGGCGTGTCCACCTCGTTCTCAGTCGACATCTGGTCGCCGGAGGAGCTCCCTACCGACCTGCAGATCTCCGACCAAGTCGACCTGCCCGGTTGGCAAGACATGGCGACGCGGACTTGGGACCTGCTGACAAGTCACCACTCGGAGGTGGCGGAAGGACTCGCGGCGGGGGTCAGTGTGCTGAGCCCCCTGCGACCAGTGCCGAGCGGCATGACCAGCGCAACACTCGACGACACCTTCGGCTGCGTGTTCCTGTCCGCTGCCCCGAACCCCTTGGCTCTGGCCTTGACCTTGGCCCACGAATTGCACCACACCAAGCTCGTGGCACTCATGGACTTGATCCCGCTCGTGGAACCGTTGCCCGGAGAGCGTTTCTATGCTCCATGGCGCGAAGATCCGCGCCCCGCGGCTGGATTGCTGCATGGAACGTACGCGTTCACCGGTGTCGCTGCGTTCTGGCGCAGGCAGCGCCATCACGACCCCGACCTTACGCCCCAGGCGCGTGCGCACGCGGACACGGAATTCGCCCGGTGGCGCGTGGCTGCAGCCCGGGCTGCGGGGACCTTACTACGCAGTGGCCGTCTCACCGATCTCGGTGTTGATTTCGTGACCGGTATGGCTGCGGTGCTGGATGACTGGTGCAGGGAAGAGGTCCCGCTCGCGGCTCGCCGACGTGCCGCACAGCTGGCCGACGAGCACTGGTCTCGATGGGTTGCAGCACACCGATGATACTCGTCGACTACGCGCGACACGGAGCGCGGCTTGAGGGCGCGCCAGAGAATCAACGGGACTTCGCCGGATTCGGTGCAGCACCCAGGACAAGCTCAACAAGCTTACCTGCAGCGCCGGTCATCCACGGTCGGCGAGGATGCGCAAGCCGATGAAGTATCTCCACTCCACCAGTGGTGCCACCGCAGCGCCGGCCGCTTACAGGGGCCGGTTTTGGTTGGTTTGGGCTTCGGTCCGGACGGGCGTGGAAGTCGATGTCGGGTTGGTCGTCGAGTTTGTCGGCTGTAGATTCGTCAAAGTCCTCGTCTTCGTTGTCGAGGCCGTCGCTGGCCGTTCACGGTCAGCGAGGATCGCAACATCAGCGACGGCTCGTTGGTGCACGAGTGGGTGTTTGGCAGCGCTGGCCGTCCGCGGCCAGCGAGGAACGCAACATGTATCCGAGCACCAAGTGGGATGCAACGACTGCCGGGGGCACTGGCCGCCCTTCAGCCAGCGAGGACCGCAACGCACTGCGGTCCGAACTCCCCTGGAGGTGGACATGAAGCAGTCTTGGCTGCCCGCGGCCAGCGAGGATCGCAACGGTTCTATCCATCCATACTGCTGAATCCGTACCCGGACAGCGTTCGTCGTGAGTGCCGGACGAGGATCTCAAGAACGCCGACAAGATCACGTACGGACGGACATCCAGTGCCGGGCACCCGGGCTCCAGAGCGTGTGTTGCGCGGACAGCGCCGATGGCTCGAATGCCTCCGACCAGTCGGTGGTAATGATCCGGACATCTTGTCCGTGGAACAGCTCGTTCAGGACCGTGTTGTAGCGGTGGAGCACGATGTCGTACTCGGCGTCGGTGTCGGGACGCTTGGACCTGGGCAGGCTGTGGAATCGCACCCATCGGTCGTGATAGGCGTGTTTCAGGCCGTCGGCGAGCGGAGGGCACGCCGGCCACTGATGCTGCCATAGGGCCGACAGGTCGCCGTCCGGCATGTGCTCACCTTCTCCCGCTGGTACTCAACCGACTCTCGGCCCCACCGAGGGCGACCGAGCCCGCTGAACCTACGCGCGGAGTCATCCGTGCGCAGCTTGTTTGTCCGCTCTTCGGCAGTAGCGGACAGCCGCCGCATGGCCTGTGGCATGAGCGCGTGTTGTTCGTGCCAAGAGGTCCGATGGTGATCATTGCTGCAATGTCCGGGTCGGATCGCGGATCCGGGCCGCGCAGGTGGAGACGGTGGCAAAGGTCGGCTATTGCCTCGTTTCCGGCTGGAGTGCCTGCGCGGTCGGAAAGAGAATCGGGCTGAGCAGATAGGGCGCTCGGCCGGGCGCCGGCGTGTTGGCAACCGCGTGCCGCAGAACCCCGAGCATCGTGCGGGTCATCTCGGCGAGTTCGTCAGGGCTGAGCCAGAGCACGCCCTGCCGGTAGGACACCCCGTCTGCGGTCGGGTCGGCAGCGTCGCGGTCGAGGTAGGCGTTGAACTCGGCGATCAGGACGGCCATGGCGACGGCGAAGCCACGGCGGTGATCCTCCAACGTCATTGCGGCGGCCGCGTCAGCGTCGATCACGGGCCGGTCCTGGCGCAGTCGGTACCGGCGCTCGACAGCCCCGCGCACCCGCTGCTCGCCGGCGACCTCCAGGAAACCCCCGTCGACGAGGGGCGCACTTGCCGGTACACGGTCACCTTCGACACGTCGGGCAGGCCGGCGCACAACTGCGTGGTGGTGAGCTCCCGTCCACCGGACAGGGCCTGCACGATCCGCAGGCGGACGGGGTGCAGGAGCAGATCGACGGTGTTCATCCCCAAACTATTGACGGAGGAAGAGCCATGCGAGACGTCCCGGGGTGGCGGCTGCCCGTGAACGGCCGAACCGTCTACGTCGAGGAGTCCGGCCAGGGACAGGACTGGGTGGTCTTCGAGGCGGGCGGAGGCTGCGGCCGGACCTTCTGGGACCCGCTGCTGCCACTGCTGGCCGACACGGCGCGGCTGGTGGCCTACGACCGCGCTGGGCGCGCGCTCAGGGGACGCACCACCGGGCAGGTCGGCATCGATGACATGGCCTCGGACTTGGTCTCTATGACCGAGGCCGTCGTCCCGGGCGAGTTCCTGCTCGTCGCGCACAGCATGGGCGGGCTCGTCGCCCGCCGCGCCGCCGAACGCCTGGGGTCGCGACTGCGAGGGCTGTTGCTGGTCGACCCCACACCGGAGACATCTCCGGTGTACGACGCCTGGGACCAGACCACCAAGAAGATCGACCGCGCGCTGGCCGTGACGCAGGCGCTCAGTCGTTTCCGCCCGTTGGCCCGGCTGTTCAGCGCCAACGTCCGGCACTTGTTCTCCGCCGATACTTACCAGACCATGCTCGCCGAAAACTTCACCCCCGCCGGGACCTCCCAGACCCGCAAGGAGATGGGGGCGGTGGCCGCCGCTATCCCGCAGTTCCGCGCCCGGCCGCCCCAACTCCCGAAATGCCCGACGATCGTGCTGTCCGCGGCCCGCGCCGCCACAGGACGGGAACGCCAGAACGCCTCCATGAACGAACACCGGCGCCACTACGCCGATACCCTGCCCGACGGGCGCCACGAACAGGTCGCCTCGGCGCACTTCATCCAGGCCGAGCAACCACAACTCATCGTCACGCGAATTCAGCAAGTTCGCGATCGGCGCCAAGCGCATCGCCCCGCTCTGGCGGCTGCTGGCGGGCATCGCCGAGCAGGATTGGGCCGACGCGATCGACATGGACGGCGCCCAGGGATCTCCTCCTTGCCGGCGGCGCCGACCTGGGTGGCCACCTCGATCTGGTCGTGGCGCTGGGTTGTTCTGCGCCCGGGAACCGCAGCGCGCATGCGGTGGAGCAACTCGACGGGATGCGGGCGCAGTTCTTCGCCAACCGCCCAGACGACCGCCCTGCGGCGCGTAAACCTACTGGCCGTGTCTCCGGCGTCGCAGTGGGCTGACCGCATCAGATGCCTGTGCAACGAGGGCCGGCAGTGCCCTTCTCAGCGGTGGCGCGGGCGAGGCAACAATGCGAACGCGCTCTCCGCGATCGAGGTCAGGCGGGCGGGACTGTGGCCGGCCGCGCCGACGACATCGATTCCGCGGATGATGGTCAGCAGAAGGTAGGCAAGGTCGTCGGGATCCGCGTCGGGGGCGATGTCGCCGTTGCGCTGCGCCGCTCGCACGCACTCGGCCAGCGCTGTCGCGACCGCGGAGAAGCAGGCTTTGGCCGTGCGTTCCACCTCGGGGTCGGAGGCGCCGAGTTCCAGGGCCATTTTGGCGGCGAAGCAGGCCGCGGCCGCCCGGTCGGGGGCGGGGGGTACGTCGTCGGCGAGTGGCACCCCGTTGACGGCGCGGTGCAAGTACCTGCGCAGTCGTTCCAGGGCGCCCTCGTCCGGTCCGGCGAGCGCCTGCGGCGCAAACTGCCCCAGCCGGGCGAAGTACCCGGTCATCGCCTGTAGCAGTACGCCGTGCTTGCCGTCGAACGCGGCATAGAGGCTGCCGCGGCCCAGGCCGGTGGCGGCGCTGAGGTCGTCGACGCTCGTGCCGTTGTAGCCCGTGGTGCGGAACTGCCGCTCGGCGGCATGCAGGACGTGGTCGCGGTCGAAGCTTCGTGGTCTTGCCATACCCCGAAGGTAGCGCCGACCTGCCGTAGTTGACAACTCAGTACAGAACTCTGTAGGTTTATGACAGTTCAGTACATAACCATCCTGAGCTGGCCGGACAGGCTTGGTCCGGGCGTAGTGCGCAGCTCGGCGCAAGAACGAGCCAGCCGATGAAGGCTGCTTCGGAAACCAATACTTCGGAGGACCTCATGACCGCGGCCAGTACGGACAACACCGCACCGGAAGGCGCGATATCCCGTGATTGCCGCTGACGAGACGTTCGACGGCACGTGGCCGTATCCCGCCCGGTTCACCGAGGCTGCCGGCTTCCGTCAGCACTATGTCGACGAGGGCCCCGAGCGGCCCGGTCAGACGATCGTGATGCTGCACGGTGAGCCCACGTGGGGCTACGAGTGGCGCCACCTGATCGGGCCGCTGGCACGTCACCATCGGGTGGTCGTTCCCGACCACATGGGCTTCGGCAAGAGCGAGACGCCCCAGGATCGCACCTACGACGCGAGCGAACACATCCTGAATCTCGAATCGTTGCTCGTCGACACGCTCGACCTCACGGACATCACCCTGGTGGTCCGTGACTGGGGCGGCCCCATCGGCACCGGGTTCGCCTTGCGTAATCCCAGCCGGATCTCCCGGATCTTCGCGGTGAACACCGTGCTGCCGCTCGCCGAGGGCATCGACGATCTGATGAAGGCCAACGGCGCCGAGAGCCGGTGGTTCCAGTGGGCCCGCTCGGCGCTCGCGGACGGCTCGTTCGAGCAGATCCTCGGACACGCGGGTCACACCATCGCCCACCTGATGATCGATCTGCAACATATCGCCCGGCCGGATATCGCCACGCCGACCTGGATCCGCGCCTACTCCAGCCCCTTCCCCACCCCGGCGCAGAGCCGCGGGATCATCGCGTTCCCCCGGCAGGTCCTGGAGGGTCCGCAGGGCCCGCCGCCCGGCCCGCCGCCCATGGAAGCCGTCGCCGCGCTGCGAGACCTGCCGGTGATGCTGGCGGTCGGGATGCGCGACACCGCACTGCTGCCCGAGTACGTGATCCCGGCGTTCAAGCTCAGCTATCCCGGCGCACCAGTGGTCGAGATCCCGGGCTCCGGCCACTTCCCGACCGAGGACGCTCCCGAGACGCTGCTGGCACTGCTCGAACTGTTCCTGCAGACCTCCGCGCGCACCTGAAGGCCGATCAGTACAGAACCGCCCAACCACCCAGAACCTCGAAGGGTTGACCGAACCATGACTGATAAGGAAAGGCAGGAGGCCATGGCTGTGGCGACTTCTCCGTACGCGAGCGACGCACTGTCCGAGGGGACCGTCGACGCGGTGGTGATCGGCGGGGGCGCCGCGGGGCTGAACGGTGCGCTGATCCTCGCCCGCTCCCGTCGCTCGGTCGTCGTGATCGACAGCGGCTCCCCGCGCAACGCGCCCGCCGAGGCCGTGCACGGCTTCATCGTCTTCGACGGCACCCCGCCGTCGGAGATCCTTCGACGGGGCCGGGAGCAGGTGCGCCAGTACGGTGGACGCGTCGTCCACGGCGAGGTGGTCGCGGCCGAGCCTGCCGCCCCGTCGGCGGACGGGGACCTGCGGTTCACCGTCACCCTGGCCGACGGTCGCGGCATCACTGCCCGCCGCGTCCTGGTGGCCACCGGCCTCACCGATGTGCTGCCGGAGGTGCCCGGGCTCGCCGAGCATTGGGGGCACAGCGTGGTGCACTGCCCGTACTGCCACGGCTGGGAAGTGCGCGATGAGCCCATCGGTGTCCTCGCCACCGGACCGGTCTCCATCGGCCACGCATTGCTGTTCCGCCAGCTGACCGAGGACCTGACCTACTTCACCCACGGCACCGACCTGGACGAAGACAGCCGCGCCCGCTTCGCCGCCCGCGGCATCCGCATCATCGACACCCCGGTCACCGAGGTCGTCAACGACGAGGACGGTGCCCTCGCCGGAGTGCGCCTGGCCGACGGCCAGATCGTGGCCCGCCGCGTCCTCGCGGTCGCCGCGCCGATGCAGGCCCGCACCCAGGGCCTGGAAGGTCTGCGCCTGCCGGTGCAAGACGTGCCGAACAAGGGCCCCGGTTTCGCCTCCGGCACGGCCGGCACCACCGAGGCGCCGGGGGTGTGGGTGGCCGGCAACGCCACCGATCTGGTCGCCCAGGTCGGGGCCTCCGCAGCGGCCGGTGCACTGGCCGGCGCCGACATCAACAGGATGCTGGCCACCGCGGACACCGACGCGGCCCTCCAGCGATCGCCGAGGTAAGCCCAAAAGGGACCCCAACCATATGAAGGACACGACAATGACCGAGCGCAATCCCATCCTGATCACGGGCGCCGGCGGCCAAGTCGGTGGCGTGAGCAGGGTGATGGTCGACATGCTGCTCGAACAGGGCCACCCGGTGCGCGCGTTCGTGCGACGGGACGACGAACGCGCGCAGTCGCTGCGCGAGGCCGGGGCCGAGGTCTTCGTCGGTGACCTGCTCACACTCGCGGACGTGGCCGCCGCGCTGAAGGGTGTCAAGCGCATCTACTTCAGCATGACCCCGCAGCCGTACTACGCCGACGCCCTCACCTTGATGGCCGCGGCGGCGCGAGCCCAGGGCGACATCGAGGCCTTCGTGCACATGTCCAACTACGAGCAGTCGTACATGACGCTCGAGAAGATGACCACACCGGACGAGGAGCGGCGTTCCTGGCTCGGCGGACTGGTCACCGACTGGTCACCGCAGCAGCGGGCGCACTGGATCTGCGAGCGGGTGCTGGACTGGTCCGGCCTCCCGACCGTCAACGTGCGTGCGACCCTGTTCGCCGAGAACCCCCATCTGACCTGGATGCTCCTGGGCCCGCTGAGCAACGGTGAACTGCGCCTGCCCTTCGGCAACCAGCGGCTCGCGCCCATCGCCGTTCACGACCTGGCAGAGGTGTGCGTGAAGATACTGGCCGACCCCGCACCGCACATCTCGAAGTCCTACGCGCTCACCGGCCCGGAACTGAAGGACATGTACGGGTTCGCTGAGGACTACGCCGCCGTGCTGGGACGCCCGGTCACCTACATCCCCGAGGAAGTGGAGGCCTGGAACGAGGCCTTCATCGACGAGACCGTCCTGCAGGAGTCCCTCGGCGGCCCGGCCACGGCCCGGCACGTGGCGGCGCACCTGAAGACCCAGACCAGGCTGATCGCCAGCGGGCGGTACGACGTCCTCTCCGACCAACTGGAAACCCTGCTCGGGCACCCACCACGGACCATGCGATGGGCGCTGCAGAACAACACTCGCCTGCCCGAACTGGCGGCTGCCCCGAGCCACTGAGCGCTCCGGAGCAAAACACATCGTCTTGCCGCAGCAGCACGTCGGGCCCGAAGACCCCTCCATTCCCCAAGACCTGCGCGGCCTCGTGGCCTTCGTCCTTCCGGACGCGGACCAGGCCGGTGCCAACCGTGTCGACCTGAGCACAGGCGACCCGCACAGCGCACGACAAAGTCATGCCCACAACCAAAGGAACCACCATGCAGACAACTACCCCAGTAGCCCTCGTGACGGGCGCCTCCTCCGGGATCGGGCGGGCGGCCGCGCTCGCCCTCGTGAACGCCGGCTTCGCGGTGGTCGGCACGAGCCGCAACGCCGCGAACGCCCAGCCGCTCGCCGGGGTGACGTTCCTCGATCTCGACGTGGCCGGCGACGAGTCGGTCCGCTCCCTGGTCGAGGAGGTGATCGAGCGGTTCGGCCGGATCGACGTCCTGGTCAACAACGCAGGCGTGGGCGCGATCGGCGCCGGCGAGGAAAGCTCGATCAACCAAGCCAAGGAGGTCTTCGACATCAACGTCTTCGGCCTGATGCGGATGACAAACGCAGTGCTGCCCCACATGCGCGCCCACGGCAGTGGCCGCGTGGTCAACGTCTCCTCGATGATGGGTCGGGTCCCAGCGCCCTTCATGGCCGTCTACGCCGCCACCAAGCACGCGGTCGAGGGCTACTCCGAGTCCGTCGACCACGAGCTTCGCGAGCACGGCGTCCGGATGCTGCTGGTCGAGCCGACCTACACGAGCACGAGTTTCGAGGCGAGCAGCCTGGCCCCCGACTCGCCACTACCGCTCTACGCCGCGCAGCGGGAGGTCTCCCGAGACGTGCTGGCCACGGCCTTGCGCACCGCCGACGACCCCGCCGTAGTCGCGAAGGTGATCGTCACGGCCGCCACCGATTCCCAGCCCAAGCTCCGCTACCCCGCCGGCCCGATGGCCGCACGCGTCAGCCTCCTGCGCCGGTTCGTGCCCGCGCGCGCCTTCGACAAACAAATCCGCAAGCTCAACCGACTGGCCGGCTGACGCACATGGAATTCGAACACGTCACCTTCGACCTGCCACACGGCACCTTTCACGCGCTGCAGGGTGGCGATCCCGACGGCCAGCCGACGCTCGTCTTGCACGGCTTCCCCGACCATCCGCCGACCGCGAAGCCCTTCCTTGCCGAGCTCGGCCGCCGCGGACGTCACGTCCTCGCACCCTGGCTACGCGGCTACGCGCCGTCCCCCACCGCGGGGCCGTTCGACTTCGCATCCCTCACCAGCGACGCGCTCGCCCTGATCGACCGCTGGTCTCCCGGGCGAGCCGTGGAGCTGATCGGCCACGACTGGGGCGCCTTCATCACCTACGATGCCTGCGTCACCGCACCGGAGCGGATCGAACGCGCGGTCACGCTCGCCATCCCCCACCCACTCACGTTCCTGAGCCAGCCGCGCCTCGCTCAGCTACGCCGGAGCTGGTACATGGGGCTCTTTCAACTGCCGGGAAGCGGCTGGATCGCCACCGCCCACGATCTCGCCCTCATCGACCACCTCTGGCGTCAGTGGTCGCCCAGCCTCTCGCTCGATCCAGCTGTCCAGGCGGAGCTACACGAGCACCTGCGGGCGAGCATGCCCGCGCCCATCAAGTACTACCGAGCGATGCTGCGACCCGGCATGCTCGGGGCGGCGCGCCGCCTGTCTCGTCCGATCACGGTGCCCATGCTGCAGCTCCACGGTGCCGACGACGACTGCATCCTCCCCCCGCAGGCCGACGACCGACATCGGTTCGCCGCCCCGCACGCGCAGGAGATCGTCCCCGACGTCGGTCACTTCCTGCACATCGAGGCCCCCGAAGCGATCGCGGAACGGATCGCGACATGGGCCCAGTAGCGGATCACTCGCCCAAACCCGAAGAACGCCCTCACCAACTGGAAACGGAGGTGGTTCACCGCCGAAGACCTCGCCAAGCCCGGCAGCGACCACCTCGTGGACGCCGTTGTCACCCACGGCACCGCCGACTGGTCGCTGGGTTGCCCTTGGCGTTTGCGCGGGGGCTACTCGGTGATGGCGCCCATCGCGCGGTCGAGCAGCACAGGCAGTGGAACAGCTCCCTCGCAGGCCAGCCATCCCGTTGATGCTGCGTCAAGGCAGGCGAGGGCAGCTGCGACAAGAGCGGTCGGCCTGGGGTCCTCCGGCCGGTCAGGACTGGCCCCGAGTCGCCGGGTGATCTCCGGGATCATCATTTCCTGCCAGCGCAGTTGCTTTTCGTAGTGCCGGGCGCGCAGTGAGGGTGTGTCCTGGAGCATCCGCAGGTAGCTGAGGGTCTGCTTGGGTGCGGTCTCGTACCTGAGGGTCATCGCGTCGAACGCCCAGCGTAGCGCCTCCCAGGGCTGCTCCTGGTCGGGCCGGGCGGCGAGCGCGTCGGCGATCTGGCGGCCGATCTCCTCCAGGTCGCCCAGAACGATGTCTTCTTTCGTGCCGAAGTGCCGGAACAGGCTGGCGCGCGACAGCCCCGCCTCCGCGGCGATCTGCTCGACGGTCGTCCGGTCGAACCCTTGCTCGATGAAAAGCCGCAGCGCCACCTCCGTCACTTCGGCCCGGACCGTCGCTCGCATGCGCTCACGCAGCCCGGGCTTGGCCGCGGAGCGGGCAGCAGTACCGGTGAAATCAGTCATACCCGAAGGATACACGCAAGCTCAACTTGAAACGGAGTCTCAGTAAGAGTTACAGTCTCTGTGTAATACCTCGTATCGAGTAGGAGAGCTTCCATGAGCAAGATCTGGTTCATCACCGGTTCCTCGCGCGGCTTCGGCCGCCAGTTCGCCGAGGCGGCCCTGGAGCGCGGCGACAAGGTCGCGGCCACCGCCCGCAACACCGATTCCCTGAAGGACCTGCAGGCCGCCCACGGCGACGCGATCCTTCCGCTGACCCTCGACGTCACCGACAAGGCCGCCGCCACCGAGGCCGTCCAGCGGGCGCACGTCCACTTCGGCCGCCTGGACGTCGTGGTCAACAACGCCGGTTACGGCCTGTTCGGCACGGTCGAGGAACTGACCGAGCAGCAGGTCCGCGACCAGATGGAGACCAACTTCTTCGGCGCCCTGTGGGTAACCCAGGCCGCGCTGCCCCTGCTGCGCGAGCAGGGCAGTGGTCACATCGTGCAGATCTCCACCATCGGTGGCGTGATGACCTTCCCCAACCTCGGGGGCTACCACGCCTCCAAGTGGGCCGTGGAAGGACTGACCGAGTCCCTCGCCCAGGAAGTTGCCGGCTTCGGGATCAAGGTCACCCTGGTCGAGCCCGGCGGCTTCGCCACCGACTGGTCCGGCGCCTCCGCCACCTTCACCGAGCAGCTGCCCGCCTACGACGAGGTGCGCGCGGCCATGGCCGCCGGCTGGCAGGACATGAAGATCGGCGACCCTTCCGCGGCCGGACCCGCACTGTCGAAGATCGTCGACGCCGACACCCCGCCCCTGCGCGTCTTCTTCGGCACCGCGGGCCTGGACATGGTGCCCCACGTCTACGCCGAGCGCCTCAAGACCTGGCAGGACTGGGCCGACGTCTCCGCGCTGTCCCAGGGCGACCCGGCCTGAAACCCCAGCCAGGTGAGTGCCCGTTCCCGAACCGCCGATAACAAGGCGTAGGTGGCGCTGGCCTGTCAGGGGCGGCGCGGCATTGGAGCTTCACGCGGACACTGATGATCGTGGCTGACGTTGGTCCACTGTGGACCAGGTTTGCGTCCAGTGCGTCTCTGATAGGGCTCCGTTGCTGGAGGAGTGCCTGAGACACTGCGCGGCGGCGCGCAGATCCGGTGAGCTTGCCCGCTGAACCCTCGGTTCCGTCTGTGGGAGCCGGCGATCACCGGGTGCTGTCGAGCGTGGTCGCCCGGCAGCGTTGTGCGTCGGTGGCGAGGTGGGCGCGGACCTCGTCGGCTTCGGGCATGCCGAGATCGATATAGAGGGTCAGCGCGCTCCGGTAGTGCCGCCGGGCTCGAGCGGCCCTGCCGAGCGTGTGCTCGGCGTTGCCGAGGCCGGTGTGGGCGCGGGCCTGCTCGTCGCGGAGGCCGAGGTCGACCGCGATCGCGTGCGCGGCGGAGTGATGGGTCAGGGCATCGGCCGGGCGGCCGGCGGTGTGGTCGGCTTCGCCCAGGCCGTTGAGCGCGCTGGCTTCGCCGTTGCGGTCGCCGATCTCGCGGAACAAGGCGACGGCCTGCTGGTGCTGCCCGGTGGCCAGGCCGAGATGGGTGTGGAGAGTGCCGAGGTGGTTCAGTGCCCAGGCCTCGCCGACGGGGTTGGCGAGCTGCCGGTACTGGGCCAGCGCCTGCTGGAGGTGTTCGCTCGCCGCCGCGTACCAGCCCAGTCGCAACTCGACCTCGCCGAGGCTGGTCAACGCCCAGGCTTCGCCGGTGCGGTCCTCGAGCCGCCGGAAGAGAGCGAGCGCCTGGGCGAGGTGGTCGGTGGCCGGCTCGGTGCGGCCCAGCTGGCCTTCGACGTCGCCGAGGTTGGTCAGGGCATGGGCTTCGCCGGTTTGGTGGCCTGTCTGCTGGAACAGGGCCGCGGCTTGCATGTGGTGGTCGGCGGCGGGCTGGTTGTGGCCCAGCGTTCCCTCGACGACGCCGAGGTTGGTCAGGGCGCGGGCTTCGCCCGCCTGGTCGCCGGCCTGCCGGAACAGCCGCAGGGCCTGGCGGAGGAGTTCTGCAGCCGGTTGGTAGCGGCTCAGGCTCATCTGGATGACGCCGACGCTGGTCATTGCCTGGGCTTCTGCCTGCGGGTCGCCGGCGTGCCGGGCTGCGTCGCGGGCGTGACCGAACACGGCCAGGGCGTCGGTGAAGTACCCGCCGCTGAGGTATCGGAACAGGGTGGCGGCGAGCCGGGCGGTGTGGCCGGGCCAGCCGTGGGCGGCGGTGTGGGCGGTGACGGCGACCAGGGCGACCCGTTCGGTGTCCAGCCAGGCCCGGGCGCGATCCGGCTCGGTCAGATCCGGCACCGGCTTGGCGGCCTGGTCGGCCAGCGGCCGACGGTTCGTCTCGGCCGGGTGCAGCGTGTCCATCGCGGCGGTGGCCGCCGCGAGGTAGAAGTCGAACAGGCGAGTCAGCGCCGCGCGACGCGTGGGCGGCGGGTCTTGGTCACTCGCCCGGCCGGTGGCGTAGGCACGGACCAGGTCGTGGAGGGTGTAGCGGCCCGGGATGTCCTGCTGGAGCAGGTGGTCTCGGCACAGGCGGTCCAGAAGCGCTGGTGCGGTGGGCAGGTCGCTGTCGGCCAGCGCCGCGGCGGCGTGGGCGTCGAGGTCCTGGCCGGGGTGCAGCGCCACCAGCCGCAGCAGTCGTTGCTCGTCGGCGGGCAGGTACCGGTAGGACACGTCGAAGGCGAGTTCCACGCCGGTGTCCAAGCGCCGGTCCCGGTGCCGCTCGTCGAGCCGGTCGGCGTGGTCGGTGAGGGTCCAGCCAGGCATGCTGCGGATGTGCCCGGTGATCAGCCCGAGCGCGAGCGGCAGGTGGCCGCAGCGGCGGGCGATCCGGACCGCGGCGTCCGGGTCGTCACCGGCCGGAACCCCGGCCGCGGCCCAGGTCAGGAAGGCCGCGGCCTCGTCGGGGGTGAACACGTCCATCGTCAGGTGCACAGCGGGGTGCAGGCCGGTGAGGTCGCGACGGCTGGTGACCAGTACCGGGCAGCCTGGCGTCTCCGGCAGCAGCGCGCGGGCGTGGCCGGCGTCGGCGGCGTTGTCCAGCACGACGAGCGTCCGGGTGCCGGCCAGCCGGGCTCGGTAGGCAGCGGCCCTGGCGGCCAGGTCGTGCGGGATCTGCTGCCCGGATACACCCAGCAGGCGCAGGAATCCGTCCAGCACCGCGGCCGGCTCGGCCGGTGGCTGGGCCGGATCGGGGTGGACCCCGCGCAGGTTGACGAACAACACCCGGTCGACCAGCCCGTCCCGGACCAGCAGGTGCCCGGCGCGCACGGCGAGCCGGCTCTTGCCGATCCCCGCCATCCCGGTGATCGTCACCGCGCCGCCCTCGGCGCAGGCCCGGCGGAGCCGCTCGAGCTCAGTAGTCCGGCCGGTGAACCCGGCCAGGTCGGCCGGCAACTGGTCTTGAACCCGCACCTGCGATCCCGCTTTGGCCTGTGCGCCGATTACCTGCAGCGCCTGCCGCCACTGCGTCACGTACCCGAGGTCCGGGTGCAGCGCGGTCGCCACGGCGAGCACGAGGTCGGTGTTGACCCGCCGCCGGCCGGTCCGGAAACAGTCGGCGACGGTGGTCTTGCCGGTCAGCTCGGCTTGGGGCCTGCCTTCGGCCAGCCACGCCGTGTTCACGCGGTCCTTGATCGTTTGGTAGGACGGGTCTCCGGCCCAGATCTTCAGTGACCGCAACGCTTCGATCAGCTCGTCGAGCGAGCCGGCGCGGCCGGGATCCGGTGGGACGAGGAACGCACGGTCCGCCGGTGGCACACTCATCACAGCCCCCTTCACCCCGAACTATCGGGGATGTCCGGGGCGTTGTTAACAATCCGGCTGGTCTTGCGTCCGGAATCGTTCGGGATTGCGCCGCGGACGCCGCCGTGGGTCAACGCTCGGAGGCAGGCAGGAAAGCCCATTGCCGACCGACCGGAGGCTGACCCGATCATGAAGACGACCACCCGCACACTCGCGCTCATCGGTACCGCGGCGCTGGCGGTGACCCTGGCCGCCGCCACACCCGCTGCCGCCACGCCGGCCGGCCACAAGTGCCTGGTATTTCACGAAATTTACCAGCAGCCGGTCGCAGCGATCATCGCCGACGCCGAAGCCCCCGAAAACCCGGCCTGCGGCGTAAGAACGATCACGCTCGAGGTCTGGCGCAATGGCGTTCGCGTCTCCTCCCAGTCCGGTTGGGTCGCGTTGAACTTCCGGTACGACTGCATCACCACGACGCCCACCGAATGGCGTACCAACTGGGACGGGCCGCAGATCTTCAACTGCGGCTGAGCCAGGCCCGCGAAACGTCTCAGGACCGACATTCGCCGACGGGCTCGCGTGGATGCCCGGCGGCCCGCTCTGGCTCAGGCTTGGCATCGGCCGCAAACGTTCGCCGATTGAGCACACTCGAACAGCATGAAGATGATTTCGCAGCCGCTGTCACCGCTCAAGCAGCCGCGCGGCGCAGCAGATCAGAGCTCTGTCACCGTCCCCTTCCGGACCGCGGCAAGCGACCGGATCAACAATGACAATCAGGAGATCGCACATGTTCAGTCGACGCAGATTTCGTCGGACTGTCATCGGCCCGCTCGTCGCCGGCACCGCCATGATCGGGGCTGCCGGGCTGACCGCTGTGCCGGCGCACGCCGCTCCGGCCGGCGTCGCCGTGGTGCTGCGCGGGTCCGTGCTCACCGTCACCGGCGACGCGGGGAACAACGGCCTCGTAGCAGGCAGAACCCCGGCCGGCACCATCACCCTCAACGGCGCCGTCGTGTTGGGCGGAACCGCAACGACCGCCAACGTATCACTGATCCACATGGATGGCGGAGCCGGCGACGACACCCTGAAATTCGATGAGACCAACGGCGTCATGCCACAGGGGGAGTTCATCGGCGGCGACGGACGCGACAAAATCACCGGTGGTTCGGGCGCCGACAACATTGTCGGAGGCCCTGGCAACGACAGGGTGGTCGGGGGCCCCGGCAACGACACAGTGAGCCTGGGCGCGGACGCCGACGAGTTCACTCTCAACACCGGCGACGGCAACGACCACCTCGATGGCGGCGCCGGGACCGACAGCCTGATCGTCAACGGATCCCCCACGATTCCGTCCTTCATCGAATCTGTCTTCGTCAGCGCAAACGGACCACGGACAACGGTGCACCGCGTCCAGCCCACCGCCCCGAGCACCGTGATTCAGGACGTGATGGACGTCGGTGGAGTCGAGCAGGTGAAGCTGAACCTGGCCTCCGGCCCGACCGATGCGCGCCCGAACACGGTGGCCGTCGAGGGGCTCGGCACCGACATCAGCGTGATGCGGGTCGACCTCGGCTCCTTCGTCAATCCCAATCCCGGCTTGCGGAACCTATTCAATATCGCCGGCACGGACGGCCCGGATCGGATCAGGATCAGCGGCACGTCGGCCAAGGGCGTTTCGGTGAGCGGGGCCGGGTCCGGGGCCGTACTGGTCACCGGCGCGCAGTTTTTCGCGGTGCGCGGAAATGCCGGCGATGACGTCATCGATGCCGGCGGGCTGACCGCCGGCACGGTCGAGACTCTCATCGAGAGCGGCGATGCCAGTCCGATTCTGACACCCGGAGGCAACGATACCTTGATCGGTACCCCGGGCAACGACGAGCTGTTCGGCGGCGTCGGTGACGATCGGCTCGAGGGCCGGGGCGGCAACGACATCCTCGATGGCGGTACCGGAAACAACGTCATCATCCCCTGAGGTATCCGCGCGACAACGCTGAGCCGGTTCCTTTGGGACCGGCTCAGCCGGGTATGTCGACCGTCGCTGATCTTGCCGATGATGCCGTCGTTCAGGCGTGGTGCTGCCGCTGCGCGTGGACGTCACCGATCGAGTGCAGGTGTTCGACGCTGTCGTGGCCGCCCAGGAGCGGTTCGGCCGGCTGGATGTGGTGGTCAACAACGCCGGGACGCTGGTGACGAAGCCTGCCATCAGCGAGGTCGGGATCTTCGGTCGACGGCGAGCCGGTTTCCTCCGAACCGCCGAGCTGTCGGTCGCGCTCTCCCGCCTGTACTTCCTGTAGACCGCACGCAAGAAGTTCGTTGACAGCAGGCCTGGCGATGCGCCCGGGCAGGTGGCGGTTCGATGGCCGGCCACGGCTTGTCGTGAGTGGTAAAGAGGTTAACCCTCTTTACCACTCACGACCGGCGTTCGGCGGCCGCGTGCCGGGTGGACCGGCGAGGGACCAGCTCCGGCTGCACGAGACGACGTCGATCCGCCCCGGTGCGGGCGTTGATGAGGGCGAGCAGCAGGTCGACCGCCTCCTCGCCCACCCGGTCCGGACGAAGGCTGACCGTGGTGATCGGCGGGGTCGTCGTCGCGTAGTCCGGATCCTCGCTGACGCACGCCACCAGCAGATCCCGCGGTACCCGGAGCCCGTGGTGCCGGGCCGCGGCGAGGATGTTGTGACCGGAGTCGGAATAGACCCCGATGACGGCGTCCGGTCGTGGAACGCGGCCGAGCAGCCGGCCGGCCGCGTCCCGTTCGGCCGTGAAGTAGTCGGGCAGCGAGGCGTACTCCTCGACGAGGGCGGGCACGTCACGTTCGGCGCACCAGGATGCGTAGGCGCGTCCGATCAGGAGCGGGTAGGCGTCGTCGTGCCGGGGCAGGGTGAGCCCGATCCGCCGGGCGCCGGCGTCGGTGAGGTGGTCGAGCAGGAGGCGCAGGGCCACGTCGTGGTCGGGGTCCACCCACGCGTCGCCCCAGCGCGGCCGCGGCGGCCTGCCGTCGCTGACCATCGGGATGCCACGCTCCCGCAGCAGGGCACACACCGGGTCGTCGGCGCGCGGTGCGACGTGGATGACGCCGTCCATCGGCGTGTTGAGCCACATCCACGGCGCCAGCGAACTCGGCAGCACCGTGAGCAGGTAGCCGCGCTCGTGCGCCGCCGCCATCGCGCCCAGCGTCAGTTGGGCGTAGTAGGGGATCTCGGTGTAGGCGACGGGGAGTTCGCCGTACGTCGTCATCGTCAGGCCGAGCACTCCCGTGTTGCCGCAGGCCACGGCCTGGGCTGTGCTGGCAGGGGCGTAACCGAGTTCGCGTGCCGCGGCGAGCACACGCTGCTTGGTCGCCTCGGAGAGCCGTCCGGTGCCGTTGAGCGCGTTCGACACCGTGGCCGTGGACACTCCGGCCCGTGCGGCCACGGCCCCGAGCGTGGGCCGCTGCCAGACACCCGGGTCCTTCATGTGTCTCCCAACGCCCGCGTGCGACCGCTTGTGGTTAAGCCGTTAATCACCCAACCTACCGGCGACGGCGGGCGGGACGGCCGCCAGGCGCCGGGCCGAGTGTGTGCTGTGGACAAGAGGGAAGTGATGGGAGCAACGATTTCCACCGTGCGGCAGCGCACCGTGCCTCCGGTCGTCGCGGCGCGGGCGGCGCTGTGGACGTTCGTCATCGTCAACCTGGTGATCGTCGAGGCCCTCTTCGTCGCTGGCGGGACCGGCAAGAACGGGGTGCTCACGGTCGCCAAGTTCTTCGGCCTGCACGCCGCCGTGCTGATGCTGTTCCAGCTGCTGCTGGTGGCACGGCTGCCGTGGCTCGACCGCCGGATCGGCATGGATCGGTTGACGGTGTGGCACCGGTGGCTCGGCTTCACGCTGCTGTGGACAATTCTCACCCACGCCGTGCTGGTGGTGCTGGGCTACGCGCGGCTCGACGGCGCGCCGGCGGTGAAGACGTTCTTCGCCTTGGCCGGAGTACCGGCCTCCCTGCTTGGAATATGCGCCGCGACGATCGTCGTCGTGGTGGCCGTGGTCTCCGCCAGGTACGTGCGCCGTCGGCTGCGCTACGAGACCTGGCACGGGGTGCACCTGCTGCTGTACCTGGCATTGGGGCTGGCGTTCGTCCACCAGCTGCTGGAGACCACGACGTTCAGTTCGTCCGTGCCCGCGAAACTGTACTGGTGGCTGCTGTGGCTGTTCTCCTTCGGGGCCTTGGTCGCGGGGCGGATCGTGGTCCCGCTGTGGCGCAACCGCTATCACCGGTTCGAGGTCACAGCGGTCGTGCCGGAGTCGGACGACGTCGTGTCGGTGCACGTGACCGGCCGGCACCTCGACCGGCTCCCGGTCCGGGCCGGCCAGTTCTGCATCTGGCGGTTCCCCGGCCACAACGGCTGGTGGCTGGCGAATCCGTTCTCGTTGTCGGCGGCGCCTGACGGCCGCACGTTGCGCCTGACCGCCAAGGCGGTCGGCGCCACCAGCGCCGGCCTGCGGCACGTCCCGGTCGGGAGCCGCGTGTTCGTCGAGGGGCCGTACGGGGCGTTCACGTCGTTGCATCGAACGCGGCCGGGCGCGCTGCTGATCGCCGGGGGCGTGGGGATCACGCCGATCCGGGCCCTGCTGGAGGAGGAATCGGCAGGGGATGTCGTCGTGCTCTACCGGGTGCGAAGCGAAAGCGACGCCGTGCTGGTCGACGAGGTTCGAGCCTTGGTCGCGGACCGCGGCGGGCAACTGCACCTGCTCACCGGCCGCACGGGAGAGGGAACGTCGCCGTTCGAGCCGGACAGTCTCCGTGCCCTGGTACCCGACATAGCCGAACGCGACGTGTACGTCTGTGGCCCGCCCGCGATGACCTCGGCCGTCCTCGGCACCCTACGCAGGCTGAAGGTTCCCGGCCGGCAAGTGCACTCCGAGCGGTTCGGCCTGGCCTGACGAGCGGGGCGGCGGGCGCGATCGGAGAACAGCGATGTGAAAACAAATGGTGACGTCGGCCGAGGAAGGCCGGCGGTCCTTTCCGACCGTACACAGGAGACTCGAGTGGGATACCGGAAGACCCTTCCCTGGCTCGTTGCCGTGGCCTTCTTCACGACCGCGTGCAGCGGCGCGTCCGGCGCCGGCCCGGCCGCCGCGACCGGTACGTCGTCAGCGTCCGAGGCGCAAAACAAGGCGCTCGTCCTGCGCCTGTACTCAGAGGCGTTCAACCAGGACAAGACCGACGTGGTGAAGGAACTCGTCGGAGCGGACTACGTGCAGCACGACAAGTCGGTGCCCGGCGGAGCCGACGGTCAGGTCAAGCAGTTCCAGGACCTCAAGGCGAAGATCCCCGGCGCGGTGGCGACGGTCAAGCGCACGGCCGCCGACCGCGATCTGGTGGCCGTGCACTGGCACGCGTCGGCCACCCCGGCGAACGAGGCGACCGGCGAGGCCAAGGTCGACCTGTTCCGGGTGGGCAACGGCAAGCTGGTCGAGCACTGGAGCATCACGCAGACCGTGCCGGCGACGACGGCCAGCGGCAACTCCCTGTTCAGCGACCAGTACCAGTACCCGAACGGGGCGCCGACCCTGTCCGAGGAGCAGGAGGAGAAGAACCGGACGTTCGCGGTCGAGGCCTACCGCAAGCTCTCCGACGGTGACGCGACGGTGATCGACACCAGCTGGGATCCGCGGTACTACCAGCACAACCCGGCGGCCGCGAACGGAACGGACCCGCTCAAGCAGTTCATGCAGCAGCAGGGCGTCACCCCGCCCAGCGGTACCCCCAGCACAGCCACCAGGACCGGGACTCAGTTCGGCAACACCCTCGCCGACGGCGACCTGGTGTGGGTCTTCAGCTCCGACTACGTCGTCGCGGACATCTTCCGCGTGGTCGACGGAAAGATCATCGAGCACTGGGACGTCGTCGCCGATGGCCAGCAGTAACCCGGGAGGAAAGACCCGTCTGAGCCGCAAGACTCTGACCATCGTCACCGTCGTGGTTCTTGCCGTGTCGGCCGTCGGTGCCACCGTGGTCATCAACGCCGTGGGACGATCCGGGGACGGTGTCCGCATCGTCGCCGACGTGGACCGTGACGGAGTCGTCGACGAGCCGATGCGGGTTGGCACTCAGAGTGATGGCGCCCTGGTGCTGCCGAACATCGGTGTGAGCGGCGTCGGCTGCCCTGACACGCGCAGCACCGCCAGTGACAATCAGCTCGAGGCGTGTCATGACGCCGCGGACTACACCGCGCACGCCCCGCAGAACCTCGCGCCCGTACGGATCCTCCCGTTCACCGCGGCATCCGACCGGGCGACGGGGACGCTGTGGGTCGACGGCGACCCCCCGGGGCGGATCCGCGTCTTCCGCAAGGCTGGTGACGCGTGGACGTTCCTGAAGTCCGGCACGACGTTGACCGCGCAGGACCTGCGGTCTGGGGTAGAGCTCGGGGTCGACTCCCGCGACATCGTGCGGGACAAGGCGGTCTGGGACGGCCGGTTCACCCTGCGGGTGGAGGTGTCCGACGGAGACCGTACGTCGTCCGACTCGGTGCGCATGGTCGTCGCACCCTTGATCCTGCACAACCACACCGAGCGCGCCACGACCCTGTTCGTCCCGCGCAGCGCAGACAACGCCGCCCATCAGAAGTTCGTCCGGGACCTCGGCGACGCGGCGGCGAAGGCCGGCGGCGTCAAGCTGACGACGTTGGCCACCGAGGACACCTGGGCGCAGGATTTTGTGGAGTTCGGGTATGTGTCGATGCCGGGCCCAGGCGGCGCGACCCGGGCCATCGAGATCGCGATCCGTTCGGGCCAGCCCGGCCGGGTTGGTGGCCGGGCGGTCTTCGACCTGCGGGGTCCCGGGTTCGGCGCGGTGCAGACCGGCGGTAAGGGCTATCACCAGGTCGCCTCGTTCGGCAACCTCGAGACGATCCCCCCGTACGAGCACAACGGCCGGTCGTTCCCGGCCGGGCGGATCATCCACGGCGACGCGGGACCGGGCGCGAACCTGGGCGAGCAGGCCCTCACCCTGTTCGCGTCGCAGGGCATCCAGGACCCGCTGAAACTGGACACGTCATGGCTGTTCATCGGGCACGTCGACGAGTTCGTCCAGTTTCTGCCCGCGGACAATCCGCGCGGCTGGACGATCGCGGTCGCCGACCCCCGGGCGGGCGTCGAGCTGCTGCGGACGATACAGGCCGCCGGACAAGGCGCCGTACGCGCCACCAGCCACAAGGATGCCCCGAACGTGACGGTCGCCCAGCTGCTGGCCGACGAGAAGTTCGTGGCCGGCAACACCGAAGCGGCCGACGCGATTGACCGGAACCTGAAGATCCTCATGGACGAAACCGGAGTCCAGCGCAACGAGGTGATCGGTGTCCCGGCGTTGTACAGCAAGGACGGTCTCGGATTCGGCGGCATGCCGCCCGGCAACCTGCCGCCCGGCTTCCCACCACAGGCCGGGAACGCGGCAAATACCTACGCGCCCGACCGTCCGTTCGACGCGGCGACGGCCCAGGACGATCCGATCGAATACGGCAAGGGCTCGTTCGGGGCGTACCTGCCGGGTGCGGTCAACGGCATCGTCGTCGACCGCACGCACTACCTCGCCCCACAGCAATGGGGGCCCGTGGTCAACGGCCGTGACGTGTTCGCGGACGCCGTGGAGCGTGCCTACCGCAAGGTGGGCATGCAGGTGAGCCACATCGACGACTACAACAGTCACCACACCGGGGGCGGTGAGATCCACTGTGGGTCCAACGCGGTCCGCATGGTCAGCAAACCGTGGTGGACCAAGATCTGAGCCGCACCGCACTGAGAATGGCCACCCGTCGGGGAGCGGTAAATGGCGCCGGCATTCCTCGAGGATCACCATACCGACGGACATCATGAGGGGGTAAGCATCCATGATCCAGTATTTCCGGGGCCGGCTTCTCGCGGTGTTCACCGGTCTGGTCGCACTTGTCGTGGCGCTGCCGGCGGACGCTCCGCCCGCCGCCGTGCAGCCGGGTCCGGCGGGCGGCCAGTGGACCGCGACCTGGTCCACCTCGATGGTCGCGGCCACGCCCGATATCTTCGGCATGCCCAACTGGTCCGGCGGGTTCAGCGACCAGTCGGTGCGCCAACCGGTCCGGGCCAGCCGGGGCGGATCGGCCGTGCGGATCCGGATCTCCAACGTGTTCGGCACCGGGCCGCTGCGGTTGACCAGCGCGTCGATCGGGCGGGCCGGGGCGGGCGCCGCCGTCCAGCCGGGGACGTTACAAGCACTGTCGTTCGGCGGTACCGGGTCGACCACCGTGCCGGCAGGCCGGGAGCTCGATTCCGACCCGGTGCCGTTGACCGTCGCTGCGCTCGAACGGCTGACCGTGACGTTGTACTTCGCGGCGCCCACCGGACCGGCGTCGTTCCACCCGTCCGCGATCGCGACCTCGTACCGGTCCGCCGGCAACCATCTGGCCGACCCGGCCGCGCAGGCGTTCGGCGAGACGTCGCAGTCCTGGTACTACCTGTCCGGGCTGGATGTCACCGGCGCGGCGCCGAGCGGTGACCGAGGCGCCGTGGTGGCGTTCGGCGATTCCATCACCGAAGGGTCTGGGTCGACCCCCGACGCGGACAACCGCTACCCCGACGAGTTGGCGAAGCGGCTCGTCGCGGCCGGCCGCGGCCTCGGCGTCGCCAACGCGGGCATCAGCGGCAACCGGCTGCTCACCGACGCGGACGGGATGGGTGACCGTGCGACCGCCCGGTTCCAGCGAGACGCGCTCGGCCGGCCGGGCGTCCGGTCCGTCATCGTCCTGGCGGGAGTCAACGACCTCGGCGTCGGCGTCGGCACAAGCGGCCGGCCGCCGACGCCGGCCCAGCTGATCGGCGGTTACCGGGCCCTGATCGCCGCCGCGCATGCCCGCGGCGTTCGGGTGCTGGGCGCGACCATCCTGCCGTTCAAGGGAGCGACGGATCAGGGCTATTACACCGAGCGAGGCGGGCAGGTACGCGCCGCGGTCAACAACTGGATCCGTACCAGCGGCGAGTACGACGCCGTCGTGGACCTCGCCCGCGCGCTCGCCGACCCGGCCGATCCTGACAAGCTGCGGGCCGAGTACGACTCCGGGGACGGCTTACACCCCAACGATGCCGGCATGCGGGCGATGGCGAACACGATCGATCTCAACCGCCTGTAGCGCTGATCGTTCGCGGTCGGTGAGCCGCCCCCGGCACGGCCGGTGCTTCGACCCGCTTGGCCCTGCTGGCGGCGCGGGGGAGTGCACGCCGCGCCGGTCGGAATCGTGGTCGACGGCGAACCCCAGGGGCGCGACGGCGTAGCCCGTCCTGAGCCGAAGGTGGCTGGTCGAGGCCGGGTCTGGGGAGTGTCCCGGAAACCCTCGCGCCCTTCCGGTCCGTGTCGTCACTCGCTCACTCCGCTGACTCGCTACGCCCTCCTGTTCGGCATCCCGGCGCGCTGCTGCTGAACTTCTTCTTCACGCCACCGCTGTACACGTTGACCGTCGACGCTCAGCAGAGCGTCATCACGTTGATCGCGATGGTCGCGGTGGCGGTGGCTTTCGCGCTCGTCGTCGACCGCGCATCCCGGCGGGCGGACGCGGCGGCCCGGGCTCGGACCGAGGCTGCGCTGCTGGCCTCCTACGCCCGGACCGTGCTCGGGCACGACCAGCCGCTGCAGCGGCTGCTGGACAAGGTGCGGGAGAACTTCGGGCCTCGAATCCGTGTCGCTGCTGGAGAAACAGGACGACGAGTGGGTCCGCGCGGCCTGCACCGGGGAGCGGCCGTGCGACGACCCGGACGAGGCCGACGTCGACGTCCCGGTCACCGACGACGTCCACCTGGCCCTGCGCGGCCGGACCCTGCCGGCGCACGACCAGCGCGTGCTCGAAGCCGCGGCCGGTCAGGCGTCGCTGGCCCTGCGGCAGCAGCGGATGGCCGAGCAGGAACGCCGGGCCGAGACCACCGAGCTGCGCACGGCGCCGACGTCGATCAAGGCCGTCTTCGGCGGCCTGCGCGCCCACGACGTCAGTCTGTCCGAAGAGGAAGCCGAGGAGCTGCTGGCCACCGGAGAAGAGTCCACCGACCGGCTCTCCGGTCTGATCGACAACCTCTCGGCTACGACGAGGTGGTCGCGACCGCGCTGGCGGCGGTCGACGGCGATGGCAAGGTCGTTGTCGACGTCGACGCCGGTCTGCCTGCGGTGACGGCCGACGCCGGTCTGCTGGAACGCGCTATCGCGAACGTCATCGACAACGGACTGCGCCACGGCGGCGGCGAGGTCGCCGTGCGCGCCAGCGCGTACGCGGGCCGGGTCGAGCTGCGGATCGTCGACCACGGCCGCGGCCTGCCGAAGGGGGCCGCCGAGTCGGCGTTCGCGCCGTTCCAGCGGCTCGGCGACCGCAACATGGCGGCGATGCCTCGATGGCCACGGACGATGTTGCGACGTGCTGCTGGACGGGGTCAGGCCGAGTCGCCGCGGCCGGAGGGGCTGCTGGCCGGACAGGGCGAAGGTGGCCGACACCTGTGTGGTGTCGCTGATCTGGCAGGTCTGGCTGGGGTGTTTGATCAGGGTCCGAGTCGGTGCGAAGTGCCGGCTCGGCCGGCCTTCCCGACTTCGGCAGCTTGACTCTGCCGTTCCCCCTCAAGGACTACTCGGTGAAGAGGAGTTGGAGGCGGCGGATGTGTCGTGGCAGGTGAACGCTGCGGGGGCGTTAGCGTTGACTATCACCGTGCTCAGGGTGCGAGTCCACTCCGCCGGCTTCGATCCTGTCCAGTCCTGGGCGGTGTGACCCGCCGCGGCAGGCGTGCGAAGCGAAGGCCGCTTACGGCGGGGACACGGTGCCTGGCCGGCTCGCGGGAACCGGCCAGACGCCTTCCGGGTCAGAACCGGGGTTTCACCGTGTTCGCCACGACGAGCGGGGCGAGCTGGATCCAGTCGACGTTCGGGCCCCAGGCGGCGGGGTTGCCGAAGGTGAGTGCGCCGCCCTTCGTCGTCAGGTCGATCGGTGAGGTCTCCGGCCAGAAGCCGTCCCAGGTGTAGTTGTGGCGGTAGGGCGCGCTCGTCACCGTGCCGCCCGCTTCGGTCGCCACCAGGGTGCGGGTGATCGTGTCCGTGTTGTACGGGTGCCCGGTGTTCTTCTCTGCCTGTGCGTAGGCGACGGTGAGGTCGTACTGGCCGGGACCGCCGGTGCGCGGGATGGTCAGCGTGCCGCCGTTGCCCAGGTAGCCGACGTACGATCCGCCGGACGCCCAGGGACCGGTCGCCGTGGCCGCTCCGCCCGCGAGCTTGCCCGACTCGGCCTCGACGCGGACCGCGCGCTGGTCGGCCGCCGCGTCGCGGACCTGGGTGAGGGTGCCTGCCGCCAAGGGGGTGCGGCCCTCGTTGGACACCACCGCTTCGGTGACGCCCGCCTTGAGGAACACCGTCTCGCTGCCCGACCAGACGCCGACGCCGACGCCGACGCCGGTGGCGGTCAGGTCGCCGCCCGCTACGCGGCGGCCGGACAGTGTCAGCCCGAGCGTGCTGCGGCCGATGCCCGCCCAGGACGTCGACAGGCGGTAGTAGCCGTCCTCGGCGGCGGACAGGTACGTGGTGACCTTCTGCCCGGGCGCCAGTACGACCGCGCCGGGCGCCAGGACCTGGAGGGCAGCCGTGCCGTGGTCGACCGAGCCGCCGGAGCGGCGGGCGTCGGCGAGCGGGTACTCCGCCCGCTCCGGGCCGGTGGTCTCGGTCAGGTCGAAGCGGTCCAGCGTGACGTCGGACGAGCCGCCGAGGAACCCGCTCGGATCGGTGGTGCGCACGGAAACGCGGTGCTTGCCCGCGCTCAGCGTGAGCGGCGTGTCCAGCCGGCCCCGGTAGGTCCAGTTCAGCGTGGCCGGCAGGGGCAGGGTGCGGACGTAGGTGTCGTCGACGTACAGTGCCAGCCTGCCGACGAAGGCGTTGGTGCCGTAGAACACGCCCAGCCGGTATGCGCCGGCACGCGGGACGTCGGCGTCCACGGTGACGCGGGAGGCGGGGGTGTTCATGGACCCGACGTCCTTGCCGCCCGACGTCGTGTAGCGCATGGCCATGTCCCACGAACCCGACCCGTCGTCCTGGACGTAGACCCGGGCGTTCTCCACGGTGCCCGACTCGGCTTCGTAGCTCGCCTGCCACGGCGCGGTCGGCACGGGCGGGGCGCCGAGCCCCGCGGGCGTGACGACCACCTGGTACGCGGCCAGCGGGTCGCCGCCCGGCACGGAGATCGTCGCCTTGCCGTCCTGCACGCGGACCCGGGATGCCGCCACGATCGGCGGCTGCTGGGCGTCGCCCTCGTAGCCCGACCAGGTCGCCTTGGCGATCCGGACGTCCACCCGGTCGCCGAAGACCTTCCAGTCGAGGCCGGTCAGCGCGACGTCGACCGCGTCCGCCGTGCCGCCGAGCAGGACGGTCGCCTTGTGGTCGGTGTGGTTGAGGGTGGCGAGGCCTTGCAGCGAGTTCCGGGTGTCGGGCCGCGGCGGCGTCACGCGCACGGTGTCGCCGGCCAGGTCGGCGTACCACTTGCTCAGCCACCAGCCGCCGTTGGCGCGGCCGGTGCGCACGGCGTTGTCGCTGAGGTTGCCGGCCAGCGACCAGTACGCCAGCTGACCGTCCACTTTGGTGTCTTCGAGCATGGTGATCCACTGGATCAGCCGCCCGGGCACGGATGTGTCTTGCCGGTCGGTGTACTCGTTGATGGTGATCGGCCGCGGCGGGATGCCGAGCGAGCGTTCAATGGCGCGGTAGTCCGCGTAGTGCCCGCGGTAGGTGGCCGGTGAGTCCGGGCTGAGCTCGTGCCAGGTGGCGATGTCGGGCAACACGTCGTTGGCCTTGGCGTAGGTGAGGAACTCGCGCAGGTGGTCGGCGCGGTACCCGGTTTCGCCGATGCCGGCGATCCGGGCGTTCGGCAGGACCGCCTTCACCGTGTGGTAGACCTTCGTCCAGTCGGCGAAGAACTGCTGTTTCTTGTTCGCCCAGTCCGAGTACCAGTTCCCGTCCGGTTCGTTGAAGATCGTCCACACGAACCGGTCGCGGTCCGGCCGCTTCGCGACCTTGTCCAGCTGGGGCTCGAGCCGCGCGATGTAGTCGTCGACGCCGAGGTCCTGGTACGGCCAGCGGCTGTAGACGTCCTGGGCGTAGATGTGGACGTCGGTGCCGCCGGCGGAGAAGAAGCCGTCGGCCACTTTGAGGGCGTCGCCGTTGGGGTGCTGGTCGCCATCGGGCGCCTTCTGGGAGATCGTGCGCGGGCGCATCCCGGCGATCAGGTCCTGCGACGGCACTCCGGGATCGCCGAGGCCGTAGAGGATGCCCGTGGCACCCCCGTGGAAGGCGCCCGTGGACGCGCCGAGGTCGACGCGCAGCGTTTCGGCCGCCGCGGCCTGGGCGGTGGCGGGGGACAGCGTGGTGAACGCGAGGACGGCGACCGCCGCCCCGGCCAGGATTCGTTGTCGCATCAGCACTCCGCTTCGATGGGGAGGAGGTTCACTTGACGGCGCCGCTGGTGATGCCCGCGATGATCTTCCGCTGGGCCACGGCGAGGACGGCGATCAGCGGCAGGCTCATCAGCACGACGTAGGCGAAGATGAGGTGCCAGTTGTTGAGGTAGAGCCCCGCGCTGGCGACGCGGAAGAGGTTGAGCGGCAGGGTGTCGAGCCGGCCGCCGACGACGAAGAAGGCGTAGAAGACGTCGTTCCACACGTAGAGGCAGATGAGGATGGTGGCGGTGGCCAGCGCCGGCCGCAGCAGCGGCAGCACGATCCGCCGGAAGACGGTGAACGGACCGGCGCCGTCGATCTGCGCGGCTTCCTCCAGCGACACCGGGATGGTCCGCACGAAGCCGGTGACGAAGAAGATGACCGTGGACAGGTAGATGCCCATGTACACGCCGATCATTCCGACGGCGCTGCCCGCGAGGCCGAGCTGGCGCAGCAGCAGCACCACGGTGACGACCGCCGGCGGCAGCACGATGCCGCTGATGCCGAGCGCGTACAGGGCCGCGTTGAGCCGGGTCGCGCGGCGGGCCAGCACCCAGGCGGCCATGGAGCCGAAGGTGAGGACGCCGGCGACCGTGGGCACGACGATCAGCAGGCTGCCGAAGAACGCGGCCGGCACCTCGCCCTGGACCCAGACCTCCCGCAGGTTCCCGAACAGCTGCCAGTGGCTGGGCAGGGAGAGGTCCGGGTTGAGCGCTTCGCCCTGGGACTTCCCGGCGGTGACCACGACGAGCCAGAGCGGGATCCCGATGAGGACGAGGACTCCGATCGTGGTGACGACCGGCTGCAGCTTAGTCCAGAAGCGCGCGTCGCTGAGGCGGGCGGTCACAGGATCTCCTCTCGCTTGCGCAGGGTGCGGATCACCGGGAAGGCCAGGAACGCGACGAGCAGGAACAGCACCAGGCTCATCGCGGTGGCCTGGGCGAACAGGCCCTGCCCGAAGGTGCGGTAGATGAAGATGTTGAGGATTTCCGTGGTGCGGGCGGGGCCGCCGCCCGTGGTGGCCTGGACGACGTCGAAGCCGTTCATGGACCCGAGCAGCGCGGTGGCGACGTTGAACGTGACCGCCGGTGCCAGCAGTGGCGACTTGACGACCCAGAAGGTGCGCCAGCGCGAGGCGCCGTCGATGCGGGCGGCTTCGAGGATGTCTTCCGGGACGGTCTTGAGCCCGGCCAGGTAGATGAGCATGGACAAGCCCATCCACTTCCACGCGTGGATCAGCGCGACCACCACGATCGACCAGGTGGTGTCGCCGAGCCAGGCGTAGTCGAAGGTCCGCCCGAGCACCGCGCCGATCAGCTCGTTGAGGCTGCCGTGCGGTTTCAGCAGAGCCTGGAAGACATAACCGACCGCGAGCGCCGACATCAGCACGGGGATCAGGAAGAAAATCCGCGCGAGGCGGTTGAGCCGGTTGTCGCGTTCGAGCAGGACGGCCAGCGCGAACCCGAAGACGTTCTGGAAGACCGCGACCAGCACCGCGTAGACGAGCGTGACCCGCACCGCCCGCAACAGCGTGCCGTCCGAGGCGAGCTGGGTGAAGTTGTCCAGCCCGACGGGCTTGATGGAGCCCTTGAACCCGGACCAGTCGGTGAAGGCGTAGACGAAGTTGAACAGCGTCGGCAGGAAGAAGAAGACGAGCAGGATAGCGAACGCGGGCACCAGGAACCACATCGGGTGCGTTCGCTTGCCGTACGTGCTCGAGGGACGGGCGCTCGGCCGTGGAGCGGGCCGGGCGGCCGGCCGCTCCACGACGAGCGTGCGTTCTGCGGTGGACATCAGAAGCCCGGGGCCCCGGCCGCCTTGGCCAGCTGGGCGAACTGGTCCTGGGTGGCCTTGGCGACCTGGTCCGGCGTCATGGTGCCGGCGATCATGTCCGCGAGGTTGATGTAGAGGTCGGGGTTGGCGACGGCCAGTGCCTGCATCGAGCCGACCGCGGTGGGCAGGGTCTTGTGGACGTCGAGCAGGGCCTGCGGTACGCCAGGCGGGTTGGCGACCGACGGCTCGAGCGAGACGGTTTTGCGGTCGGCGACGAACCCGGCGTAGCCCGGGCCCATCCAGTACGCCAGCAGCTGCCGGGCCGCGGCCTCGCGCTTGGCGTCACCAGTCCGGAAGGCGACCAGGGCGTTCGACTGGTCCGGGATGAACGTCCCGATCTGGCCGGAGGGCGCGATCGGGAAGAAGCCGATCTTCTTGTCCAGCGTCGCGGTGTCGGCCTTGGCCTGCAGCTGGCTGAAGAACGAGTTGACCTGCACGGCCATCGCGGCCTTGCCGTCGAGCAGCGCGGCGCTCTGGTCCTCCAGCTTGGCGGTCTTGATGTCGGCGTTGAACAGGCCCTCGTCGATCAGCGCCTTGTACTTCTTGATGGTGTCGAGCACGACCGGGCTGGTGAAGGTCTCCTGCTTGGCGTTGATCTTGTCCCAGAGGCCGTTCTTGGCCGCGTCGGCCAGCTGGACCTGCACCCACCACTGCGTCGCCCACCGGTCGCCACCCATTTCGAAGAACGGGGTGACGCCCTTGGCCTTGAGCGCGCGGGCCGCGGTGACCATGTCGTCGAAGGTCTTCGGCGTCTCGGTGATGCCGTTGGCGGCGAAGACTTCCTTGTTGTAGTAGACGCCTTCGACGGCCGGGCTGGTGATCAGGGCGGCGTAGCGCTTGCCGTCCAGCTTGCCGGTGATGTCCCGCAGTTCCGGCGCCAGCTTGCCGAGCCACGGCGCGTCGTCCAGCGGCTGGAGGTTGGTCTTCGCGTTGATCGCCGTCAGCATCGACGAAGTGGGCTGCCAGAAAGCGAGATCGGGCTTGTCGCCGGTGGCCACTTTGGTCTGGATGCTCTGCTCGTACGGGTCGGGGAGCGTCACGACCTGGACGGTCGCGCCGGTCGCCTTCTCGAAGGACTCGACGACCTGCTTGGGCACGGTGTTGCTGTTCTGCGCCGCCCAGAGGGTCAGCTTGACCCCGTCGAGCTTCGCGGTGGGGTCCGCCCAGGTGGCGGGCGCGGCGTCGGCGGGGGCGTTCGCGGACGGGTCGCTGCAGGCGGCGAGGCCGAGCACGAGCGCAGCGGCGGCGACGACGCTGATCCATTTCTTCATCGGGGGTTCCTTCGGTGGGGTGGGGGTTCAGCCGGCGACGATGCGGAAGAGCCGCGCGGACGCGGTCGTGTGCGGGGTGGGGGTCACGGTCAGGGACCCGGTTGCGGTGTCCCATCGGACAGTCCACGCGGAGAGGTCCCGCGGATAGCGCGCCTCGATGTGGACGTTCTGGAATCGCAGGTGCGGCAGAGACAATGTCACGGGTCCGGCGTCGTCGCCGCGCCGCCACACGGCGACGTGGGTGACGTCGCCCGAGCGCAGGGCCAGGCTGAGCCACGGATCGCTCCAGCCGGGCAGGCCCAGCGGCCACAGTGGAACCGCGGCCGTCAGTCCTTTGCGGATTTCGTGGTACACCTCCACCGCGGCGCGCACGGAGGCCCGCTGCTCCGCGGTCATGAGGTCGAGGCGCCCGGACAGGTACAGCCGGCCGAGCAGCCCGGTGCACAGGGTGTAGGCGAAGTCCTCGTCCGGCATGTCCGGCTGCGGGTAGGCCCAGTTCGCCGCCTGTTCAGGCAGGACCGACATCGGGGCCGCCACGGCGATCGGCGGGTAACGCAGGTGGTCCTGCTGGTCGCTGGTGGACTGCAGCTGCAGCCGGGACAGCATCGCGTAGTCCATGCGCATCGCGCCGGACGCGCAGTTCTCCAGAGTCAGGCCGGGATGCCGGTCAAGGACCCCGTCCAGCCAGGCCAGGTGCGCCCGGTTGTGGCCGAGCAGGCCCGCTCCGACGCTGTCGGCGGCCAGGTCGGTACCCGGCCCGGGATCGACGTTGTAGTCGAGCTTGAAGTAACCCACCCCGAGATCTTCGACGAGCCGGTCGACGACCTCGTCGAGGTGCGCGACCGCGCTCGGGTGACGCAGGTCCAGGACGTACCGATCGTGTTCGACCAAGCGGACGCCGCCGCGCTGGAGGAAGGCCGCGTGGGGGAGCTTGGCCGCCACCGGGCTGCGGACCCCGATCACCTCCGGCTCCAGCCACAGGCCGGGCACCATGCCCCGCTCACGGATGCGGGTGATGACCTCCCCGATCCCGCCGGGGAACCGGGTCTGCGACGGCTGCCATTCCCCGACGCTGTCCCACCAGCTCGTGCCGTTGTCGTACCAACCCGCGTCGATGCAGAACACCTCCGCACCGGCGTCCGCGGCGGCATCGATCAGCGGGAGCAGCTTCGCCGTGGTGGGGTCGCCCATCAGGGTGTTCATGTAATCGTTGAACACCACAGGCAGGGCGGACCGGTCGGGGTGCGGGCGGAGGAGTTCGCGCCGGTGTGCCGTGAGCGCGGCGACCGCACCGTCCAAACCGGACTCGGCCACCGCCACCGAAACCGGGACGGTGGTGAACGACTCGCCGGGTCGCAGGGTCTGGTGCCACTGGTGGTCGATGTCGGTCGGCCCGAGCAGCGCGAGGTACGCGCCGTCCCGGCGTTCGCCGACCTCCCACCGCCACGCCCCGTTGTGCTCCACCTGCCACAGCCACGCCCGCCCGGTCCGGCGGTCGGCGAGCCCGCCGGTGGGGAGGTGGATCCCGGTCGACCAGGTGCCCGTGCCGATGGCCGCGAACCGGCCGCGGCCGTCCTGGCCGTGCAGCGCGAGGTTGAGGTCGGGCAGGACGTCTTCGCGCAGCGGCCGCCGCGTCCACCGGCCCTCGCCGAGCCATTCGCTGTCGGCCCGCACCAGGTCGAGATCGCCGACCGGCGCGCCGGGGAAGGCCGCCGCGAAGGATGTGACGCCCTGCAGCAGCACCGGCGCCCGGCTGTCGTTGGTGACCGTGGTCGTGATCCGGCAGGCCGGGACCCCGTCAACCGATCGGAACGACGTCCGCGCGAGCAGTCCCGTCCGCTCGTCGCGCAGGTCGATGTGCAGCTCCTGCCACTTCCCGGCTTCGCCGCGGACCGAGCCGGTGTAGACCAGGCGCCGACCGACGGCGGTCTCGGAGAACCGGTGGGAGGCCCGGCCCCGGCCCTCGCCGGCGACCAGCAGCTCCACCAGCGGCTGGGTTGCTCTGGGGTGTCCCTGCTGGCCACCGCCGGACAGGGACCGGACCCCCACCGGGCCGTCCGGGGACACGTCGACGACGAGTTCCAGCGCCGAATGTCCCCAGACCAAGGTCGTGACGGATTCCAACGAGACCACACCGGCTCCTGTCGTTGTTTGTGCTGTTCAAAGATAGTGTGACCGGTCACATCAGCAGGACAGGAGTGTGACCGGTCGGGCGTCCGACTGGAAAGACCGCGTTACCTTGTTGTTACGAACAATTCGGCGGCGGTGCCGTCGACTCCCGAACCACCAGCGACGGTGCCGCGAGCGCGAGCGCCGGGTGGGGGGCGCCGGCGAGCTCGGCCGCGAGCGCCGCCAGGCACGCGCGGCCGAGCGCCACGAAGTCCATCCGCACGGTCGTCAGCGCGGGGGTCCAGTAGGCCGCGCCGGGCACGTCGTCGAAGCCGATGATGCTGACGTCGCCGGGCACGTCACGGCCGGCTTCGTGCAGGGCGCGGCGGACCGCCATGGCGGTGTCGTCATTGCCGCAGAGGATCGCCGTGACGGCCGGATCGGCGGCCAGTTCCCGGCCCGCGAGGTAGGCCGACCGCACATCCCACCCGGCCGGCACGACGGCGGGAACGGGGATGCCCTGTGCTTCGAGCGCGCTCCGCCACCCCGCCTGCCGGGCGCTCGTGCCGGTCTCCGAGGGGATCGCGACGTGGTGCACCGTGCGGTGTCCGAGGTCCAGCAGGTGCGTGGTCGCGTCGGCGGCGGCCTGCCGTTCGTCGAGGAAGATCATCGGGCGCACCACATCGTCGAGACCGCCGGCTTCCGTCGCGGCCACCGACGGCACCTCGGGCGGGAGCGCCCGCAAGACGCCGGCCCCGGCCGAGTCGAAGGCGACCACCACGATGCCGCCGGCGTTGGGGTCGCTCACATACTCGACGGCCTGCCGGACGTCCGCCGGACGGTCCGACTCCACCACCCGGACCCCGACGGCGAGCCCGCGCAGCCGGGCCGCCTCCTCGATCCCGCGCAGCGTCGAAGCGTAGCCGTACAGCGTCGTGTCGGCGATCACCACCGTCACCGCGCTCGACCGCCCCGAACCGAGGGCCCTGGCCGCCCGGTTGGGGCGGTAGCCCAGCCGTTCGATGACCTCGCGGACCTGTCGCCGGGTGTCGGCGTTGACCTTGGGTGAGTCGTTCAGCACCCGCGACACGGTCTGGTACGAGACACCCGCGGCGGCCGCGACATCGCGGATGCTGGGCGAAGTCGAGGAACGTCGTGTCACCCCGACATCGTTATCGGTGCGGAACCCGGCGTCAAAGCCGCCTCGTCGCGGCGGGCTGTGGCCTGTGTCACCAGGGCGTCCAGAGCTGGCTGAGCCAGCCGAGCGCGGCCCACTGGGCGATCGTTGTCCGGGCACAGCCTGAAGGAGTGCGGCGGCCGGAGCCTCATCCGGAGGACGAGCAGCCGGCGGATTCCCCTCCCCGGCGACTGACCCTGCCGGGTGGTGTCCTCTACACGACCAGGGTCGGCTCCGGCGGAGCGTTCACGCCGACCTATGACCACCCGTCGGTGCGCGGCGACCTGGTCCTGTCCACCGATTCCGCGGGCCACCAGATCGGCAACCTGCGGGCCTTCGACCCCTACGGTCAGCCGTTGACGGGCTCGGGTGCGGTCGACAACCAGAACGTTCCGGACAACTCTCCCGGTTCGATGGACTACGGCTGGCTCGGCCAGTACCAGCGCCCGTACGAGCACACCGGCGCCCTGTCCTTGGTGCAGATGGGGAGCCCGACCTTACAGCCCGCTGCTCGGCCGGTTCCTCTCCGTCGACCCGGTCGATGGTGGATCCGCAAACGACTACGACTACGTCGCCGGCGACCCGATCAACGCGATGGACCTCGACGGCAACTCCTGGTTCAGCTCCATCGTCAGTGTCGTGACCAAGGTGGCCGAAGTCGCCTCGTGGATCCCCGGACCCATCGGAACGGTCGCGAGTGGGGTTGCCGCCGTCGGTAACGCCATCCAGGGGAACATGGGAGCCGCGTTACGCTACGGCGCGCAGGCCCTCGCCGGTGTCCTCACCGCCGGAATCGGCACGGCCGACGTCGGCGCTGCGATCGGCGCTTACAAGGCCGTCAAGTTCGCCCGCGGTGTCAGCACGGTTCTCAAGGCCGCCCGGCGTTCTCAGGGAATCGTGTTCAAGGGTGTCAAGGCGACCGTCCGCCAGTCCAGGGTCGCCGGACGAATCTGGGTCGGCCCGCTAGCCAAGAAAACAGTCACGAAGCGCGGGAGCGTCCGGTTGGTCTCCCGCAATGGCAAACGCCAATACCGCTCGCCGGAGAACAAGGGAGCGCGTGGTTGGCAATCCAACTTCGAGTCCGGCCGAGTCAACAAGAAGTACACCAACAACTACCATGTGCGACACTGAGCCGTAGGAGGTGCCGATGACGCAGAACACGGCGAACGACTTCGCGTTCGCAGACCGGATCGCCGAAGTGATCCACGGGACGCGGTTCGAGGGGTATCTCCACGTCACGGTTCCGGAGACGGTCAAGACCGCTCGAGCCGGCGGTGTCACTTATGTCGATATGGTGTTCGCGCGACGGGATCTCGACGAGTCAGATCATTGGCGGTACGAGGATCGCGCGGATCCGGGGACCGAAAGCGCGCAGGAGGAACTGGAGACGGCGCGGCTTGACTGGTATGGCGAGCAGTTCGAGCTGCGCTGGCTGGACAACGAGGCAGCGGCGAAAGTCCGCCACGAGGTGTTCCACGACGGCGCCGAGCGCGCGTAGACACCCAGTCTGCGCTGGAGAACTGCACCGTTGGGGCCAACGGCGTTGGTTTGAGCACCGCGGCAGCTCGTCGGGGCGGGGTGTGAATCGATCCGGCGGACTGTGCGGTCGCGGTGGCCGACTGGGTGCGATCCCGTCCCCAGCGCTCGCTGTCCGCGGCGAGTGAGGGTCGCAACATCCAGGACAACGCCAACTGAAGCGGGCCGCTCGGCAGTGCTGGCCGTCCACGGTCACCTCATAGGACTGGCCGATCGGCTTCCCGATCACCGTAACTGGGTCACCCTAATACTCCAGCTGTAGATGGTGATCTTCAGGCTTGAGCAGCTTGCCGCCGGTAGTGGCTGGCCTGGGATCGGGCCTGGTGGCGGCGTCGCCAGTCAGACCAGCCGAGCCGATGGGCGGCATCGTGGACAGGCCGAATGACGAGAGCGATAAAGAGGCGCTGAATCTCGTTGCAGGTGAGCGGTATCAGGCCGTTCGATGCCGGTTGGCGGGCGTGCTCATCGGCTCTGATGACGGCGAGGAAGGCATGGGCGAGCATGGCGAGGGTGACCCAGCGGGACCAAGACGTGTAGCGGCGGACCTGGTGCGCGTCCAGAGCAGCCAGGCCCTTTCCGGACTGGAAGAACTCCTCCACCCGCCACCTTGATCCAGCGACGCGCACCAGCTCGGCCATTGGCACTGCGGCAGGCGAGTAGCAGCGGTAGTAAGCGAGTTCGCCGTGCTGCGGTTGCGGCGGATCAACAGCTGGCTGCTCCCGGGTCGAGGGTCGGCGAGGTCGATGACGGCCCAGTCGTAGAAGCGGTGACCCTTCGCCCCAGCCCCGGCCGACAGCTTCTGCCACGCTCGCTTGGGGACCTTCTTGGCCAGGGCATCAGCGCGGAACTTTCCAGCTCTCGTGGCGACTTCGTGCGAGCAGGCCACCGCGAGGACGTAGCCGGTGCCGCGTTCCTCCAGTGCAGTGCGAAGTTTTGGGTTGCCGCCGTATACCTCATCGCCGGCCACCCACGCAGCCCGGTGGCCGGCATCCAGGAAGCGGGCGACCATGCGCGCAGCCAGGTCCGGTTTGGTGGCGAAGAGGGTCTCCTCCCCGAGCCCGGCGGCACGGCAGCGGTTGGGGGCAGCGGTCCAGGAGCGCGGGACGTACAACTCCCGGTCCACAGCGGCGTGCCCGCGCCGACCGGCGTAGACCATGTAGACGGCGACTTGGGCATTCTCGATCCTGCCGGCAGTGCCGGTGTACTGGCGCTGGACACCGACCGTGGCGGTGCCCTTCTTCACGTCGCCGGTCTCATCGATCACCAGCACCGCCCGCTCGTCGTGCAGATGCTGCACCACGTAGCCCCGCACGTCGTCACGAACCGCGTCAGCGTCCCATTTAGCCCGGCTGAGCAGGTGCTGCATTGCGTCCGGGGTGGACTCCCCGGCCCACTCGGCGATCGTCCAGCAGTTCTTGCGCGGCAGGTCCGAGAGCAGCCCGAGTACCAACCGCCGGACCCTGCGGCGGGGCTCCACCCGCGCGAAACGACCCGCGATCCGGCTCATCAGACCTTCGAACGCGTCCTGCCAGTGGACCGGGTCTACGCTGTGACCTGCGGCCACCGCTTGATCTTTCGTTGTCTTCACAAACCACGATGATCAGCAGTGGCCGCGCCTGTGCCCAGTCGGACTCGTCCTGCTGCCACGGTTCCCCCGGTCTGGAACGGAGTTGAAGTCACCGATGGACATGTCCTCCCGAGAAGTCCGCATGCCCCTCAGCGAGGTCGTAGCGATCCTGCAGGACCTGAACGAGTTCGTCGTCTCCCTCGATCGACTCGGTTCCCGGCAGGCCTTCGGAACCGCCGACGAGTACACCGTTGGCAAGTTCATCGCCGACTGGGATGTCGCTCGACGATTGGCCCATGCCCGGCACGTCATCGACGTCGCACTCGACGCGCAACTGAGCGAGGAAGAGAACGCCGAGATCGATTCCCTCTGCGAACAGGGCCGGTTCTTCGGCATGGGGAGCGCCAACGTCACCTCTATGGACCAGCCCACCTGAGATGGCGCGGGAGCCGTACCCGCCCACTTGCACTTGGGATCAGTTCATTCACGGCGTGGCATCCGACTAACAAGATCACTATCTACAGCTGGAGTACTAACCAGCCACCTTCGCTGCTTTATGATCACAAACGAGGGAGCATTTATGCTCCATAAACGGCGACGATCGACGTCGATTGACACCGAATAAGGGCATGAGCGAATGCAAACATCCCTGCTAGATCGATTGACGTCGACCCACGGCTAGAACCTCCAGTTAACCGGAGGAGTACTGGTTCGAGTCCGAGCAGGGAGCTGCGGCCCAGGCCGGCGACCCGGCCATCCTCGTGTCCGAGCTCCGCTTCGCGCTGTAGCTAACCTGCCACCGTGGCAGTCGTCGCGCAGGCGACGGGCGACGCCTCTGACCTGCGGTCGACTTCTGCGGTCACCCGGTCGTGTGAGGACAGTAGGGTGCGAGACGCTGTGACTCTGAGCTACAATCTGTGCATGATCTCCCCAAACACGGGAGATATCCCACGCATGGGGGTTCAAGTCTCGGACACAGTATTACCCCACGGATCGCGAAACGCGATCTTGAAGCTGAGGCGATCGTAGCTCAGCTCGAATCGATCTTCTTCAGTCGCCTTCCGGTGCCGTCGTAGACAATGATCTTTCCTGAGTCGCGCAGCGCCGCCGCCACGCGTCGGTGTCGTGGTCGGTCAAACTCCGCCGTGGCGTGGCCGTCGTTGCCTTCATCTCCAAGTTGGATGTTGAGCTCGTCGACGAGGTAGTCTTCGCGGATGTAGAGGGTCTTCGGCCGCGGCTGGTTCGCGCGCTGGGTGCTGGTGTGGCCGTGGCGGCAGCGGTAGGTCGGGCGTCCGTGGTTCCAGTGCGAGTCCAGTCGCCGGTCGCAGACACCCGCAGTGGATCAGGCCGGCGAGCGCGAACCGGCGAGCCCGGCCGTCGACGGCTGGCCGCGCTGCCCGGATCTGCTGGGCGGAGACGAAGTCTTGCTCCGTGACGATCGGCGGATACGCGGCCTTCGCAGATAGCGCTGGCGTTGACGCTGGGCCTTCGGTCCCGGTCGCTCGGCGATTCCAGATCTGCCGTCCGGTGTAGCGCGGGTTCGCCAGGATGACGGCGACGGTACGCAGTGTCCAGGCTCTGCGGTGCCGGTTGCGGTCCGGGTCTGCGCTCGATGGACAGGGGACACCACGCTCATTGAGGTGTCGGGCGATGCTTGCGACGCTGTGGCCGGCGAGGCGTTGGCGGAATATCCAGGCTACGTGCGGGGCGGTTCGTGGGTCGGGGGCGAGCCGTTGCAGCCGTCGGCCCCAGCGGGCGTCGGCGGAGTTGGGGTGGGGGCCGGCGTCGACGAGTTGGTAGCCGTGGGTGGTCGGCCGCCGAGGTAGCGGCCTTGCCGGGTGGCTTGGTTGTGCATGGCGGCCAGGACGCGGTGGCGGGCGCGGAGGACTTCGCGCTGTGACTGGGTGGCCAGCAGTGCCATCAGCGTGCGGTGGTCATGGTTGCCGAGATCGACGGGACCGCTTGTTTCGGGCAGCCAGAGCTGGATGCCGTGGTGGGTGCACCAGGTGTAGAGGGTCGTGAACTGGGTGCCGGTGAAGGCACGTTCGTACTCGCCGACCACGATTGCATCGATCGCGGATCCTGGACCCGAGACTGCGGTCATGAGCTGGGCAGCTTGGGATCGTTGCCGCCACGGGACGCGGCGTGAGGTGCCGGTGTCGAAGTAGGCGGCGACGATATGACCGTGCCCGGCGACGAGGTGCTCGGCCATGTCGCGCTGCCAGCCCTGTGACGACACGCGGTCTTGATGGCGGGTGGTCGAGGTCCGGCCGTAGAACGCGAACCGCGACCCGCCGCCGTCCTGTGCTGGGGGAGAGGGACGGGTGGATCGGCCGGTGGTCATCCACTGCGCGAGCAGGTCCATTGTCTGTGCCGAGGAGGGCGCTGACCCAGGGCGTGTTCGAGGTGGGATCACGCCTGAACGGATGCACCTGTTCTGGCTCCATGACGGTGAGTTTGGGAACGTTCGCCCGATCAGCGCAGCCGAGGTGTCATCGAGGCTACGGCGTATAACGCTCTATTCATTGACGCTTGCAGTTTCGTAAGCTCGAAGTCTGTATCTCTCTTCGATCCACTGGGGGAGTCACCCGAGCAGTGATCCGCCGCGTCCTCGTTCACGACGCCGGTGGTTGTCCGGCCCTTGCTAGCCGGTGACGGGCGGGTGACACCGGCCGGATGAGACTCCGGCGCAGGAAAGGCACGCGCGACCGGCGCCGGGCGTGCGGGATCGGCGGTCCCGGTGAAGGAGACAAGCTCATGGATGCTCAGATGCGTCCGCATCGTCTGAACGTGACCGATCGCTTCCCGATGCTCGGTTTCACCATCCGCACCGACAGTCCGGGAGTGGCCGAGGTCGTGGTCGCCACGGACCCCGCGTTGTTCGTGACACCGGCGAATCGCACGTCCTCCACCTTCTACTCGAGTCGTGAGCACGGTCCGCTGGCTCTGTCCGGCGGCGACGCCGTCTACACCGTGCGACCTGACGTGCTCGCACGGTTCATCCACGCGGAGCGGCTCTACTTCGGCCTCGCGACCGCCACGTCAGCGGCCGCGGCGGACTGGCGGGTGGTGCTGATGCCCACCGCGCAGAGCCCCTACATCTCGCTCACCGGGCTGAGCGACCACGCGCTGCGCCGGGTGCGGATGTACCCGTCGCGCAACGGCTCGGGCTACGGCAGGAACGGCTCCCGGTCCGTCCTGGAGTGGGCGGGCGATCGTGCGCGGCCCGGGACGGTGCCGGCCGCGCCCGTCACACCGCCGGTGGCCGCCGAGCCGGTCGCCCCGGCTCCGGGCGCGCAGGTGCCGCCCGGACCGCCCCCCTACGACGACGGGTTCGGTCCGCTGCCCCCGCTGCGGTCGCCCGACGCGAGCACGGGCGCCACCTCCCCGGTCGCCGCGCCTCCGGCCCCGGTTCCGGCCGCTCAACAGGGGACGGGAACCCGCGCGTTCGAGCTCGATCCCGAGACGGCCGGGATCGAGGACGCGGTGCTCGACGACGCGCCGCCGCCACAGGCGATGGCGCTCGGCGTCCCGCCGCTGGCGCTGACCGGGGGCGAGTACCCCGGCGTCACCAGGGTCATGGCGTCGCCCGCGTTCACCGAAGGGCGGCGGGGGCACGCGATCGACCGGATCGTCATCCACATCACGGGTGCGCCGCAGACGCCGTACATCGGCAGCAGGTTCACGCGCGAGGAGGCCGACACCAGCGCGCACTACATGGTCGACCAGAACGGCGACATCATCCAGTTCGTCCGCGAGCAGGACACCGCCTGGCACGCGCGGGGTGCCAACCGCCGGAGCATCGGCATCGAGCACGTCGCGATCCAGCAGGGCGGCGCACGCTACCCCCGACCCGACGGCAGCGTGAAGACCTTCCCGTACACACCGCCGACCGACGCCGAGTACCGGGCCTCGGCAGAGCTGGTCGCGCACCTGTGCCGGAAGTACGCACTGACACCCGACCGGACGACGATCGTCGGGCATCGCGAGGCCGACCGCCGCACCACCCACACTTCCTGCCCCGACGGCGCCTGGGACTGGGATCGCTACATGACTTCGGTCGCCGAGTTCTTCGCGGCTCAGCCGTCCGCGCAGGGCCTCGGCCGCGCCCTGCGCTTTCGAGACGATCCCGAGAACATGGCGATCGAGAGCAGCGCCTGCGGCGACGTCCCCGCGCCCGCGACCGCGACCGCGCTGGCTCTCAGCGCGGGCGAGTACGAGCGCGTCGCCCGCGCCGAGCCCTCACCGGCGTTCACGGCCGGCCGGGCCGGCACGGAGGTCGACCGGATCGTCATCCACATCACGGACGCACCGACGACGAGCAGCACGGTCAACCACTTCACCCGGGCGGACGCCGACAGCAGCGCCCATTACCTGGTCGGCCAGGACGGCGAGGTCGTCCAGTTCGTGTCCGAGGCCGACACCGCCTGGCACGCCAAGGGTTTCAACCGACGGAGCGTCGGCATCGAGCACGTCGCGGTGAAAGAGGGCGGGGCTACCTACGGCGGTACCACGTTCCCGTACCTGCCACCGACGGAGATCCAGTACGGCGAGTCGGCCGCCCTGGTCCTGCACCTGTGCCAGGAGTACGGTCTCACGCCGGACCGCGCGACGATCATCGGGCACAGCGAGGCCGACCCCGGCACCACCCACACGTCCTGCCCCGCCGGAGCGTGGGACTGGGACTACTTCATGCAACTCGTCACCGCGGCCGCGTCGTCTGCGCAGCCGGCCGCGCAGGCGCTGGGCCTCGCGGCACCCACCCGTCGCCGGCTCACCGCTGTCTCGTTGGAGGCGGAGTCCATCAGCGTCTCCGCGGAGCGCCGGCGGATCACCCCACCGCCGGTCGAGACCGTGCCCGAGTTGCGGGCCCTCGGCATCCAGGCGTTGCTCGCCGCCAACCCGGCCCTGACGTCGCTGGTGCTCATCGCCCGCGCGGCAGCCGAAGCGGCCGGTGTCTCGATCGGTATCGGACCGCAGGTCGGCGCCGGTCTCCTGGCCGGCGTCGGGCTCGGTGCCGGGATCATCTTCGCGCCGGGCAACGTGATGGGTGCTTACGGACAGGTGGATATCGACGCCGGCTTCATCGCCTCGATCGGTGCCTCGGTGCAGCTGACCATCGTCAGCGGCGGCCTCGATGCTTTCCGCGGCCTCGGCTACGCGGCCGGCATCTCGGGCGGCGAGGGCCTCACCGGCGGCGCGGCCGCCCTGTTCGACGAGCAGCTCCACTTCCAGGGCGTGACGCTGCAAGTCGGTGTCGGCGCCGGGCTGTCGCCGATCGACATCTACACCGGTGTGCAGCACGCTGTCGCGGAACAGCTCGGCGTCGCCGGAGGCCGCCCCGCGCAGGCGCTGGGCACGGGCGGGGACACGGTGGAGATCAGATATCGCGTCTTCATCCCCGCGCCGGTGATCAAGGGACCGAACTCCGAGTACAACCTCGGGCCGATCCCCTCGGGCGAAGACTTCTCCGGCGACGGCCGCGGCTTCAGCTACGACCGGGGCACCAGCCGGGCCGAGATCACGGCGACGCTCACACTCGGCACGGACAACAGCATGTCCGGTCCGACGACGGTGAGCCGGCGGTGGGGCGAATCCAAGGCCTACGACTCGAGCTACACCTATCACGTCGAGGGAAAGCCCGAGTGGTGGCTGGACAAGCAGGCCGGGCTGGAGCCTTTGCGGCGGGCCACGCTGTCGGTCAGCGACGACAATCTGAGCATCTCGCGTGGTGCTTCCTCGATGCTGCGTCAACTTCTCGCAGAGACCAGCCAGAGCAAGGTCGTGTCGATCAAGGTCGCCGGGGCGCTCCCACTGCAGTTCAGTCTCATCGCGTCGTAATATCGATTCGGAGGTTGTCACCTGCTGGGACAATGTATACCGCATCGCGCCCCTTACGCCAACTGGCGGCAACCAGCACGTAGCGCTCTGACGTCTGGGTCAAGGAAACCAATCCGGTGTAACGGAAGTGGTACTTGGATCCATCCAGGTCCAGTGTCTCGACAGTGATCCCCGGGCCGGTGACCGCGAGCCGCTCGACGCTGTAGAGGGTCACGGATGGCCGGGTGCGTAGCCCGGCCGCGATACTGCGTGCCACGTCCTGGCCGGTCGCCTGGGCATACAGTGCGATGCTCCACAGCAGGCCGACCAAGGCCAGGCCGATCAGCAGCAGTCTGCGGAGTCCGGGAGTTTTCGGCGGTACCCGCCGGTCCGGTCGTTGCCCGCAAGCATGTAGATGATCTGCGTAGGAGAGCAGACAGGCTGCGCCAAGCAAGGACAACGGCAGCGCCACACCGAGCGCGTTGCCAACTGCGACTGGCAGCAATAGCCCGGTCACGACGACCGCGATCAACAGGAAGCCGCCGACCCGGGCGACGACGATCGTGGCGTTGGCCAGACGATGGCGGCGCGTTGACGGTGTCGCGCGAGCCGCGGGCGCCAGGATCGTGCGATGCAATGCGGTCGCGCCGAGTGCGGCGAGCCCGCCGCCGACCAGCGGCAGGAAGGCCGAGTTGATGCTACGCAGGGCGTAGTCTGCGGTGTCATATCCGAGCAGGCGGGTGTCGATGCCGAAGTGGGACCAGGTGGCCTGGGTTCGGACCCAGCCGAAGTAGTACAGCAGCGCGGAAATCAGCACCGTCTGCGAAAGCACGGTGGTCGCTCGGGTCCAGAGCCCCAAAGACGAGTCTGCGGCGTCGTTCACGGGGTCGGCGGCGGTTCGGTCACCACGGTGGTCGGTTCCCCTGAGGTCGTGGGCGGCTCTGACGACGGCTCAGGGATTAGGGCTGTCGTCTGGTTCGGTCCGGGTGATGCGTCGGAAGAGATCACCTCGCTGGACACCGCTTCGCTGGTGCGCGCCGTGTCCCCGCCGACCGCGGGCGGCTGGACCGACGAGGAAGGTCCGGTCCGCTCGTCGCCACAACTTTCAGCGGTCAGGAAGGGCAACAGCAGCAGTGTGGCCACCGCACCGACGGCTCGCAAGCTCAAGCTTGTCATCGGAGAGTCCCCTCGACGTCCGGCTCTCTGTTAAGAGTCGCCCGCGACGGAGGTGTCGTCACAGGCCGCGAAGCACTATCAGCCGAATGGCGTACGACGGCTATCCGTTCGTGTTGCACGGCTCGGCCGCTGCCCGCCGAGATGATGCTAAGTGTGGTGCGCTAGCACTAAAGATTCCATGTCCAGATGGTGCCGTCCCAATGGCCGGAGACGACGACGGTCCGACTCGCCAGGCTGGCGACCGCGATAGATTCCGCGCCTTTTGCCGGGCCAGTGAGGCCGTTCCCGTACGGGCGCCGGGTGACCAAGTCCCAGATCCGCATGGCGCCGTCGTCGCTTCCTGCTATGGCCACGGTTGTTCCCTTGATAGTGCCGATCGCCACGGTCTTGACCGCGCTGTGGATCCGGTCGCCGAGGACGACGCCGTGTGGCTCGGTCTGCATGAGATCCCAGGTGCGCATGACTCCGTCCTCACTTCCCGACACAGCAAGAATCGTGTCCGACACGACGCCGATAGCGACGGTGCCGACGGTGGATTGGTGAGCACCGAGTAGCCGGGCAGGGTGCTCACCTGTCAGGTCCCACAGTCGGACGGTGCCGTCGGCGCTCCCAGACACAGCCACGGCTCGACCGCGCACGATCCCGGTAGCAACGCTCTTGACCTCGGAATCGAGTTGGCCGCTGAGCGCCGTGCCGGTAAGCGCGGGAGTGGCCAGCGACCAAACCCGCACAGTGCGGTCGTCCCCGGCAGAAACCGCCACGACGTGGTCGGCCACAGTCCCGAGTGCCACGCTGTTGATTCCCGCTTCCTGGCGATCTCCCATTCGCATGCTCGTCGGCGGATCGGTGGTGAGGTCCCAGAGCCGTAGCGTCCCGTCGCTGCTGGCCGAGACTGCGGTGGGAGCGTTGAGCGCGATCGAGTAGATAGGCTGGTCATGTGCGGTGAGCGGGTTGCCGTGTGTGCTGCCGGTGATCGGGTTCCACAACTGCACCGTGCCATCCGCGCGGCCGACGATCGCCAGCGCGTCCCCGCCTAGCGCACCCACCGCGACCGACCAGACCGGGTTGTCCTTATCGCGTGGAGCGCTGATGAGCCGGCCAAGAGGGCTGTAGGTACTGTCGTCAGCGGAGAAGCTGGGCTCTCCGCTCGACGAATCCGATCCCCTCAAGAACATCGGAGCGACAACCCCCGCCGCTACCACGGTCAGCGCGATGGGTGCGGCCAGGAGCACTTGCCTCCGAGTGACCCACGGTGCAGGGCTCTCGCGAAGACCGTTCTGGACCCGCTCGATCGTGGGTGCGTTATCAGCCTGGGATGGAGTATCGACACCGCGCGGATAGCGGTCGACGAGGTCGCGTAGATCGCGGTAAGCCTCGTCCCAGGTGACAGGGTCACCGAGATTTGGCGGTAGAGATATATTATTTTCCATTGCGATCCGTAAACACGTATCGATAAAGACTTCGAAATTCGGCAATTGTGGTCGAACCGGATGCTCTCGGCTAACCATCCCGGCGATGGTGCTTCGTTTAAGTCTGATCTTGTCCTCGTTGCGGCGGCGCGGGGTTCGCTCACTCTCGATCTCTAGGCGTCGTATCGACAGGCCGGTCGCTTCCTGCAAGGCCCGCAATCGGCGCGCGAACTCCACCCGAGGGTCGGTCATCTCGCCCACGCGGCCCCCTCAGCCTCGCTGTGGCAGGTGTCCGACGTCGCCGGACACCTGCCACAGTCTAGGTCCTGACCAGCGGGTGTCGAGTTTCTCCGGCCGAATACGTCCGATCAGGTGGCCGGACACCTCCTCCTTCTGGATTGTTGTCAGTAGGCGAGTGCTTGCCCCGGTGTGGCCGGTTGCAGGGCCAGGCTTCGCCATGCTGGAAACGAACGAGCTCACTGCACGGCCTACCCCTAATGTCAGGTGTCCATTTGCGGGCGCGAGACCGGCATGCACGCTTGCATCAACAATGAGTGGGGAACAGATGATACGCAATATTATTTTCGTCATGAGCATGCTGCTCGGAATCTTGGCACCAACAATTCCTGCCCAGGCCGAATCGGGCATGAACCCAGTCGTCATCGCGGTCATGCACAGCGGTTCGGCCGTCAAAGGCGGCTCGTCGACAGGCGCCCGCGTCCAGACGATTTACTGGAAATCTTTTACCTGGGGATATATTCACGTCGGCGATTGCTCACGGTTCAATGGCACCTGGACCTTGTACTACGACGACAGCAATCAAAACACCTGGGCGCAGTGGGATGCTAAGGTGACCAGCAGCGACACCAACGACACTTGGAAGATGTACGCCCACTACAAGGACGCCAACAAAGCTGAGCTCGGCATGTTGCTGAACCAGAACAACCCGGGCGCGCGAAACGAGTTCACCAAGTTCATGCCAGACAACAGGCAGCAGTATCGATGGCTCGAGTACGGCGGCTACTTCAACCCTGATCACTTCTGGCTGATCAATTACATGTCACTGGACAACCGCTGTTGACTCCAGGGTAATCGTGAATCCCGGGCGAGTCATCGCCCGGGATTCACGATTCATACGGACGCCCGCCGTCCCTCGGGAGCTAACCCGGATCTTTCGTGCAGCTGATGGATTGGCCTGATCGGCTTCGGATCATGTTTCTGACCGTGTTTTCTGGTCGGTGGGCGTGCGGGGTGGCCCCGTTCAGCGGGTTGGCTCCCGGGTTCCACGGGCCCGGATGAGTGTCCTTTCGTGGTCGTCGGAGTGGGTTGCTGCTGGTCAGCCGGGGTGTAGGCGGGCCAGTGCGGTGGTGATCAGGTCGGTGAAGGGCCAGTGCGCGGGGAAGCGGAGCCGGGTTTGCCGGGCGTGGCAGGCCAGTCGGGCGGCGGCGGAGAACAGCCGGAACCGGAGGCGTTTGGGTTCCCAGCGGCGCGCGTCGTGGCCGTGCAGGGCCAGCATTTGCAGCCAGGCGGTGAGTTCCGTTGCTAGAGCGTGTCTGCTAAAGATCGGGGGGTTGGGGCGCGATGCTGTGCGGGTGCTGCGTGCGGATGAGGTCTCTGACGGGTTGTGGGCGTTGATTGAGCCGGTGTTACCGGCTGGTGGGCATCAGGGGCGGCCGTGGAATGACCATCGGTTGACGCTGGAAGGGATCGTCTGGCGCTACCGGACCGGATCTCCGTGGCGGGACGTTCCCGATCATTTCGGGGCGTGGCAGTCGATCTGGGAGCGGCATCGCCGCTGGTCCGACGACGGAACGTACGTGCGGATGTTCGCCGCGGTGCGGGCGGCTGCTCCCGAGCGTGACGAGCAGTTGCGTAACCTGCTGTCGATCGATTCCACTATCGCCCGCGCGCATCAGCATTCGGCCGGCGCGCTGCATGATGCCCACACGGGGGGCTCGATCGAATGACACGAATCTCGCCCACGAACCAGCCGATCATGCTCTGGGGCGCTCCCGCGGCGGGCTGAGCACCAAGATCCACGCGCTGACCGACCGGTTCTGCTGTCCGTTGACCGTGCTGCTCTCACCCGGTCATGCCGGTGACAACCCGTATCTGAAGCCGTTGCTGGCAGCACACCGGCGCGGTGACACCGAGGCATTCCGGTTGCTGGCGGACAAGGCGTATTCTCATCCGAGCACGCGTGCTCATCTGCGGGCCAAGAAGATCGCCCACACCATCCCCGAGCGTTCGGACCAGATCAAACGCCGCAAGGACAAGGGATCAGCCGGCGGGCGGCCACCTGCGTTCGACCCCGAGATCTACAAGGACCGCAACACCGTCGAACGCGGCTTCGGCCGACTCAAACAGTGGCGCGCCATCGCCACCCGCTACGACAAGTACGCCACCACCTACCTCGGCGGCGTCCTCCTCGCCTGCTTGATCATCCACCACCGCGTCCGCAATTAGCAGACACGCTCTAGGCACACGATCTCGACCCAGATCCGGTTGGCGTCGAAACCATATAGCGGCAGGTTCGCGAGCCCGGTGTCTTTCGCGGCGCGGATGCGGTCCTCGCAGCGGGCGCGGCGGCGGTGCCGCAGCTCGAGATCCGCGAGTTGCCCGGTGCGGGTGTTGGTGGCGAACGCGGTCAGCCGCAGTCCGTCGCGGTCAGTGAACCGCAGCTGCGCGCCGGGGTGCGGGCGTTCGGCGCGCACGATGACGCGCATCCCGGGCGGCCAGCCGGACAGCGGCCAGCGCGGTGATCAGCCGCGACACGGTCGGATCCGAGGCCACCAGCCCAAACACGCCCGGCTCGACCCGTGCCAGGCCGATGTCGGCCAGGCAGTCACCACCCAGCGCGACCGTGACCGTGAGATCCAACACGATCTTGCCCGGATCGGAAGGATCCAGCTAAGGCGGTGACCGCCATCCGAGCGGCGCGCGCGGCAGCACGTGCCGCGGCATGGGGCCGTGCCGGTGATCATGCACCCGACCACGGGATCGACGCCGACGATCCGCTGATCATCGATCTGGACGCGACGTTGGTGACCGCGCACTCGGACAAATCAGTGGATGCAACCTGGATCAGGTGGCCGGGGCGAAGCCGTGTTCGAGGTAGAGCGGCTCGGGGTTGCCGGTACGTGCGTGGGGGACGCAGGCGGCCACCCGGCGGGCAAGCCGGGGGGACCATCAGCTCGGCGAGCTGGTCAGGGTCGACGTACGCCTGTTCGCCGATCTCGCCGTCGACGTAGCGGATCGTCGATCCCGAGGATCCGGCCGACGGTGATGTCGAGGCCGAGTTCTTCGGCGACCTCGCGCCGGGCGGTGCCGAGGGGCGATTCGCCGCGGCGTGCTTCGGTGACGCCGCCGGGGATTTCCCACAGCGCGCGGCCCCTCGGCTTCACGATCAGGACGCGTTCGTGGGTGGGGTTGTCGAAGAACAGCACGCCGGCGGACGGGATGGCCATCGGGTAGTTCTCGAAGAAGTGCTGCTGCGTCGCGGTGGGCGTCGTCACGCAGGGCAGGCCATCCCGCCCCCATTGTCGCTATCCGTGTAGGCTGTTGTCACTTTATGTAGTCGAGTGGGCTCACTGGTGCTCGTAGCGACTCCCGCAGCGTCTGCAGGCGGTGCCGGTCAGGCGGGCGCCGCACCGGCAGGCCCAGCCGACGTGCCGGTGCGGGTTGCCCGCGACGAGCGCGTGGGACGGGACGTCGCGGTCGACGAGCGCCCCGGCGGCGATCATGGCGTAGGTGCCGATCTGGATGCCGGGGAGCAGGATGGCTCCGGTCCCGACGGTCGCGCCTCGACGGACGGTCACCGGTCGTGGGGTCCAGTCCTCTGTGGTCTGGGGGAGCCCTGCCGAAGTGACGGCTCGCGGCGCGCTGTCCTCGATGATCAGGACGCCGGGACACAGCAGTACCTCGTCCTGGATGGCTGCCCCGAAGACCTGCACGGCGTTCTGGATTTTGACGCGGTTGCCGACCCGGGTGCCGGGGCCGAGGTGGACGTCGGTGCCGAGCGTGCACTGGTCTCCGACCTGGACGCCGTCGGCGAGCAGGACACGGCGCCAGAGGCGGCTGCCGCGTCCCACGGCGGCGCCGGTGCCAAGTTCGGCGGTCGGGTGGATGACCGCATCGGGCAGTTGCTCGACTGCCGGACGCGGGGCGGGAACCTGATCAAGGGCGACGAGCGCGGTTGGGGCGGAGGCCCCGCGGTGCTCGATCAGGGCGGCGAGGTCCCCGAGTTGGTGGACGTCGGCGATCGCGGTATCGGAGATCGTGATGCCGTACGCGGCTTCGAGTGCGGCAGGCACGCGACCTGGGCGTCGAACCCTACGGGCGACCGCGTGCACGATCGCCGCGTACCGGGCCTGCGGCACGTCGAACGGCAGCCGCACCCGAAACTCCCGCGATTCCACATGGCCAACGGTGCCTGTGTCGAAGAAGCGACATCAAGCCTCCGATCGGGCGGCGACTACGGAGCGGACGGTGCCCGGTCCGGCACGCCCCACTGCGCCCTCTCGCGGTAAGTTATCGGCGCGGTCCGATTCACCTGGTTGGGTACTCCCGGATCCCAGTGCCAGAATCCTCGGTCATGAGCGACCACGTCGCCCCGGCGACCGATCTGGCGGCCCCGCAGGCATGCTATGCCCGGCGACCGGCGACTAGCTAGTTGGCTGCGGCATTCCGTCATCACGGGCTGGTGCCGAAAATCGGTGATAGGCAGTTCCGATGACTGGACCCGTGCGAAGCACCGCTTATCTAGGCCCCGACAAGGGAAGACAGGGCGGCCTTGCCACATGGTCGAGCCCGCGCGCGCCGATGCGATGCGGGCAGTGAGACGAGAAGGGACGGACGGTGGATCTGCAGATCCAGATCGAGGACGGGGCGATGGATGACTACATCGCGCTGGCCGACTGGCTGAATGGCGTACGCGACTTCCGCGGCCGCGTCCGCCAGATCACCGGCCCGCCCACAGAGGGGGCGCTGGGCGGGGACTGGGTCGAGATGCTCACGGTCGCGGTCGGCTCCGGCGGGCTCGGCGTCGCCCTGACCAGCTCGCTGAACAAGTGGCTGGAGACCCGGCGCGCCGATCTCGTCGCCAAGGTCACCGTCACCTCGAAACGCCGCACCGTGAAACTGCGCGCCCGTGGCGCCAACGCCGAGGCGGTGCAGCTGCTCAGCGAGATCCTGCGGGACGCCGATGAGCAGTGACCCGCGCATCCCCGACGGCTCCCGGGCGATCCTCATCGGCGTCCCCCGCTACGAGAAGGACGCCAGGTACCGGTCGTACACCGCCGTCGGCAACAGCGTCGAGGGTATGTATAAGTTGCTGGTCGAATCGAGCCTGTGCGGGTGGCGCGAGGAACAAGTTGAGAAGATCATCAATCCCGCCAACGCCGGTCAGCTCATGGGCCGGCTGCGCCAGCTGGCGGCCGAGACGACCGGAGTGCTGCTGCTGTACTTCGTCGGCCACGGCCAGCCCAGCGAGCACACCGGCGAGCTGTGCCTGGCCATCACCGACACCGACCACGCCAACCCCGACGCGACCGGCCTGGAGTACTCCAAGATCAAGAGGATGCTGCACAGCGGCACCCCCGCCGCCACCAGGATTGTGATCCTGGACTGCTGCTACTCCGGGATAGTCATCGGGGGGCTGGGACCAGATGACCTGGCGGATCTGAGCGACTGCGCAGGTGCCTACACCCTCACCGCCGCCGACGAGCGTGCCCGAGTGCCTCTCGACGACCAGGGCAACCCGCGCACCGCGTTCACCGGCGAGCTGTTGGACCTGCTGGCCCGCGATGGCGTCCCTGACGGCCCGCCGGGCCTGACGCTCGGGAAGATCTTCCCTCTCCTGCGACAACGGCTGATGACCAAAGGGCTGCCCCGCCCCAACCAGCGCAGCGACGACTCTGTGGCCGCGTTCGTGTTCGCCCGCAACGCGGCGGGACTTGCGGGCACAGCCGTTTCGCCAACTGCGGCTGCTACCCATGTGCATTCTGACGAGCCGGCCGATTCCGGTGAACCCGGCACACGGGACTCGTCCACCGGTCCACTCATTCGCTGGCTCACCCGACATCGGGTGTTCCTTGGCGCTTCTCTTGGCACCGTTCTCGCCGCCGCCGCCGCCGCCGCGGTGGTGTTCGCCATGAACAGCACCCCGCCAGTTGGGCCCCCCACGCCCAAGCCCTCGACGACGGTCCAGCCCTCGACGTTCACTCTATCCGGCACGTTCACTATCAAGGTGTCATCCAGCGACGTGCGCTATGGTCCGCTCATTAAGACGACCGCGCGGGGCTGTTACGGGACCGGCGTCTACGCGGACATTTCCGCCGGTACGGCGGTGGTCATCACGGACCCCGAAGGTCAGCAGGTCGGGGTCGGCGCCTTGCAATACGGTCAGCTCCCCAACGGGAACAGCAACACCTGTGTGATGCCCTTCTCCGTTCCGGGCGTGCCACGCGGCCTGCCGTCCTACTCGATCACGATCTCCCACCGGGGTACGCAGGTGGAGACGCCGCAAGTGGCGCAGACCGGGGTAGCCCTGGGGCTATGCCCCAACGGCTGTGAGCCCTCGTGACCGGATCTCACTCGTCACCGGCGTCCGGATCGCGCAGCGGCCGCAGCCCGCCGGTCAGGTCGGGGCGTGTCATGGGGTGGGCTGTGAACTGTCCCGCGCAGTCCTGGCTCACCGAACAAGCAGCCGACCTGCCGCCGTTGCGCGTGATCAGGGCCGATGGCCGATCTTGGCCGCGAACATCCGGGCGTCGCCCCCGACACCGCAGTTGAAGCAGTGGAACGTGCCGTGGTCGGGCCGGACACGGAGCATTGGCGATCGGCAGAACGGGCAGTCGCCGCGCAGCTGCCGCTCGCCCAGCGGGCTCAGCGGCGTGTACTGCGCGACGAGATCGGCGATCCGGCCGTTGCCTGGTGGTTCCGGCTCGGGCGCCGAGACAGCGGTCGACGTCACAGCCCGAACGGTGTCGTCGCTTCGTGAAAACTGACCCCCAGGAGTCTTCGAAAGTTGACCCCCTCTGAGGTAGAGGGTGCTGAACGTGGAGGACTGGGCGGAGATCCGCCGGTTGCATCGGGCTGAGGGCGTGCCGATCAAGGAGATCGTCCGGCGGCTGGGGATCTCGCGGAACACGGTCCGGGCGGCGTTGAGGTCCGAGGGGCCGCCGAAGTATGAGCGGGCTTCACGGAGGTCGGTGGCGGATGCGTTCGAGCCTCAGATCCGGGCGCTGCTTGCCCAGTGGCCGCGGATGCCGGGACCGGTGATCGCGCAGAAGATCGGGTGGCCGCACTCGATGTCGCCGTTGAAGAAGAAGCTGGTGGAACCGCTGATCACCCCGTTCGCCGGCGCCGCGGTCGCCCTCCCGCGCGGCCGCAGCGCCAGCCAGGCCGGGCTCGTCCCAGAGCGGTCCGCTGGCCGATGGCCAGTAACGCCCGCGCGGCGAGAGACGTCTTCTTGTCAGCGGCGACATCGAGCCGCAATCAGGCCCGGCGGCAAGGACCCCGCGCCTTGCCGCCGGGCCCGTGAACTGCCGATTCACCCGTTCGCCGCGATGGCTGCCGCTCAGGACAGTAGGAGCTCGCGGGTGCCGGGAAGGTACTCACCTGGGTAGCCGGCCGGAGCTCCCAGAACGGCCGCGACGTCGTCTTCTCCGGGGCGACGAACCAGCGATAGTCAGGCAGTTCGGTACGCAGCCTCGCATGCACCGGCGCTGTCGTTCAGTGCCTTGTGCCGGCCGGATTCGCGACCATGGCCCGCTGCGCTGGCCATAATGGTTGGGTGAGCGAGCCGATCCCGCTGTTCCCGGTCACCCGGGTCGACCCGGTGCAGTTCGCCGCGGCGCAACACCGGCTCTTCACCGGGATGCGGCTGCACATCGGCCGCTCCGACATCGCCCACCAGGTCGCCTGGGTGCCCTGGATCAACAGCCTCACCCTGCCCGCGCCCGCCTGCCATCAAGGCTGGTCCGGGCTTGGCGCCGGTGGCGAGATCACCCCGACTCACCAGGAGGTCAGCTGCCGCAAGTGCCTGCGGCTGGCCGGCGAACCCGACGATCCAGCTCAGCACGCCCTGTTCGCTTTGCCCGAGCCTGGAGCCCCCGTTCTGTCTTGACCTGCCGCGACTGGCACCCGGGTTCTGGCGGAGTTCGCGCCGCCACAGACACGGTTCGTGCCCAACCCTGGTGCTGCTTGCAGCCGGTGATTCAGAACCAGTGCGGGCGGTAGGCGCCGCCCACCCGGGTCGGGCACTGGTCTCCCGGCCGCAGCGGGAGCTCTCCGGCAGCGGTTTCGGCCTGGGCGGGCTTTGGCGGCGTGTCGTAGACGAGTTCATCGTGCCGCGTGCAACGCCGACATGGCTCGGCCGGGTGTGTGTTCGCGTCCTGTCCCGGCAGGGGGACAGGACGCGAACACGGCTTCGGTTACCGGTCGCCCCCGTTGATGCCGGCACCGACGGCAACGGGGCTTCTCGTGCCGTCCGGGTTAACCACCCTGGCGAACGGATTGGTGTCCACCGCGCCGACCGACGCCGCGGGACGGGTGCCCGGCTGGGCACTCGGGGCACTGCCGGCCGGGCGCTGCGGAACCACACAGTTGGACATCCCGGATTCATAGGCGCCGTTGACGGCCGTCACGCAGAACCGGTAGTTCCACACGCCCGGGAACAGGAAGCCGACGCCGTAATGAGTGCCGTCGATGATGGTTTCGTCGGCCGCCGGCAGGGTGCCGCCGCCCTCCAGGATTCTGGACGTCCACAGCCGGTAGCCGGCCGCCGCTGCCGAGCCGTTCCAGTCCAGCTGCACCGTAGTCGGATCGACGGTGGTCACCCGCAGTTCGGTCGGCGCCGGTGGCGTGGTGGTGCCGACCGTCACCGGCCGGGCGACCCCGGGCAGGCCACCGCCGACGGCGTTCCAGGTGACGACCCCGACGATGTAGTGGTGGCCCCGGTTCAGCCCGTCCACCCGCACCCGGTTGCCGCGGAAGCCGGTGCCGGTCAGCCAGGCACCGGGCGTGTCCTTGTCGAACAGCAGCAGCTCGTACCGGTCGATGGTGTCGGTGTAGGGGCCGGTGGGTGGGGTGATCTCGACTTCGACGCCGTCGCCCTCGGCGGTGGGCCGGCTGATGATCTTCTGCGGCGGCGGCGCCGTCTTCGGATGAGCGACCGCGCTGACCGTGCCGGACCATTCCGATTTGGTTTCCGTGCACGTGCGGGGAGGATCCGTGGTCGAGTCGCGGGGGTCCCAGGCCGGGCGGCAACCGTAGTTGGCCCGCACCTGGTATTCCCAGGTGATGCCGTCCACGGTCCACGTGGTGTCGATCCGGTTGCTGAGTGCCTTGCCCTCGCTCCACGCTGTCTGGCCGGCGATCCGTGACCGGACGTCGTAGTCGACGGCCCCGTACACCGGGCCCCACGTGACCGTGACGCCGAGCGGGCTGGATTTCGCCGCCACCGCGTAGGGCCCGGCGACGCGCCTGTCGGGCACGTTGCTGATGCCCATGCCCCTGGCGCCGAAGCCGTAGTCCTTCTGCAAGACCTCCGCGAACGCTGCGGCGAGTTGGTATTCCCCGTACTCGTTGGGATGCAGGCCGTCGTACGCGGATTTGCAGCTCTCCGGGGAGCACGAGTACCGGGCCGCCCAGTCGACAAGGCTGATGTCGGAGATGGCGTTGCCCGCCTGCCAGTCCGCTATGGCCTGGGGCAGGAGGCTGTTGTAATGGCCGGTCTTCTGGATGAGGTCGTCCCGGCCGCCGATCTTCGTGCGTTGTGGCACGTTGGCCACCGCGAAATCGACATTCGGGTTGGCATCGCGGGCCTGGGCGACGATCTGCCCGACGTCGTTCAACGTGCCGTATTCGTCACTGACAAACCAGCCCATGTCGTTGAAGCCGACCGCCAGCAGGATCAGGTCGGGCCGGTAGGTCTCCACCTCGTGCCGGATGCCCAGCTTGACTTGCGCGGCCTGACGGCCCCAATGCGCGTAGTGGTCGCTGTCGAACTTGATTTCATTCGGCCGGTCGGGTCCGTAGCCACCGCCGATGCGCAGCCCCTGGTCGGCTGGAGTTTCGCCCTGCAGCAACGGGGGCCGGGGCGGAGCCGCCACGTCGGGGGTGAACGTGCCGGAGTAGGGCCCGACGAAGTCGACGGCGACCTTCTGGTTCCGCAGCCACTGCCACAACCGGTAACGCCAGGTGAAGTCGCCTTCATGGCCCTGCGTGATCGAATCGCCGACGATCATTACCCGGCGAACCGGGGCGATAACCCAGTGGTTGCCTCCCCCTGTTTCAGCCGCCGCCCGCATCGGATGTACGCATCTGTTCCAAGAACCGGAACTGGAAGTAAACTGCCCAGTATACTCCCACGACAAGCAATAGCTGGAATCCTTCTGGGGCTTGATCTGCACGTCGCGTCCTTCGCCGGGCACATCCGCGTCGACGATGGTCATCTTCTGTTCCGGCGGTACGTTGTCGCGTTCCTTTATGCACGGCGCCGTCTTCATGGCACCGCTTCCCCCGAAAACCATGCACCCGAGGCCCGGATTCGCATTGGCGATCTGTGCGGTGTTGTCCGCCGGATTGTAGTTCTGGAAGAGCCAGTTCTGCTCGCCGCGCAGATCGTCGTCGACGGTTGCCGTCTCCGCCGGGCTCGTCACCTGAAGCGTGGCCCCGGTACCCAGTGGTGCCTCGGTCGCGGTGACCTGGAACTGGGACGCCGTGACGGCCAGCGCCGACACGAACTCCACGGGCCAGTGGTCCGAACCGGCAAGGTTGGCCGTGACCTGCGGGGCGAGGATGCCGACCAGGTCACCGGAGGTGACCATGTAGTCCAGTTCTGAGCCGTTCCGATGCGTCGCCCTCCCAGTGCTCGCGACGATCCCGAGGCGGCTGCCGTTGGCATCGCGCGGCATGTCCCGGATCATCCTGTTCGGGTCCCGGTTGAAATCGCCGAGCACCATCCAGCTGTTCCCGCCCGCCGCGGTCGCGATGTTCCGGATCAGTCCCGGCATGTCGTTACCGCTGCCGGAAAGCCCGTGCACGGTGAACACCCAGGTCGTGCCGAATCGCACCCCGAACGCCGACCGGCTGCCGCTGAAACCGCCCGGAACGATCACCACCTGCTGCGGTTCGCGAGCGGTCGCTATCGCCAGGTTCACGCGGTGCCCATTCACATCCTCTTCCATGAAGTAGACGTGCTGGATTCCGCGTCCGTATGGCCAAAGATAGTGGAACACCTGCAGATTTCCCAACCTGGCGACCGGGGTTTGTTGCCGGTCCCCCGGCGGCGCGGAACCCGCCTCCTGCAGCGCCACGATGTCGTGCGAAAGAATGTTGTCTGTGCTCCTGCCCTCAAGCATGGGGCCGACGCCGTCCGTCCATTTGCTCTCGCCCATCATGGTGCCGCCCTGCAGGTTCCAGGTGGCCATGCGCAGGTTCGTGATGTCCTGCGGGGCGGCGCTTGCCTCCTGCGGTCGGCTGATGGCGGTCGCCGTCAACGTGGCGCCCGCCAGCATCACGATCACGATCAGGCCGTGGAGTGCGCGAGCTCTTCGTGTCCGGCGTCGCCTCCAGGCTCCCGGATGCCGAACTTCGTCCATCCCCTGTATTCCCCTCTTCGAGTACGCCGATCAACGTGAACCAGCTACCGCCGATGGAGACCTGCAATGCCGGTGCCTGCGGCAGGCCGGGGCACCGGGCCGGCCCGAAAAGATCGTCATGGGGAACAGCCTCGACAGAAATCGTCAGTATCCGGTCAAGGCGCTGTTCGAATGATGTCAGGCCGCTCTGGTCGGGCCGATGTCCTCCCGTGTACTGGCCGCCGCGGATGCCCCTCGAACACGCCGACTCTCTGCTGCCGCGATCGACGGCATCCTGCTGGCAATCGACGGTGTCCGCCATGCCGACGGATCGATCACCCCGCTGCGCGGCGCCGGCGCACCCCAGAACCGCATCGCCCCGACTACCCGACAGCAGCAAGACGGAATGGAATCAGCACCTTGAACCCCAGCGTCACCGCACTAGCCGAGGCCACACGTCGACGCCGTCAGAACGCTGAGAAAGTTGTCGAGTCTGCGCTGCGGGAGGCCCGCACGCTCCGCGCGCCGGTCACCTTCGCCGGCATCGCTGCCGCGGCCGAAGTGTCCACCGACTTCATCTACCGCCACCCTGAACTCCGCAGCCAAGTCGAGGGCCTTCGGCGAGCCCGCTCGGGGTCACCGGCCAGAGACGCAGGCGAGCAGGTCGACGCCGATGCCGCGTCCAGCACGCTGGTCCGCAGGCTCAGCCAGCAACTCGCCGACACACGCCGCAAACACAGGGAAGCGATCGCTGAACTCCGCCGCGCCTTGGAGGCCGCGCACGAAGAACTGCTCGTCCTCCGTCGCAGCCACACCGCCAGAAGCAGCGACTGACTCCGTGATCAGTCGCCGTCACCATGCCGACCGTTGACGCACCGGCCGGGCTGTCCCTTGAGGCAGACCTTCCCACCGATGATCTGCAAGCCCGCGTCGTCGAACGCGGTCACCCAACTGGCTGCGATCGCGTGCTGCGCAGTGGCCAAGGGGACCAGCTGCGAGCACACGGCCTGGTTGAGCTTGTTCTCCACCGCATCCTTCGGATTCGGGATTTTCCCAGGCTCCACCCACAGGTTGCGCGGATCATCCGGGGCGCCCGCTAGTTCAAGACTGACGTCGTGATCGAGTTCTCCCAGGGTGTCGGTGGACAGGCTATAGGCAGTGTCGATCTGCCGCTTGATCTTGTTGGTCTTGGACACCGGTGGCCGCACGGTTTTCGTCCAGCCGGTCTTGCAGATGGTGTCGTTGATGTTGGCTTGGGTGACCGCGGGATTAACGGCACCAGGGGTGCACTTGGGGTCTGGCGTCGGCTGGCCGTCCCGGCTGCCCAGCTTGCACGTTCCCGCAGCGGGGATCGGTGCAGCGCTGTCCCCGTTCGGCAGCCCGGCACTCGACTGTTCTGACGCGGACGGCTCGCCGGTGGACGACGCAGCCGCGTGTTACCACGGCCTGCCGAGCAACCCACTAGCCCGATCGCGCACGAGAGTACCGCCACGGAAACCACAGCCACCTTCTACCTGACCAAGCGCGAAGTCGGCGCGGCAGTGGCGGCCGTGCTCACGTGATCACGGTGGACCCGGGCTGCTCCTGCGGGCCGAGGTGGGCAGCGTCGGCCCAGCGGCGCTTTCGACCGTCTGGCGCACACTGGCGACAATGCGGGTTCTCAGCTCCGGTGGTGCGTGCTCGCCGCCCGCGCACCGGGCCACTTTCAGCTTGAGCCGTTCGAGCCCGGCGAATGTCTCCAGGCAGGAAGCGCATTCCTCGAGGTGCTCTCGCATCTCGGTGCCGGCCTCCGCTTCGCCGTCGAGGAGCAGCCACAGGTCGGCGACGGCGTAGTGCGGATCGTTCCCCGTCGTGACGCCTGCGTCCGATCGGCGGGCCCGGGCACGGGCAGCGATCTCCGGGTGCCGGAATCCCACCTGCTCCTCGTCCGTCCCCGGGTCCATCCGGAGAAGCAGAGGTTGCAGCGCCATCAGCTGGTCCCGCAGGGGACCCAGCCGCGAGGGCCCGCCAAGCGCTGACACGGCCTGCAGCAGGTCGGTGATCGGCAGCGTCCGGCCTGGCCCGGTGTCGGCGAGCGCCGCGAGCAACGCAGTTGTCCCGGCTCGATCCATGAGCCGGTCGTAAGCCTGCGCCAGCGCCGGCTTCATGCGTGCTCCCGCAGGGCGAGGTCGGCCAGCGCGCGAGCGACGGACCAATCGCCGTCGGCGGTGTCGATCAGCGACGCCGCTTCCTCCTGGGAAACGGTGCGCCGGCGGAAGTAGTCGGCCAGTTCCCGTCGTCCTGCGGGGCCGAGGACGACGTCGCCCTCGTGCTCGGCAGCGGTGACCACTTGGACGTGGGCGAGCCCGGGACCGGCCGACAGCCGCGGCACGATGCTCGACGCGGCAGGCGAGGCGTCGATGGCGAGTCGGACCCGACGGCCGGTCAAGGTCCGCAGCAGGTTTTCCAACGCCGGCACCGTCGTCGGCGCGTCCGGGGCCGAGCCGGTGAGCTGCCGTGCCAGTACGGTGGCGGCCAGGTCCGGCGAGTCGGCTTCGGCGGGGAAAGCGACCGCGTCGACCAGCCGTTCGGCGGCGAGCGCGGCCAGCAGCGTGGACTTCCCGCTGCCACCCGGCCCGGTGACCGTCACACACCGGCTCCGCCGCGTCAGCCGGCGTACTGTCCCGGCGAAGGCCGGCGTCGGCACGTACCAGCGGGTCAGCTCCGCCACGATCGCCGACGTGGTGCGGTCGGGCATGCTCGACGCCCGAGCGGCGTTGCGGGCCAGCCATGACGCGTCGTCGCCGTACCGCACCGCCCGGTCGCCGTCGAAGGACAGGTACTGCGAGGTCTGGTGCGGGCAGGCCGCAGTGAGGATCGGCTTGAGGTCGGAGCAGCGAATCCGGTCACCGCAGTCCTGATGACCCTTGCGTAGCACCGCGGCCAGCGACCGGCTGAAGCAGCCGCCGGAGGCGGTCCGTTCGTTGCTCGCCGTGAGCACTTCGAACCGTCGGCCCGCGGCCCCGATCGTCCGGACCCAGTGTTGAGCGGCCTGCGCTGCGCCGATTCCGGCGTGGCAAGTGTCGAGCAACAGGATCAGGCCGTCCAGCAGTGAGTACTCACGGACAGCCTCCTTGATCCGTTGCGCGAGCAGGTACGCACGAGCGGAATTTGCCGGGCACGAGCTGTCCTGAGCCATCACGTAGAAGTCTTCATCGGCGTATTCGCCGTGCCCGATGATGGCGATGATCAATGACTCTTCGTTGTCCGAGGCAGTTCTCACCGCATCCTCGACCGCCGCGTCCAATTCCCGAACCGTCGGATCCAGCAGTAGCTGAGCCGTGTGGCAGTCACCCAATGCCGGGTCCTTCAACACCTCATGAAGGTCACGCGCGGCTTGCGGCAGGAAGGACAGACCGGCCAGCGAAGCACATTGAGTGCCGATGACGAGGGCGCGGCGGTCGGACACCGCACAAGCATCTACGACAGGTCCGATCCGGGGCAATGTCCCTGCCGAAGCTGACGACTACGGACCGCTGTCTCCGGATCGATCGGCCATGCCAGGGGCGATGGCGATGATCGCATAGTCCGGACGCTGCTGGAACACTGCGGTGGTGGACTCGGTGACCTGGCCCGCGCTGGCGCACGCCGCGGTGAGGATAGTCAACAGCGCGAGGGATTGACGACCGAAAGCCTCCTCAACCATCCGTGGCTGCCGCAACTGCAGTCTGCGCAGTTGTTGAGCAGCTGCGCGAGGCGGACAGCGGGAGTTCGCCAGTGCAGACGCCACGCGGCGCGCGGTCCGGGGCATCTACCGCTTCAGCGCGACGCCGCCGAGCGCGGCCCGGACAGCGACGTCCGGGTCGTCCGTTGGGGCGGGCCGCCACTGCTCGACCGGGACCAGCCCCGGGTCGAGGATCTCGAGGCCGCCGAAGAACCCCATCAGCTCGTCGCGGCTGCGCAGCACGCCCGGGGTGCTGCTCTGCTTGCTGACCTTTTCCAGGTTCTTCAGCTGGTCCTGCTCGATCTCGTCGACGTCGGCCGGGCTGATGTGCGACAGCACGTAGCGAGAGCCGGACGGCAGCAGCTCGCGATAGGCCTGCACCGCCTCGCGCACGCCGGTCGAGTCCGGGAGGAAGTGCAGCACCGCGACGGTCAGCAGGCCGATCGGCTTGCCGGGATCCAGGACGCCGGTGTCGAACGCGGCGTCCCAGACCTCCTCGGCGTCGCACAGGTTCGCGTGCAGCACCGCGTGCCGGTTCCGGTCGCCGTTCTTCTCCAGCAGCAGCCGCGCGTGCGCGACGGCGACCGGCTCGATGTCGACGTACACGCACCGGCTGTCCGGGGTGACCTCGTCGGCGACCTCATGCACGTTGCGCATGGTCGGGACGCCGGAGCCGAGGTCGAGGAACTGCGTGATGCCCTCGGCCAGGCAGTGCCGCACCGCACGGCCGAGGAACGCCCGGTTCGCGCGGGTCGCCTCGCGCAGCAGGGGATAGGCCTTGAGCGCCTGCTCGCCGTACTGCCGGTCGATGGCCCAGTTCGCGGTGCCGCCGAGCGCCCAGTCGTAGGTGCGGGCGGCGTTGGGCCGGTCCAGGTCGATGCCTTGCGAGGCGTAGTCGGGCTTCACGCCGTCCTCCTCCGTGCTGGGGTGCCCCGCAGAGTATTCACCACGGCTCGATGCTGGGCGCGACCATCGGCCGAGATAGCGGCCGGCGGCACGATGCGATCGTGGCCGGGTGAAGATTTCCGATCCCGTGGGTGGCAAGTGGACGGTCGTCCGGCAGGACGACGGCTGGGGGCGGCGCCGTCGACGGGGAGGGCGAGGCGGCGGCAGGCTAGAACAGGACGGTCTGGACGGGGTCGATGCGCATCAGCCCCGCGGATGCGGTCTGCGTCCCATCCGTGCTCGGCGACGACGTCGCGGAGCTGGTGGGAGCGCTCCGCGCGTTCGCCCCGGTCCAGTCCGCTCCACGTGCGGTGCCACCAACGTCCTCCGCCGCGGCCTTTGTCGGCCATTCTGCGGAGGTTGTCGGCTTGAGTGCTGAGCCAGATGTGGTGGATGGCAGGGTGGGCGCCCGCCGGCCAGAGATGTCGCCAATGCCGACGTCCTCGACCAGGTGCTCGACGAGAGTCAACGGCTGCTACACAACGTACTCGCCGCAATGGCGACGCGCGTCGCACAACTCCGCCGGTTCATCAAGCACAACTTCGACGCCGACGGCCCGATCGCCACCGAGTACCACGAACGAGTCGCCGCACTGTTCGCCGGCGATGTCACAGCAGTTTTTCTCCAAAAGATGCGCAACGAACTAGCACATGTTCAGCTGCCGATCGTCTCGAGCACAGAGACCATCACTGCCGGTTCGGCCACCGTCGCGATCGTGTTGCCGTGCGACGCCCTATTGAAGTGGACGGATTGGAACAGCAAGATCATCAAATGGCTGGCGCAGCAGCCGAGCGGTGCGGTCGACATCTGCGAACTCCTAGATGGCTACACGCGCCAGGCCAGCAACCTCGACGATTGGCTGCATCAGCGGATCGGGACCGAGTACCGCAGCGAAATCGATCAGTTCACGGCTGCCGAAGACACCTTCTTCCGGTCGCGTGGGTTGTAAGGCGCTGACGGGCCATGAGCTGGGGTACACCCGGTGAGGGCGGCCCAGGCGCGCAGGTGGGGGCGTGAGACTGGTCGGGTTATGACTGCCCTTCCGCTCGTCTTCGACGCCCCCAAGCGCGGCCTGCCGCCGCGCCACCTCGCCGACCTCTCGGTGGCCGAGCGCGCCGCCGCGGTGGCCGAGCTGGGGGAGAAGCCGTTCCGCGCGAAGCAGCTGTCGAACCACTACTTCTCGCGCCTGACGGTGGACCCGGCGGAGATGACGGACACCCCGGCGGCTTCGCGGGACCCCTTGGTATCCGACTTGATGCCGACGCTGCAGCCGGAATGCGGCGTACTCAAAGTCAGATCGGCCAACAACGAGCAGGTCCGCCGGCGTCCTGGTTGCCAGCACGGCGCGCGTCCAACATCGCTTTGCTGACATGAGCTCAGTCCCGGCTGGGCCTGCAGAGCCGGACTGGCTGATCCGGGCCCGGGCCAGGCCGCGCCGGGACACCCGCACCGGCGGGTCCGGCTCCCCGCGCATCGCACAGGCGAGGGGGTCATGCCTCGGAAGGCCTCTCGTCGTCCGGCCCGGGCTTATGTGTCGCGGGCTGATCCCGGTGAGAGCCTGCTGTGCGTACGGCGGGCTGTCTGGCGGGGGCGAGCGAGGTTCCGGCTGTGGAGGAGTCCGAAACAAGCTCGGTCTTGCTTTCGTTCACCAGGTGACGGAACGGACCGACCTCACGCCAGAGGGCGTATAGAAACACGATGCTGGCCGTGATGAAGTAGCGCCACCGTAAAAAGGGCGGAACGACCTCACGCCCAAGGGACGTATAGAAACGGGCCGAGGTCGAACTGGAGCCCGCTGTAGTAACCGGGCGGACCGGGTTCACGCCAAAGGGCGTGTAGAAACAGTGCTGGCCTGTCCGCTCGGACCGATCTTCCGCTGCCCTCGGACGGACCGACGTCACGCGCAAGGGCGTAGAGAAACTGTCCATGACAGTCGAGGGACGGAAGTGCTGGGTGGAGAGGGGACTGGGCTGCGTGCGATGCGTGGCGGCCGCGCCGTTTGGGCGCGCGGCGCCGGCACGGTAGTTCCCGGTGTGCTAGGGCCAGCGGAACTCCCCGGCCTCTACGACGCCGACACGATGGTCGCCGCACTGAGCGTGTCTGGCTGCCGTGGATGATGACGTGTAACACCAGCGGGCCGCGACCGACTTTCGGGCTCTGGCGCAAAGTTCGTGACGGGCTGAGCCCCGGTGGCTGAGCGGCCGATGGCCTGGTTGATCATGTTGGTGGTGCGACGATCCTGGTCTGAAGACGCTGTTTCCTCACCTCGCTCCGCTGGCGATCGAGCAGGTTGTTCAGCAAGGGACACAGCTCGAGTTGCAGGCCAGGGTTCGTCAGGTCGATGCAGCCTGCCCGGGTTGTGGCGTCCGGTCCGGCCGGGTGCACAGCCGCTACCAGCGGTTCCTGTCGGACCCCGCGATCGGTGGGCAGGAGACGGTGATCCGGCTGCTGGTGCGGCGATTCTTCTGCAACAACCCTGACTGCCCGAAGCGGACGTTCGCCGAGCAGGTCCCCGGCGTCACTGTTCCGCACGCGCGCCGGAGTCCGTTGCTGCGTACGATGTTGGAGAAGGTCGCGTTGGCGCTGGGCGGCAGGCCCGGTCAGCGCCTGACCCGGCAACTGGCGGCGGAGGTGTCCCGCTCCACGCTGCTGCGGCTGATCAGGGCACTTCCGTTGCCAGAAGCAGGAAACCCGTCGGTCATCGGGATCGACGACTTCGCGATCCGAAAAGGTCAAACCTACTCAACCATCGTGATCGACATGGACAGCCACCGCCCTGTCGATGTATTGCCGGACAGGGAGGCCGCCACCGTGGCGCGATGGCTGGCCGCCCAGCCCGACGTCGAGATCATCTGCCGGGACCGCGGCGGCAACTACGCGTCCGGTGCCACCACAGGAGCCCCGCAGGCGATCCAGGTCGCGGATCGGTGGCACTTGTGGAAGAACCTCGGCGAGGCCGTCGACAAGGTCGTGTTCGCTCACCGACATTGCCTGGCCGAACCCACTGCCGAAGACGATATGCAGGCACCGCAGCCCCCTGCGCAGGCAGGCGAGGCAGAAACAGCCATCGGTCAATCCACTGTGGACGATCCGGAACCTGAGATCCAGGCCGCCACGCCAGCAGGCACGAGGCTGGCCATACGGACCCGGGAGCGCTACGAGGCGATCCATGCATTGCGTGCCCAAGGCGAGGGCCTGCGCGCGATCGGCCGCGAACTGCAGCTCGATCGCAAGACAGTCCGCAGATTCGTTACCGCGGCCAGCGTGGAAGAGCTGCTGGCCCAGATGACCTCCCGCGCCGGCCTCCTCGACGACCACCTGCCCTACCTTCAGCAGCGCTGGAACGACGGCTGCACCACCGTCGACGTGTTGCTCGCCGAGCTCCGTCAACGCGGCTACCGCGGCGGCGTCCGTACCGTCTACCGCCACCTGCAATCGCTGCGCGCGGCCCTGCCACCACCGAAGGCATTGCCAGCCCCGGCGCCCGCGACCCCGAAACCCCGCCGCGTCGCCCGCTGGATCATGACCCATCCCGACCACCTCAGCGACGACGATCAGCGTCGGCTCACCGCGATCCTGGACCGCTGCCCACACCTGCAAGCCACCCGAGCACACGTCGGCGCGTTCGCCACGATGATCCGCGACCTGCGCGGCGACCGACTCGAGGAATGGGCAGAACGCGTGCTCACCGACGACCTGCCCCCGCTACGCACCTTCGTCAACGGACTCCGCGGCGACCTCGCAGCCGTGACCGCCGGCCTCACCCTGCCCTGGAGCAATGGGCCCACCGAAGGCACCGTCTGCAAGATCAAAGCCCTCAAGCGGCAAATGTTCGGCCGCGCGAACTTCGACCTCCTCCGACGCCGCATCCTTCTCGGCAATTGAACCCACATCACGAACTTTGCGCCAGAGCCGACTTTCGGGACCAGCGGTCACGCGAGGATTGGAGCCGGTCTTGTTTCGACGCAAGCCCGTCGATGAGCACACTGGCCCGCTTGCCGAGTTCGTCGCGCTGCGGGCGGAGATTCTGCACCTCGGTGAACAGCAGTGGAAGGCGACGGCGTTCCTGATCACCACGACCGGCGCGGTCTTCGGGTTCGCGTTGTCGCTGCCTGGCCGGATCCCGCTGTTGCTCATCGTGCCGTTCCCAATACGGCTGGGACGACTACTGGACCACCCTCGCGGCGGGCCTGGTGTCCGGTGAAGGCCCGGACGTGTTCGTCTCGCACTTGAACCACTATCCGGAGCTGGCCGGCCAGAACCAGATCATGCCGATCGACGACGTCGTCGAGTCGAAGCAGGCAGACCTGTCGATCTACCGCAAGGGCCTGGCTGACCTGTGGGTCAGCCAGGACGGCAAGCGTTACGGCCTCCCGAAGGACTACGACACCGTCGCGGTCTTCGCGAACCAGAAAATGCTCGACGACGCCGGGATCACGGCGCAGCAGCTGAACTCGTTGGCGTGGAATCCGCGGGACGGCGGAACGTTTGAGAAGACGATCGCCCACCTGACCGTCGACAAGAAGGGCGTCCGCGGTGACCAGCCCGGTTTCGACAAAGCGAACGTCGCGGTGTACGGCCTGGGCCTGAACGGGTCCGGCGGCGGCTTCGGGCAGACGGAATGGAGCCAGTACGCCTTCAGCGACGGCTGGACCCACTCCGACAAGAACCCGTGGGGCACACAGTGGAACTACGACGATCCGAAGTTCGTCGAGACGATCGGGTGGTTCCAGTCCTTGGCGAAGAAGGGCTTCATGCCGACGCTCCAGGTGGCCGGCGGTGGCAAGGTGGGGCGCCAGCCCGACAACTACGGCGCGGGCAAGTACGCGATGGTCACCGAGGGAAGCTGGAACACGAAGACCTATTTCGAGCTGAAGGGCGTGAAGACGACGATCGCCCCGGTGCCGGCCGGCCCGAACGGCCAGCGGGCGTCCATGTTCAACGGGCTCGCGGACAACATCGCGGCCGGTACCCAGCACCCCGCCGAAGCCAAGAAGCTGCTGGCGTTCCTGGGGTCCAAGGCTTGCCAGGATCTGATCGCGGCCGAGGGCGTCGCCTTCCCCGCGGTGGAGTCCTCGGCACATGTCTCGAAGGACGCCTTCGCCAAGCAGGGCATCGACACGGCGTCGTTCCAGGTACCGATCGACCGGAACAGCACGCACCTGGCCCCGGTGGCCCAGCACTGGACCGAGCTGCAGGCGGTGATGAACCCGGCCATGGATGCGATCATGAGCCTCACGGCCGGACCGGACTCGCTCAAGGCGGCCAACCAGCAGGTCAACGCCCTCTTCGCCCGCTAGCGCGGACCGCGGGCACAGCTCGATGAGACCGGGCAACCCCGCCTCCGGTCGCGGATAGCGGCAGGGTCGGTTCGGTCGGTTCCATCGGACTCTCGGATCGAAGGCGGACGTGTGCGGACGCGACAAGCGTTGCACGGGACACGGACGAGCGTGGGGCTCAGCCGCCGGCGGGAAGGCTCGCGGCGCTCATCGAGCCTCTGGGCGGTCGCGTCGCGGTAGCCGTTCGACGACCAGGTCGTAGGAGTTCTCGACCGCGTCGACGACCAGTCGCTTGGTGATGCCGGGGCCCGGCCCCAACGAGATCCAATGCCGTTTGTCGAGATAGCGGCCCGGTGTGATCGTGGCATAGCCGCGTTCTTGCGCGGGCGTGTTCGGGTTCGCACTTGACCGTGATGATCTAGTCGTCCGGGTCGTCGGTGACGATCAGGAACACCTTGCCCGCCACCATGTACACGTCCAAGTGCTCGGTGAACGGGTAACCGTGGTCCGTCCCGGGCAGCGCGAGGGCCGTGGCGCGTGCGGCGTCTTGAAGCCGGCCGCCGGCCGCGCTCACCGAGCCGCCCGCGTGCCGCTGCCGTAGGTGTGCGGGTCGACAGGCTGCTCGGCCTTGGGCAGGCCGGAGACCACGAGCAGGTAGGAGTCGGTGACGAGCTCCTCGACCAGCGTTTTGTCGATGCTCTCGCCGTCCTCCAGCGTGATCCAGTGCTTCTTGTTCATGTGGTAGCCGGGGGTAATGTGGCTGTTGCGTTCGCGCAGGGCGAGGGCCTCGCCGGGGGTCGGCCTTGAGGATCACGACGGGGCGCCCCGGGACTTCGGTCATCAGCATGAACACCTTGCCGCGGACCTTGAAGACTTCCCAGTCGGGGCCGAAGGGGTGCTCCAGCCGAGCTCCGGGAAGTTCCTCGGCGCAGTCGGCGGCGGTCTTCTGCAGGGTCGATCCGTTCATGGGGCCTTCTCGGGTGGTGACGGGCTGCGGCACATCCCATCCTTCCCGCCAATTCGATCAAGACAGCGGTAGACTGCGGACACGTGATGGTCGACAAGCGACATTCCAGGGCGAGCGAACCGGTGGCGGTTCCGTTGTACGGTTTCCGGCCCCCGGTCGGCACTCCGTACGGCCTCGAGGTGATCACCGTCGAGGATTTCTTCGCCCAGCACGACGACTGGCCGTGGAACCCGCCGCTTCCGGGCCGCGCGACCTTCCACTACCTGATCCTCGTCACCGAGGGCTCCCTGCAGCACGACGTCGACCACGTCACGCGCACCGTTGCGCCCGGCCAGTGGCTGTGGGTGCGTCCCGGGCACGCGCAGTGCTGGCACCCGCCCGGCACCGCCCGCGGCCCGTTCATCCTGTTCGAGCCGGACCTCCTGACGTCCGCCACCGCGCGCCTGCTGGCCCCGCTCACCGCGCACGACGCCCCCGCCGTGCTGACCCCGCACCCCGATGACACGCTCTGGCTCCAGCAGACGGCGTTCCAGCTCCTGGACGAACACCGGGCGCTCGGACGCCGCCCTCTCGATGTCCACCACGCCCTGCGCCGCAGCCTGCTCGAATCGCTGCTGCTGCGCCTGGCCAATTCCCTCGGCGTCGCTGCCCCCGACCCGACGGCCGGCGGAAGCCGAGGTGACACCTACGGACGGTTCCTGGACGCCCTGGAGCTGCACTTCCGCGAGCTGCACCTGGCCGCGGACTACGCCGAACTGCTCGGCTGCTCGGTCCGCACCCTCAGCCGCGCCGCCCAGGACGCCACCGGCCACGGAGTGCGTGAACTCATCAACGAGCGGCGGCTGCTCGAAGCCCGGCGCCTGCTGGGAGCCGCCCAGTGGGACGCCCGGGCCGTGGCCGCTCACCTCGGTTTCACGGATCCGGCGAACTTCGGCCGCTTCTTCCGCGACCGCACCGGTCTCACCCCGGCCGCCTTCGCGGCCCGCGGAGCGAGGACTCACCCGTGACCAGGGCGCCGCGCCGACCCCCGCACCCCTGACTGGCCCGGGCAACGGGGCGCTCAGCCGGCCTTCCGAGCGATTCGGAGGCCCGCTCGGGTTGGGTCAGACCCAGTCGGGGATGTGTTCTTCGGCGTAGCGGGCGCCGAATCCGCCGGTCGGGAGGATCTCGCGGATCGCGGCGAGATCGCCCTCGGTGACGGTGACGTCGGCCGCGTGGGCGTTTTCCTCCACGCGGGCTGCGCTGCGGGTGCCCGGGATCGGGACGATGTGCTCGCCCTGGGCGAGCAGCCAGGCCAGGGCGAGCTGGGAGACGGTGATGCCCTTGGCGGTGGCCAGCCGGCCGAGTCGGTCCACGGCTTCGACGTTCTTCTCGAAGTTGCCGGGCTGCCAGCGAGGGTTGGTGTTGCGGAAGTCGGTGGCGTCGTACTCTGCCGCGGGCTTCGCGGTACCGGTGATGAAGCCGCGGCCGAGGGGCGAATAGGGGACGAAGCCGATGCCGAGCTCCTGGAGGACCGGGAAGAGCTGCTCGACATCGCGCTCGAAGAGCGAGTACTCGGTCTGCAGGACCGACACCGGCTGGACGGCGTGCGCGCGACGGATAGTCTGCGGGCCGGCCTCACTGAGGCCGAAGTACTTCACCTTGCCCGCGTCGATCAGTTCCTTGACGGTGCCCGCGACGTCCTCGATCGGCACGTCCGGGTCGACGCGGTGCTGATAGAGGACGTCGATCTGCTCGACGCCGAGATAGCGCAGGCTGTTGTCGGTGACGGTGCGGATGTTGTCCGGGCGGCTGTTGAGGCCCAGGCCCCGCTCGGTCTGTACGAAGCCGAACTTGGTGGCCAATACGACCTCGTCGCGGAAGTCGCTCACCGCCTTGCCGAGCAGAACCTCGTTGTTGCTCGTGCCCCAGCCGTAGAGCTCGGCGGTGTCGAAGAAGGTGACGCCCAGGTCGTGGGCGCGGCGGATGGCGGCGATGCCCGCCTCCTCGTCACCGGGACCGTAGCCCATCGTCAGGCCCATCGACCCGTAGCCGATCGCCGAGACGGTCAGGCCCTGGGTGCCGAGCATCCAGTGTTGCATGTGGATCTCTCCCGATGTCAAACCAAACAGTTCAGTTTGGACTCTGTGAGTGCCGCCAAGACCAGCAAGGAACGCGTCTACGCCTACTCCTCCAGCAAGGTGGCCCTCTACCGGTTCGTCTCCGCACAGGAGCTGGCGGCCGTGGCCGAAGCGACCCGCATGGACCTCACCGACCTGCCCGGTTACGCCGGCCGCCTCCATGACTACTACATCGACCACCCCGACCGCTTCCTGCTCATGGGCTGGGGCCAACTGGAGCTCGACGCCGGCGACTCCCTTCCCAACGACACCTTCCGGGAATCGTTGACCCGCAAGATCGAGCAACTCCGCGAGGCCCAGGAAGCCGGCCAGCTGGACGCCGACTGGGACCCGGTCGACATCCTGGTCTTCGTCCACCAGATCGCCACAGCCTGGGTTGCGCAACCCGACCTGCAACCCCCGCACGACGAGGATCGCCCCAGGTTCCTGGCGGCGTGCCCAGCTGCCATCGTCGCGGCCGTCGAGCGCCTGTTTCCCGCGGCTGCGAACTGACAGGTGCCCGACCCTCAGGTGCCCAGACGGTCAGTCAGCGACGGTCTGAGCGTCCCTGGTCCCTTCCGGTCAGGAGGTGGTCTCCTCGGTTGTGGTCCGGGTGAGCGCCCAGTTGGAGTGCACGATGCGCCACTGACCGTCGATGAGCTGGTAGCCGTGTGAGGTGTTCCAGGCACAGTTCAACTGTTCCTTGCCCTTCTCGTCGAGGATGTAGGTGTTCAGGTTGTACGCCATAAGCGCGAAGTCGCCACTGCCGTTGACGTGTACCTGTGGATTGAGGTACTCGTTGCGCACGATGTGCTCGTTGAAGTAGATGGAGTCGATCCACGCGATGATCTTGTCCTTGCCGACGATCATCTTCTTGACGGCTGGTTCGAAGTAGGTGGCGTCGTCGGTGTACGCGTCGAGGTAGCCGCGGTTGTCGCCGTTACTCCACCGCTCGTTGAACTCCTTGTCCAACTCGAGAACGGTTTTGCTGATCTGTTCCTTGTCGACCTTGTCGACGCTCATTCCGCGTCCCTTCCGAGGCGTTTTGGCCGACCGCGTGCGGCGGGCGTGCGCTTGTGAACGTCAGGTTCCTAAGGCCCGACTCTCCGGGCCACAATGGGTAACTTCACTCCTATATCGGTCATTTAAGGCATTGAGTTGTAGGTGCGTGCAACCAGACGGTCAGTCAGTAAGGACGACGACGTGCTTGCCCGGCGTGGTGCCGGACTCGAGGTCGGCCTGGGCGTCACGGATCTGCTCCAGGCCGTGGTAGACCTTCGCGACCGGGACCTTGAGGCGCCCTGCGGCGATGGCCTGGAGCTGGTGGGCGAAGACGTCGGCCGGGAGGTCGGCAGCCTGCCCGCTGTAGGAGGTCAGCCGCACCCCGGTGGGGATCAGGAACGGGGTGAAGTCGGGGATCGTCCACTGGCCCGCCAGAGCTCCGGTGAAGCAGACGGTGCCATCGCGACGGACGGTGCGGAGAGTGTCGGCGAGGACCGAGCAGCCCACCAGCTCCAGTGCGGCGTCGACACCGTCCGGCACCAGCTCGCGCACCTGGTCGGCGATGGTGCCGTTGTCGACGAGGGGATGGTCGACGCCCGCGGCCCGCAGTTCCCCGGCCCTCTCCGGGCTGCGGGTGGTGGACAGCACGGTGGCCCCGAGGTCCTTGGCGATCGTGGCCGCGCTCAGCCCGACGGTGGAGGTGCCGCCGCGGATCACCAGTGTCTGTCCCGCCTGCAGGCCGAGGCCGGTGGCGAGGGAGCCGTAGGCGGTCTGGAACATCTCCGGCAGCGCACCGACGACCTCCCACGGTAGGCCGGTCTCGAACGGGATGACCTGCTCTGCGGGGACGGTCACGTACTGGGCGTAGGCGCCATCGTAGGAGCGGCCCATGCCGCCCATCATCGTGGCCACCTGCTGTCCCGGCCGCAGTCCGCTGTCCTTGTCGGCTTCATCGACCACGCCGACGCCTTCGATGCCGGGGATGCGCGGGTAGGTGACCTCCGCGTCGGACTCGCCCTTGCGGGTGCTGACCTCGGACTCGTTGACACCGAAGGCTTTCACCTTGATCCGCACCCAGCCGGGCTTGCGTACGGGCACCGGCACATCCTTGATCTCGAGTGCGTCGAGGCCGCCGGGGCGGGTGACGACGACGGCTCGCATCGTCGCCGGTGTGGCGTCGCCGGCCGTGGTCGGTTGATTCATGTCGAGTTCCTCGTCGTGTTCGTGGTGGCCGGTGACCGTCAGGGGCGGTCGATGTTCGCCCACAGGTCGAGTGCGGCCTGGTAGTGGGCGAAGGCGTCGAAGGGCAGGTTGCCGACGCTTTCCGCGGTGGGCCGGTCGGTGACGGCGGGCCACAGGCGGGCCTGCTCGCCGGTGGCGAAGTCGAGCACGATGTCGCGGATACGGGTGTCACGCTCGGCTTGTTCGGGGCTGCGGCCCGGCTGGTGCTGGCCGACCAGGGCGTACATCTCGGTGCCGTGCACGGCGGGCGCGCCCTGGGCGGGCCCGATCGCGAGGAGGTGGGCGTTGCCGCCCGCGGCGGCGTGGGTCAGGGCGGCGCGGGCGGCGGGGAGGGCGAAGATGTAGTCGGTCAGGAGTGCGGCGCGGATCTCGGCCGGGGTGCGTCCGTCTTGGTCGTAGGCTGCGACGAGCTTCTTGGCGCGGGAGCGGGGGATGCGCCAGCCGGCGATTTCGTCGGTGATGCGGTCGACGGTGTGCGGGTCGAACCGGTCGAGGTCGTTGGCCACCCACCAGCCCATGTCGTCGCTGGCGAAGCTCAGGAGTACGTCGATGTCGCGGTGCGTGCCGGAGGCGAGGACGTCCATGGGGTGGGCGTGCAGCACTGCGCCGGGCTGGGCGGTGTCCAGGACGACCCCGAGGCTTTTGCTGTCCATCCCGCCGCGGACTCCGAGGTCGGTCGGGGTGACCTTGTGCAGCGCGGTCACCAAGGAGGCCGGGTCGAGGTCGATCAGCTTGTCAGGGTTGTCCGCGACGCCGAGTTCAGTGACGAACCGGTCCGCGAGTTCCTCGGCCCACCAGGCGGGCTGGAGCCGGGAGGGTCCGGCGGAGAACCCGGCGAGCCGCCGGTAGAGGCCGTCCGCGGCGGACGCACCGAGCAGCCCGAACGTGGAATAGGCGCCGGCGCTGTGGCCGTAGACGGTGACGTTGTCGGGGTCGCCGCCGAAGGAGGCGATGTTCTGCTGGATCCAGGTGAGCGCGGCGATGATGTCCTGCAGGCCGAGGTTGCTCGCCTCGGCGAGCCGCCCGCCGTACTGCGAGAGCGAGACCGCACCCAGCGCGCCGAGCCGGTAGTTGACCGACACGCCCACCACACGCCCGGAAGCGGCGAGACCGGCGGCGTTTGAGGTGGTCTGGGTGTTCGCGCCGAACTCGAAGCCGCCGCCGTGGATGTACACCGCCACCGGTAGTGCCGTCCCGGTCGGCTGTGCGGGGGCCCAGACGTTCAGGTTCAGGCAGTCCTCGCCGGTCCCGCTGTCCGCTTCGAGCCAGTCGCCGGTGTCGGGCTGAACAGGGGCGACACCCTTGCGGTCGTAGGGGCGGTCCGGGTCGAAGGCCGCGACGACGGGACGGCGGTATCGCTCGGCGGTGGCGAACGGGATTCCCCACCAGGACCGCACCCCGGGTGCGGTCGGGGCTGTGGGTGCGGAGGCGGTCATGACGTGTCCTTCCGGCGCTGTTCGCGCGGTGTGTCGGCGGGCGGTTGCTTGGTCTCGATCATTTCCTGGGATTCGGCGAATGGCCCTGCAGACAGCGGTCACCTGGTGGTCACCAGGTGACACTCTTCGCTGCCCCCCTGTTCCCGCAGCCCAAGCTCGGTGGGTTCGCCCGTTCGAGCTGGTGATCCCTGGGCCTTCGGAGCCCTTCAGGTTTTGCCCATGCCGCACCAGAGCAGATCGATCAGGGCTTCGACTGCACGCTTGTGGCAGCCGCGGTAGCTCGTGCCCCGTCCTATCGGTGGACAGCTCCGCTGCCGGATGGCCCGGTGGCGCAGTCGTTTCGTGCCCGGATCGCCATCCGCCGACCTGGTCAGCGGTGCGTCCACGCTGGGGAGCCCGGTCTCACGCGGTGAGGGGAGTGAGCGGGAAGCGGTTGTCGAGGAATGCCTGCAAGAGGTCGGGCAGCTCAGCAGGCAGGAGCTTGTCGCGTCAGGCCGAGAGCGCGGCGGCTAACCACCAGCGGCGCTCGATGAGGCCTGCGCGTTCGTTGGCCGTGTGGCGGAGGGCGACCTGTGGCGCGTCGTGGTCGGCGCCGTGAACAGCAGTACCGCCAGCACTCGGGCGGTCATCCGCTGGAGGCCGTACTCGGTCAGGGTAGGGCGAAGTCCTCCGCGCCGTCCATGCTGCTCCCTGCCGGTCTCCGTGTTGGAAGCGAAGAGTACGTGAGTTCGAAAATATCAGAACTCCGCGGATGGCTCACATCGAGTAGTTGATCCGATCAGGTGAGTTACGTATCCGGGGCAATGGGAGGCGAACCTGTCCGACGAGCTGAAGTCGATCCGCTTTGTCACGACCATTGAAGGAGCAGACGTTGGACTCCCCGCTTGACTTCACGACCCTCGCGCAGTCCGCGGCCCAGATCGTGGTCAAGGGCTTGGCCGGCGGAGCCGCACAGGCCTTGCGCACCCAGCTGGTCCGGCTGTTCACACGCGGCGAGCCGGAGCAGGCCGAGCAGTCGCCCGAGGTTCGCCGGCTCGAGGAAACCGCTCAACGGCTCGAGAAGTCGCCAGACCGTAGCGTCGAGGAACGAGAGCTGCTCACCAGCTGGAAGCGTCGCCTCGAGGTGTTCCTCGAAGATCACCCCGATGCCGCCGAGGAACTGGCCCGGATCGTCGACGAGCACCGGCCGGCCCAGCCGGAAGCCTCCTACCCGCGCGGCTCGCTCATCGGGACGGCCGGCGACGGCGGCATCGTCATCCAGGCGGGTCGGGACAACTCCGGCGGGGTGACGAAGTGACCGTGCCCGACCACTTTGGCGGTGAACCCGCCGGGACACTGCCGAGTGCGGCAGAGTCCGGAGCCGGCGCGGTAACGACGGCGGAAGAACTCGGCGACTCGGTCCCGGCCGGCACCGAGTCCGGCGATCGGCCGGGTCCTGTCCTGATCGGCCGGACGGGCGCGCACGGCTCGGTCACTCAGGCCGGCCGTGACATCGTCAACAACTTCGGTGAAGTGCTGCGGGATCGGGGCCTGCGCCGTCCGCTGGAAATCGCGCGGGATTGCTTCGCACCGATCGACGACCGCGAGTGGCAGCGCGTCACGGCTGTGTGGCGCCGGAGCAGGCTCTTGGTCATCACCGGTCCCGAGCACGTCGGCAAGCGCACCGTTGCCTTGCGTCTGCTCAGCGGTGCGGAGCTCGGAACGGCACCGGCCGACGCGGCCGGATGGCCGATACGGGAGCTCGTCGCGGACTGGGAGAAACCGGCCGCGGGCATGTTGCCGGCTCCGCGCGAGCAGGTGTTCCTCCTCGACCTCGGTGAGACCGAAGCCGACCAGGTCCCCGTCGGGTTCGGTGAAGATCTCCGCTCCTACGTCGATGAACGGCCGGGCCTGCGCCTGGTCGTCACCATGACCGATCGCGCCTGGCGGCGCTGTGGCGCGCAGCTGAGCGACTTCGACGCGGAGGTCAGTGCCCCGAAGCCGCGCGACGTCGTGCTCGCGCACCTCCGTTATCGCGGATTCGACACCCGCGCGCAATGGGTCGACAAACTGGCCGGTTCCGAGGTCCTGACGAGTGGCACGCTGCCCCGTGACGCTGTTCGCCTGGCCGCCGCGATCGAACACGCGCCGGCCCAGGCCCGCGATGCGCAGGAGGAAGGTGCCGATGAACCAGTACCGGTCGCCTGGATCCTCGACGAGTTCCGCGCGTGGCGCGGGCACCTGCGTGACTTCTTCAGCGGAAGCAACCGCGACGTCGTGGATCGCGCGTTACTCATCGCCGCGGCCGTGCTGGACGGTGCACCGCCGTTGGTGGTGTGGCGCGCCGCGATGGAGTTGCTCGACGGACGCGCCGTGCCCGCTCAGACCGGTGAGCTGCTCGCCGGTGACGACCTGGATACCCAGCTAGCTCGCATTTCGGGCGCTGGCAATTTCGGCGAGGGTGTGTCGCTCGACCAGGTGCGGCACGGGCTCAGCGCGGCCGTGCTGCCGCACGTGTGGCGGCAGCGACCGCAGATGCAAACCGCGCTCATCAGCTGGATCCGGACGCTGACGCGTGTCGGCGGAACCGGACGGGCCAGGCTGGCCACCATCGGCCGACGGCTGGCGGAGCTGACGAGTGTCGATCCCGAGTTCGATCCCGTCGACACAGTGCGGTCCTGGCTCGACTCCACACCGGAAACCCGGGAACTCGTCGCCGACCTGCTGACCGGCCTCGCGGAACAAGACAGCAGGCTGGGCACGTCTGTCCGGAACAAGACCAGGGCCTGGGCTTACTCCTACGGCCGGCGCGAATCCGCGTCGTCATCGCAGCTGGCGGAGATGGTCGCGCAGATGTGCGCGGGCAGGTTCGGCCAGAACAATCCCAACGCTTGTCTGATCAGGCTGAAATGGCTGCTCGCCGGCCCGGCTTCCGACATCATCGATGAACTCGCGGTGGATGCGCTGCGCCGGCTCGCGGTGACGGCAGATGACGCGGTCCGGCTGCTCGCCGCAGTTCTGCAGTGGGAGTCGGACAGCACACTCGCGGCCGGTCGCGGCTTCCTGGCGCTGATGGACCCGGCTTCCCCGGCGGCATCCTTCGAAGCTCTTCTCCGCCAGGCCGCTCTCGATGACGAGGCATCCGCTCGGCTTCGGCACGGCTGGGAAACCACCACAAAGCAACCGGAACTCGGGGAACGGGCGGCGCGGGTACTCAGAAGCTGGGGAAGTGTCGCCTTGAGCAACAGCGATATCGCCGAGCCGGCTGAAGCCCTCTTGGCTTGGGTTCTGCGTCGTAACCTCCGTTCGCCACTGTTCCTCGACGTGCTCGGTCCGGAGAGCCGGAGCGGCGACCATGCTCCCGACGAGAGGTCGGCACTGCTGACGAAGATCGTGCGTCGGATCGTCGAGTGAAATTTTCGGTCGCCGGCCGTCGCCGGGCCCGCTCGACGTTCACCGCATCGCTGGACAGCACCCTGCCCGGCATCAGGTTCCACGTCACGGCGACGGCCGAGATCCAGCTCGCTGATGCGACAGGTGGCGGGATCCGCAGCCTCGGCGAACGTGCGCTAGCTTTGGCGCGTCAAGAACTACGCCGGCACTTCGCCGACGTGCTGCAGGACATGCATCCCGCCGACACTGCGGCAGCTCGCGACGCTCTGTGCAGCAGCGACGTGCCCGTCGACAAGAATCTCGGTCTGTGTATCGCGGTGACGGGCATCGCGGTCGGCCTCGACAACCGAGGACGTCTTGCCTTGGCCGACTACGACGCCGCGGCGCAGGCTCGCCGGCAGCGAGGTGACTACATCGCCGCGCAAGTCGACGTCGTGCGCGCCATGCTGGCCGATCCACGCGCGGCTTTTGCCTGGCTCATCCGGCAGGACCCCGGACAGCTTCATTCCGCGGAGGTCGACCACGTCATGCAACAACTGGACACAATCGCCGGCAAGATCCGGCCCGACGAGCCGGTGGAAGACGCCACACTGGACGATCGTCTTTTCGAGCTCGTCCGCGAATTCCTCGCGCCTTTCCTGCATCCCACCCAGCGCGTGGTGTTGATCCAGTCGTTGGTGGCGATGTTCGGAGCGCATGGTGCGCATGATCTCGTCAGACGGGCCGAAGGGGAGCTTCCTCCGTTGGGCGCCAATGGGATGACCATCCCCGACGACGAAGCGACGGTCCCTCCGCAGGACGACGAGCGTAAGCCGGTGTCGGCCACCTGACCGACTCGGTTCCGGTCGTTGTCGTGGACCACGGGGGAGCCGTGCGGGAGGGATGAACGGCTCGCCGCGCAGCGCTGGTGCAGCAGGCGGCGGCGCGCGGCATGGCGCCCCGCTACCGACAACAGTGAACTGGTGTTTACCGGCCCGGTTGGACAGTTGGTTAGTGGTCGTGGTCGGCGTGGCGCCACCAGGCGGCGGTGCCGGCGACGTCCGCGACGCCGACTAGGGCGACGAGGACGAAGCCGAGCGGCCGGATGGATCGCGGTCGGGGCCGGAGATGTCGGTGTAGAGCGCGGGGACCGACCAGGGGAAGTATCCGCCATAGCCGAGCAGCGCGACGCTTGGGCGAGGAACACCGCGGCGACCATCGCGGCGACGTCAGGGAGGTAGCCGCGGCCGGCGCTGGCGGCCAGCGCGAACGGTGTCACCAGCAGGATCGTCAGCACCGTGGTAATCAGCAGTTTCGCCAGCCCGGTGAGCTGCCACCGGTGCTCGACATCGAGTACCAGTGACTCTGAGCTCAAGTAAGTGCATGATCTCCTCGAACACAAGAGATCTCCCGCACGGAGGTGGGTCACACAAGCTGCAGGTCGGTCGCGAACTTCAGCGTGGGGTTATAGATCAACTCGGTCCGGGGCGCTGAGGCTACACGCGCCCTCGGTTCCTGGCGGCTTGAACGCGCTGGTCGTGCAGCCGCGGCGCCTGCTGATGTCCGCACGGCGCGACGGTGCGTGTAGCATCCGAACGCCGGTCGGCGACTCGCTTGATGTGACAGACTACTCGCCGCTGCCGATGCTAGATGACCTGGCCGAGCTTGAGAGAGAACTGATCGATGCTGCCCGCGCTGGCGACGCACCTGCGGGCTCTGGACTTACGGTCGAGGAACTCGCCGAAGACAACGATCCGGCACATGAGATCCGGGCGCGGCTATTGCGCGAGATGCTGTTGGGCCAGCGTGGCACCTTGGACCCGAAGGGCATAAGAGTCCAAGGTGCGCGGATAACCGGCACGCTGGACCTCGACAATGTCGCTGCTTGCACTGGATTGAGTGTAACCTCCTGTGTTGTCACTAGTACAATCACTGCGTGGTACGCTAGTCTGTCCTGGCTTCGCCTCGCGCATTGTCGCGTCGGTAATGTCTATGCTGACGGCATTCGGCTCGTATCGGGCATGTGGCTCGACAGTCTTCGCGTTACTGGAACTGGCAGCGCGGGCGCGGTCCGACTTCCTGGTTCCCATATTGGTGGCGTGCTAGATTTGAGTAGAACTGAAATCATCAACGAGACTGGTCCTGCGCTATTCGCGCCCGGCCTTCGTGTCGATGGCAACATGTGGCTGCGCAATGCCCGACTTGGTGGCGTGAGTGAGCGGGGAACTATCCAACTCTTCCAAGCTCATGTTGGCGGTGCGCTAATACTTCGTGGCGCGGAGATAACCAATCGTGCAGGATCTGCCCTGTCTGCCGACCAATTGAAGGTTGAAGCTGGATTAAACCTCGACGAGGTGCACGTCGTCGGCGGTGGCAGACACGGTGCAATCCGCCTCATTGGCGCGCGGGTCGGAGGTATGCTAAGTGCGCTGGAATCCGAGTTCACTAATGACGACGGTTTAGTGCTAGATATCGAAAACACGCACGTGGAGTCGAAGGTCTTTCTTCCGATCACTGTGCTCTGTTCGGGATTTCGGCCCAACCAATCGTGCGACCGCTCTAAATGTGTGGATATCAACGGATTTCAATTTGGCGCGCTTGAAATGATGCCATATCGGGCCATGCCGTGGCAGGAGTGGCTACACCTTATCCGCTGCCACACAAAAGCATATCGACCTGGTCCTTATCAGCAGCTAGCAGCCGCAGAGCGGGCCGCTGGCCACGATGGCAATGCCCGCCGGATTCTGATCGCTCAGCAGAGGGACCTTTATGATCGAGCGCCGAAGGCTCTAGGCAACTGGTTGACTCGGCGGTTCCATTGGATCTGGGGTGTTCTTGCAGGCTACGGCTACCTGACTCGACGCACTGCTGCAGCACTCCTAATCACTCTCGCAGTCTCTGGCGGCCTTGGTCTGTGGGCTGGGCACGTCACCGACGGCGGGCATCACATCGCCGAGCGCACTGGCACTTTCACCGATGCCACCGGTAGGCCATGTACAAGTGTGGAACTGATCGGCCTGGGCTTGGACCGGGGCCTGCCGCTGGCAACGAACGGTGTCCGCAACCGCTGCGATCTCAACCCCGACACCAACTTGGCCGCGAAATTCACCGTTGCAATCTGGCTCACGCAAGCGATGATCTGGGGGCTGGCGACGCTCGCTCTTGCTGGCTACACCGGCCTCGTGCGAAGGACCACCTGAGTTCAAACTCTGACCCTCGACCCTCGACCCTCGACTCGGGAGTCTGCCGCAAGGTCAGTCAAGAATTAGCCGTGTAGATAGTGAGCAAGATCGTCTCGGACACATCATTGCCCCATGGACGATCGCCTCGCGATCAACCGTGGGGCAATCCTGTTGGCTGATCTCCCACGGACCGTAGCGTCAGCGTCCCGGCGTCACAGTTGATCATCAGCTTGTGTGCACGCAAGTGCTCGACAACATCCTGGGCCGGGTTGCCTTGGGTGAGCAGGTGCGTGGCGACGCGCGCGAGCAGGTCGTCCTCTCGTAGGTAGAGGTTCCTGAGACCTGTGGCTGGCCGGGGCTGCGCGCTCGTGTACCCATGTCGGCAGCGGTAGCCGGGGCGGTCGTTGACCCAATGTGAGTCCATCCGGCGTCCGCAGGACCCGCACTGCACCAGGCCCGACAGCCGGTAGACGCGTTCCGTGCCGTCGGACGCGGTCCGGCTGACCCTGACAGTCTGGACAGCGATGAAATCCCGCTCGCTCACCAGCGCTGGATGCGAGGGCCCGGCGGCGATGGTCACCATGGCGCGCGGTGCTTCGAGGTTTTGCTGGTTGCGGTCAGGGACGCGGTTCCATACTTCTCGGCCGGTGTATCGCGGGTTTCGGAGGATTTCGACGATGGTGCGGAGTGACCACGTTTGGCCGGAACGGTGTCGGTTGCGGTCCGGATCCGCTGTGGACGGGCACGGCACGCCTCGCTCGTTCAGTTCGCGGGCGATACCGGCGGCGCTTCGCCCGCTGAGTCGTTTGGCGAAGATCCATTTCACGTGCGGTGCTGTCACCGGGTCCGGATCGAGTCGCTGGAGTCGGCGCCCCCAGCTGGCGTGTGTCCGGTTCGGATGCGGTCCCGCATCGACCAGGCGGTACCCGTATGGTGGACGCCCTCCCAAGTAGCGACCTTGGATGCGTACTTGGGCGCGCATCGCTGCCAGTGTCCGGTGTCGGGCGCGCAGTACCTCCCGTTGCGATTGTGCGCCGAGTAAAGTCATGAGCATCCGGTGCAGGGGACTGCCGGCCTCGACTGGCCCGCCGGCCTCCGGGAGCCAGACCTGCACCTCGTATCGGGTGAGTGTGGGGGCCAGCTGTTCGAACTGGTCCGCGGCAAAGGCGCGCTCGTACTCTCCCACCACGATCGCATCGAACCCGCGATCCGGATCAGGAAGAGCTGCCAGCAGCGCTGCCGCCTCCGGCCGGTCACGCCACGGCAACCGCCGTGAGCACCCGGCGTCGAAATACTCGGCCACGATCACTCCGTGCCTGGCGATCAAGGTCTCGGCTGCTTCGCGCTGCCACGCAGCGGAACTCACCGGATCCTGATGTTCAACCGTTGACGTCCGACCGTAGAACGCGAACCTGACCGCGCCTCGGGCTCCCCGCTGCGGACGGTGGGCAATCCTTCGGCGTGCGCCCTGAACCCAGTCACCGAGAAGATCAGGTGTCTCCATACTGCCGCCCCTCGAGTCGCCGGCTATCAACGGTGCGACGCGAGGATCGCTGACGCATGACACACCACGGCGCGCGATCACCCGGCAAGACCAACAGGCACGCCATGACGTGCTGGTAGCCTAGATCCGCGACTGTCCGACTCAATGCCGCATGGCTCGGGTACTGCACGATCAGCATGGCGTCCCTAGCCTGCCTCGCCTACGCGACGAGTGATGTCGAACCGCGGCCAGAGCGGCCAGCGGAGAACCGTCGTGCCGCGACGTGGTAGGAGGTCTCTCGACGTTGTTGTACCCCGGAGTGCCGGGTGAGAGAGGTCGATTAACGAGTGTCTTGACCGACACGGCTGTCGGTAGCTGATCCGGACCCGGACGGTGCAACAGCCCGATGTCAGCCGGAGGCCAAGCCGCGGCTCGCCCGGCTCCTCAAGTTCTGCGACGTCAGCCCGGCCGGTCAGGGACCTCGAGCACGTGCGCAGCACGGACACGGACTGCGTCGCGCTCCGACTCCGTCAGGTGCGCGAGCACGCCGGCCGCCAGATCTTCCGCCTCGCTCGCGGCTGGACCTGATGAGTCCGGAACCAACTCGAATGCGAATACGACAGGTTCGAATCTACGCCCCACCGTGACCTTGATCCTGGCGGGGCGGGCTGGTCCTACTGGGCAGCGCCGGCCAACCCGCCCAAGACTCCGCCGACGAGCGCGGCGAAGCCCATCAGCAGCGCACCGCGGCAGGTGATGAAGTTCGGAGAGGAACGGGCCGGCAAGCGCGAGGTCAGCACCGTCGGCAAGCCGTCCGCGTTTCCTTGCTCGCCGGCCCCGCGCGGACGAAGGACTTCACACGCGGCCTACGCTTCGACGTCACCGTCAATACACCTCGAAGCAGGCGCTCCAAGGCCGGGCCGTTCACGTTCGCCGTGACCGCGAACGGCGCGGCGGTGGTGCAGGTCACCGATTACGCACTGCAAATCGGAGACAGGCGCACGGCCGGGCCGACGTGCTCGCGGGAGCCGAGAGCACGCTCGGCATGGTGCTGATACTGTCCGCCAACCGCTGCCGAGATCACGGTGAAGGTCAAGTTCAAGCGAACCAACCCGCTGTACTGGACCGGCATGGTCTGATCGGCTTGAACGTCCTTGCGCCGAAGCCCAGGCCTAATCTGGGCTTCGGCGCACTGGCGACCTTGGTGATGATGCTCATGAGCAATGTCCCGTGGTTCTGTGTCGACGGGCCGAAGTAGCTCATGGGCGTTGTGATCACGGGAGCTGCGACGTCCCGGTGAGGGATATCGCTCAGAGTCGTCCGCTGAGTACAGCCGACTTGACCGTGTTGGCCAGTTGCTGCTGGCCGGCTGCGGTTGGGTGGAAACTGTAGACCCAGTTGTGCGTGTCCACGACCAGCCCGGTGACATACTGAGTGTGGTTCTTCGCGCACAGCTCACCATCGCGGAATGCATTGGAGGTGTCGATGTAGTGCAGGCGAGGATCTCGGATTCGCTTGACTGCTTGGGAAATCTCGTTGTTGAGCGCGTCCTCCTTGCTGGTGATCCAGCGGGCTTCACTGGCTTCGATGCCGGAGCAGAAGAACGCCGGGTGCGGTGAGAACAGGTGTGGATAGCCCAGTATGTAAACCTGAGTGTTGCCAGCGCACCGATTCCGGCGACCCAGCTCACCCCCTCTACGATGGGGCGCCAGGGGCGGTGTGTGTCTCCGAGCCAGTTCAGCAAACCGAAGTGGATCACTGCCCATGTCACAATCCCTGCGGCAACTAGCCACACTGCGCGACTACTTCGGCCAGCCAAAATCGACCCCCACCCGACGACAACATTAGTTTCTTGCCTAACAGGTCGCGGGCGGCGGCCGATTCGCTACACCGAACTGGTCCGGTTGGATCGTATAGTCGTCCAAGCGACCGGAGCGTCGCCTGTATCGGCCGGATCACCAAGTTCGTTTCGGCGGTCGCGAAGCTTGCTGAGCTGCCGACGAGTGTTACAACGCGGGAGGAATGGCGTCCGTGGTCAAGGACGAAGTACCCGCCGATCCGATCGCTTGCGTTCTCGACTCCCGGGCGCCCACGCGGGCATGATGGCGTCCGGCGTGGGGGACCGAGTGAGGTGCTTCACGGAACAGTGGCGGGTAGCACAGGAGGTTCGACGTGTCGTTCGACGAGCTGCTGCATCGAGTCCAGCAGCGTGTCGCGAGCTATCGCCGGAATGGTCAAGTTGCCGCCGTGGTCGGCGAATCGGCTCGAGCCGACGCTGTCCGACTGTGGGAGGCCGTGCAGTCGCCCAACCCCGAACAACCGGCAGCACAGCACAACCGGCAGCTGACCACGGCTTGCCATGCCTTGTGCTGGCTCCACCTCCAGCGATATGCCGCGTTGCGCGGCCGCGATCTGTGGGAACTGGCCCGGGCCATCGAGATCGCCGTGCCGCTGCTCGACGGTGAAGCCGTGCTCCCGGAGCCGATGCAAGAGCTGCTCGGGCCTGGCGCCGACCCCGAAATGCAGATCCGGCCCGCGCTCGCCTTCCTAGCGGAACCGCAGACCGGCACCGACCCCTGCCTCGTCGATGCCGCCGTCACTTTGCTGACCGCTGCCTCGGACCACGCCCATCCCCACCAAGTGTGGGCACAGGCCAACCTCGGCATCGCTCACCGGTTCCGTTACCAGCACACCCGGGCGGTGGCGGACCTGGATCAGGCCATCGCGGTGGGCCGGCGGGCGGCAGAAGTCACTCCCGACGGCCACCCCCGTCTCGCTTCGCTGCTGGTGGACCTCGGCGCTGCCCATGGGTTGCGTTTTGAGCACACCGGGACGCCGGCGGATCTCGACCACGCGATCGAACTGCGGGAGCAGGCGATGGACGGCGGCTACCCCTACCGCGACCGGGTGCTGCCGGATCTCGCTGCCGCCTACCTGGAGCGGTACATGAGAATCGGTGCGCAGGCGGACCAGGACCGCGCGATCGAGCTGAGTGAGGAAGTCCTCCTGATCCCCTCATTCGACGCCGACTACCTGCCCGCATTGGTAACCCATTTGGCCAATTCCTATCTGGGGCGGTATCAGACTCTCGGGGTCCCGGCGGATTTGGACCGGGCGATCGAGCTCGGCAGACGCGCACTGGCCCTCACGCAGGCGGGCCACCCCAAGGGTCCGGAATCGCTGGCCAATCTTGCGAATATTCACCTTGCGCGGTTCGAACGCCTCGGGAAGGTGGCGGACCTGCAGCAGGCGATCGAGCTCGGGGAAGAAGCCGTGGCAGCGGCCTCCGCCGACCACGCCAAACGAGCGAAGATCCTTTCCCACCACAGTATCTCCTACCAAACACGGTTCGAACGCCTCGGGAAGGTGGCGGACCTGCAGCAGGCGATCGAGCTCGGGGAAGAAGCCGTGGCAGCCGCCTCCGCCGACCACCCCGAACGAGCGAAGATCCTGGCCAATCACAGTGCGTCCTACCGGCGACGATTCGAACGTTTCGGGGTGCCGACGGACCTGGACAAGGCAATCGAACTGGGCGGGAAAGCCGTCAGCGCCGACCAAGGAAACACGATCGCCCCTGCCGACAGGGCTGGCGTGGCCCTTCACCTGAACACGCTCGCCTCCGCCTACGCCCGGCGGTACGAGCGCGTCGGGGTGCTTGCCGACCTGGACCGGGCAATCGAGTTGGCCGAGCAGGCCTTGCCGGCCTTCGCTGCTGGTGATACGGCCCGAGCGAGCGCGCTGAACGACCTCGGCGGCTTCTACACCGCGCGGTTCAGACGCTCCGTGGCGCTGGCTGACCTGGACCGGGCCGTCAAGCTGGGGGAAGAGGCCGTGGCCACCACCCCCAACGGCGATCCCGCGCGGGTGGGATGCCTAGCCAACCTCAGTGTCGCCTACGAGGTCCGGTTCAGGCACGCTGAGGTGCCGGCCGATCTGGACCGGGCCGTCAAACTGGGGGAGGAAGCCGTGGCCGCCACCCCCAACGGCGATCCCGTGCGGGTCGGGTGCATGTTCAATCTCAGTAGTGCTTACCAGGCCCGGTTCGAGCAGGCTGAGGTGCCGGCGGACCTAGATCGGGCCATCGAGCTGGGGGAAGAGATCATGGCCGTCACCGCTGCCGACGACGCCCAACGTTCGAGAACTGTCGCAGTTCTCGCAGCTGGCTACAGGCAGCGATTCGAGCTGAGCGGACTGGACGCTCCCCTCGGAATGCTGCGCGAGGCGCTAGCCGCAGTCCTCTCATCGGAGACAACTGCGCCGGCGGATCGGGTCTGGGCCGCCAGTGAGGTGGGGCGGCTGGCGCACGCAATGAACGACCATGCCGCCGCGGCGAAACTGTTCGACACCGCAGTGGCGACGATGCAGCTCATCGCGCCTCGTGAAGGTGAGCAGACAGACCAGGAGCACCGGCTCGGCCAGCACCAAGGCCTGGTGGGCGACGCAGTGGCTGCCCACTGCGCACTCGACGACACCACCGGCGCAGTGGAGGCTGCGGAGCTGGGCCGAGGTGTCCTGCTCGCCGCGCAGTTGAACTCCCGATCCGACCTGACGGACCTCGACAAGGCCCACCCCGAGCTGGCCGCGCAGCTACGGCGCGCACGCGAACAGCTCAGCACCCTCGACCCCGACACAGACAGCCTCGTCGGCAAGGTCGGACGGACAGAGAGCAGGAGACAGCTGTGGGCCGAGCACGACGGAGCTGATCGCCCGGGTGCGTCGGAGACCCGGCTTTTCCCGGTTCCTTCTCCCGCCCCGCTTCGCTGAACTGCAGCAGGCCATCGCCGGCGGTGCAGTGGTACTGGTCAACGCCGGGAGGCGGCGCAGCGACGCGATCGTCGTCACCGGCGACGCCGAGCCCGTGTGCGTTCCACTGCCCGACCTCGTGCTCAACGACGTATTTTCCCAGGCCCGGGAATTGATGGACGTCACCCACGACGGCAGTTCTCTGTCGAGCGTCTTACGTCGCCATCGTGTTCTGCGAGACGTTCTCAGCTGGCTTTGGGACGCGTTCGTCAGCCGTGTCGTCGACACGCTTCCTTCGGTGAGCGGTACCGCCGCGCCGCTGCCGAGGGTTTGGTGGATGCCCATCGGGCTGCTCGGCCTGTTCCCCCTGCACGCCGCCGGTCACCCCGGTGAGCCGGGCGCCCTCGACCGTGTCGTGTCCTCCTACACCCCCACCCTCCGAGCGTTGGCCCACGCCCGCGCACGTCCCCGTGCCACGGCTCGCCACCAGTTCACCGTCGCCCTCACCCGCACGCCCGGCCTGCGTGACCTACCCGGTACCGCAGCCGAGGCCGCCGTCTTGCACGCCCTTCACGCTGACGGCACACCCCTGATCGACCACGACGCCACCACGACGCGCGTCCTGGCCGGCATTGCGAAGGCCACCTGGGCGCACTTCGCCTGCCATGCCAGGGCGGACCTCGCCACCCCGTCACTCAGCGGGCTGCGTCTTCATGACGGCACCTTGCCCCTGCCCGACATCAGCCGCCTCCGGCTGGCGCACGCCGAACTGGCCTACCTGTCCGCGTGCTCCACCGCACACGGTGGGACATGGCTTGCCGACGAGGTCCTCCACCTGGCCTCCGCGTTCCAGGTGGCCGGGTACCGGCACGTTATCGCCAGCCTCTGGCCGCTCGACGATCGCATCGCCGCAAAAGCCGCAGCCGCCTTCTACCACCGGATGCCCGACACCCCGGTAGCCGACCACGCCGCTTCGGCGCTGCACCACATCACTCGCGACCTGCGCGACGAACACCCCGACCGCGCCGACCTGTGGGCACCGCTCATCCACAGCGGCCCATAGCCGGCGGCAGCAAGATCCGTCGGGTGTTGCGGGTCGGACATCGGTCGTCGGAAGTGGGGACCTGGGGCACCGGCGATCAACAGGATCGAGCTGCCGGTCGAACCCGGCTTCGCCCGGTGCGGAGCGCGTTCGAGGTCAGCTTGTCGATCACCATGAGCTCTCGACCCGCAGGTTTTCGGGGCAGGTCCTGCAGCAAGTGGTCGGCCCAGGCACGCACCCTGGCTAGTTCGGCGAGGTCGTCGGCCACATTGAGGGCGATCACACGCAACGAATCGTCGGGCTCGGTCGTCTGTTGTTCGGTTGGGCATCGAGGCTCCATGGCTGCCCGGACACCCCGCTGGCCCGGACCGAGGTGATCGCCGGGCCTGTTGGGTGGCCTGGTTGTGCATGGCCGCCAGCACTCGGTGGCGGGCGCGGAGGACCTCGCGCTGTGACTGGGTGGCCAGCGGCACCATCTGTCCCCGGTGGTCCCGGTTGCCGAGATCGACCGGGCCCCCCGGTTTCGGGCAGCCACAGCTGGATGCCGTGCCGGGTGCACCGGCTGTAGAGGGTGGCGAACTGATTACCGGTGAAGGCACGTTCGTAATCGCCGACTTCAATCGCATCGATCGGGCACTCCGGACTCGACGCCTCGGTCGTGAGCTGGGCGGCCTGTAGTCGCTGTCGCCACGGGACGCGGCGTGAGGTGCAGGTGTCGAAGTAAGCGGCAATGATCTGACCGTGTCCGGCGATGAGGTGCTCCGCCATGTCGCGCTACCAGCCCTGGAATGACACGCGATCTTGATGGTGGGTGGTCGAGGTGCGGTCGTGGAAGGCGAACCGCAATCCACTGGTGTGCTCGGATGGGGGAGAGGTGCGGGTGGAGTTGCTGACGGTGATCCACTGTGCGAGCAGGTCGACGGTCTCCGTCGGTGACGGTGCTGGCTTTGAGGGCGGTCGAACGAGGATCACGCTGGAGCGAGGCTCCAGCCGAGGTCGCATGACGGCGGGCTGGGAAGTCTTCGCCCGATCAGCGCGGCCGAGGCTGGATTGTATAACGTTCTATTCGCTGACGAACGTGTTATTACGAACCTCAGGTCGGGTCCAATTGGAGCGACGGAATGTGGAAGGGATGGGGAGTTTCCCGGTTCTGCGCATGGCCGAGGATCTGTGGACAAAGTGTGCTGGCTATGCAGATGGAGATTCAGATGATGGGGTGGAGGCGTCCGCCCTGGACGGCGAGCACGGTCAGTGGCCCGTTGGCCGGGCCGGACGTTGCCTGCCACGCCGTCGCGCCGGGGGTGGCTTTCGTGGTCTGTCCGGCGGTGAGCGGCAGGCCGGTGATACCGCCGCCGGTGACCGTGCCGGTTTGGTCGGTGATGAGGATGCAGTCCGGGCGGGTGCCGTTGATGGCGGCCCAGCCGGTGATGATGGTGCCGGCGTCGGTGGCGGGGGCGTCGAGGGCACCGGCTGAGGCCGGTTGTGCGGTCGTGAGGTTGAGGTGGGTGCCGAGTTCGGGGCCGTGGCAGCCGAGTGTGAAGCTGTCGTTGAACGGGTAGGCCCCCAGCGTGCGGGCGGCGGGGGCGGCGGCGCGCTGGATGTGCAGGGCTTCCAGTGCTGCGGGTGCGTCGACGCGCAGGGCGATTGCGGACAGGTTGAGTGACGCGTAGCTGCGGCGGACTTCGTCGGCCTTGGCGCCGCCGATGGCGTGCGTGACCAGGGACAGCGCCACGACCGCCGTGACGACGTACCGTTTCGGCCACTGTGGATGGTGCACAGTGGTCAGGACGAGCGCCGCGATGGTGGCCAGTGCGGCGACCAGGACGTACCGGCTGATCAGCCCGACGTTGCCGCCGGGAACATTCGTCGTCGTCCGGCCGAGCGCCAGCATCAGGGCCAGCGCGAAGGCGTAGGCGGCCAGGCCGGCCCAGCCTGCGTCGGTTTCGGCCGGGCGGCGGTCGATCGTGCGGTGCAGCAGCAGGGCGAGCAGGGCGATCGTGCAGCCTCCGGCGATGACAGCGAGGACGGCGATGTCCACTGACCACAACCCGCCGACCGCGGCGGCGACGACGGACAGCCGTCCGTCCGGGTCGAAAGCGTCCGTCGCTCCGGACTGCGCCCCGGCCGGTTTGGTGAGCCACCACGCGGCGAGGATGACGACCCCGGCCGCTGCGGGGATCGCGATGCGGAGCCGCGTTTCCTTGCGCAGCCAGGCGATGAAGGCGAGGACGAACCAGATCGGCAACGCCGCGCCGAAACTCAGGCAGCCCAGCACAGCGGCCACGGACGCGCCGATCGGGCGGCCGTGGTGGGCGCAGGCGATCGCGATCGTGCAGAACGTGATCGCGGGGACCCAGCTGATGCCGTTCGTGCCCTGCAGCCACAGTTCGGTGGCGTGGGAAGTGAACAGCAGCCACGACATCGCCGCGGTCAACGCCACCCGTGTCGTCGGGTTCAGGTGTCGCGGCAGCATCGTTCGCAGAGCGAGCACCGCGACCGTGAGCAGGACGATCGTCAGGACGGTCAGGACCCGGTTGTCCCCGCCGAACCACGCCGCGTCCGCGTAGAACAGCAAGGAAGGCACGACAAACGGCTGGTCGAGGTGGTAGGTGAAGACCTGGCCGAGCAGCAGGCCGCCGTTGTCGTCGGTGATCTTCGCGAAGACGTGCCAGTAGTCGAGCAGCACGTGCATCTTCGGCGCGCGCACGGCCGCCAGGAGCGCCAGCGCGAAGGGAGCGGCGGCGAAGACCCACAGCGCCGCGACGCCGACCCGAGGCGCGGCGTCGCGCCGGACTTTCGCGGTCGTGCGCGGGATCGGTGCGGTGACGTCCGGGGCGTCGAGCGCGGGCTGGGGCATCGGTCTCCTGTCGAAGGGGCGGTATGTGGTCCGGCGAAGGCGGGACCGGCTGCGATCGTAGCCGGTGAGCCTTCGCCTTCAGACGGGCGGTGAGCAGCGCTTCTACCGGATCGGTGATCGACTGGCAACTGTGGGCTTCATCTCACTCGACGGTGTAACGACGGTGTGAGGTTCCGGCGATGCAGGGTGCGGGCGAGGGACGGGAATTCCCGACCTCGGGGCGAACCGGGCACGACGTGTGCGGAGCGCCCGGCACCATCCCGCGGCGGCAGTCGTGCTCCGCGGGCCATTGGGGGCGGCCGCGGCGGATGCCGGGTCGCCGGGGGAGGAACTGGCCGTGCTGCGGTTGTCGCGTCCTGTCCATCTGGTCCGCTGGGTCAGAGCGATCGTGCTCGCCCTGACGATGACGCTGCTCGTCGGCAGCGCCGAAGCGATCGCGGCCCCGCCGCGCCTGGCGGAAGCACCGAAGCCGATCGATGCGCGTGACGTCGGGTTGCTGCCTTCGGCCCCGCCCGCTCCCGTCGCGCCGCAGGCGCCGTCGAAGGCGGATTTCGCCGCGTCGAGCCGGTTGGACGGTGGCGCGGGAACGCATTTCGATCCGCAGCGGTCGACGCCGGTGTCGCGGTCGATGTTCACGACCGAGTACGTCAACGTCGATGGCACGCATTCGGTGCGGCAGTCGAACCAGCCGCTGAACGTGCAGGACGAGCACGGCCAGTGGCAGCCGGTCCAGACCATCCTGGCCACCGACCCGGCGACCAAGCGCGCCGACGCCGACCACCACCCGCTGAGCCCCTCGCTGGCCACCAAAGCCGACGACGCCGCGGTGCTGCAGGTCGAATCGGGCGGCCACACCGCTGGCCTGGCGCTGGACCAGGCCGCCCCGGCGACCGCCGCGGTGAAGGGTGATTCGGTCACCTATCCGGAGGTCGCCGCGGGCACGGACCTGGATTACGAGGTCACGCCGGGCGCGGTGAAGGAGACCATCAAGCTCAAGCGGCTGCCGTCGGATGGGCGGTCGTCGTGGAAGTTCAAGCTCACCACCGGTGACCTGACGCCGAAGCTGGAGAAGAACGGGTCGGTCACGCTGGCTGACAAGAGCGGGGCGGCGAAGATCGTGTTGCCGCCGATCGAGACCTGGGACTCCGCGGGCCACGGTGAGACAGCCCCGGCGATGACCGGCGGCGTCTACACCCTGGACAAGGCCGGCGCGGATTGGTGGCTGACCGTCGCGGTCGACCCGGACTGGCTGCGCGACCCCAAGCGCGTCTACCCGGTGTTCGTTGACCCGACGTTCACCTACGGCGTCACCGAGTCGCACTCCTACCGCTCCGACGGCACGAACTGCGACGCCTGCGGCCTGCGGATCGGCAACAGCCAGGCCAACGGAGACACCTACAACCGCAGCGTCTTCCACATGGACTACTCGCCGCTGTTCGGCAAGACCGTGGTCGGCGCGCGGATGGACCTCACGCGCAACACCAGCGTGGTCGGCTCGGTCAAGACGTGGAACGCGAATCTCTACCACGCGTCGGCGTTCAACTTCAACGGCGTCGGCGGGTATATGACCAGCGCTTTGGTCGGTGACGTCGGCAGCTTCGTCGGCGAAGGGATGACGGGGTTCATCCGTGACCGGGTCAACGCCCGCGACGGCTCGGTCTTCTTCATGATGATCGGTGCCGAGAACCCGGGTACCTGGACCTACAAGAACCTCAACGCCACCCTGACCGTGGATACCGGCTCCCCGGCCCCAGCCGCCACGATGGTGGCTCCGGCCGACGGCTTGGTGTCGACGTCGCTGACCCCGACGTTGTCGGTCAACCCGGTCACCGACCCGGACGGCGAGCAGGTCAAGTACTGCTTCCGCATCGCCACCGGTGCCGACGCGAAGTCCGGAGTCGTGGTGGAGTCGGGCTGCCTGACCACCCCGACGTGGACCGTGCCGGCCGGAATCCTGCAGGACGGCGTCGCCTACACCTGGCAGGCGATGACCTACAGCGGCACCACCACGATCACCCCGGCCTGGGTGGGCCACTTCAAGATCGACCAGCGCATCGGTGACCACGGCCCGGCGCCGGCGGACACTGCCGGCCCCATCAGCGTCAACCTCGCCAACGGCAACGTCACGGCATCGCAGGCAACACCTACCTTCACCACGGTCGCCGGGAGCGCGGGCGTCACACTCACCTACAATTCCCAGCAGCGAGAGAACAAGGGCCTCAAGGCGTCCTACTTCGTCGACCTGTCGCACAACGGCCTCATCAGTGACGCTCAGCAGCCGGTGCTTGTGCGCACCGAACCGCAGGTCAACGTCGACTGGGGTGTCGACTCGCCGTTTGCCCCAGCCCTGCCTGCGGACTGGTTCGTCGCCCGCTGGGAAGGCTTCTTCCAGGCCCCGGTCACCGGGACCTACCAGTTTGCCGGGGTTCACGATGACGGCGCGGTCGTATGGCTCAACAACGCCAAGATTTACGACGTCGGCACTCCGAGTGATCTGAACTGGACCCAGGCCACCAACGTCTCCCTGACCGCGGGCCAGCGGGTACCGATCAAGGTGGAGAGCGCCGAGGCCACCGGTTCGGCGAAGATGCGCCTGTTCGTGCGGACGTCCGACAACACCACGGTCGTGCCGCAGATCGTGCCGGCTGACTGGCTTTACACCAACGATCTGCCCGTGCTCCCGCAGGGCTGGTCCGTCTCGGCCGATCTCGACGGCGACGGGTCGAGTTACACCGAGGCCAAAGTCACCGACCAGACGGTGGTGCTCACCGACGCCACTGGGTCCAAGCACACCTGGACGAAGAAGAGCGCGGGCGGTTACACCGCACCCGACGGCGAGACCGGTATCCTCGGCCTCGACGCCGCCGGACGGGTGACGCTCACCGAGGCCGGAAGCGTGTACGTTTTCCGCGCCGACGGCAAGGTGGAGTCGCAGACCGGCGTCCTCGACAGCCGCAAACCCGCGACGCTTCAGTACGTCTACGATGGCGCGCCATCGCGGCTGCGCGAGATCAAGGATCCGGTATCGCAGCGATCCCAGATCCTGCACTACAACCGCGCCGGTGACGACTGTTATGGCGGCGCGACTCCGCCGGCCGGCGCGGACGCTACCGCGCCGTCACAGATGCTCTGCCGCATCAGTTACTGGGACGGAACCGAGACACGGCTTTGGTACAGCCAGGCGAAGCTCTCACGGATCGAAGATCCCGGTTCGGAAATCAATGACTACGGCTACGATGCCGCCGGTCTGCTGACCACCCTACGCAGTTCGCTGGTCAACGACTGGATCGCTGCCGACCCGGCCAACCGCGCGGGACTGACCGACCTGAACGCCGAGATCACCTACGAAACCGTCGCGGGCAAGGCGAAGGCGACCTCCGTGCGGTCGGGCGCCCCGGCGCCGGGGCAGCCGCGTCCGCAGCACGGATACATCTACGACCCGGCGGCGAAGACGACGAAGGTCACCGCTGCAGGGCTGAACCCCGCCACCGGTTTCCTGTCGAAGGTCACCTATGACGACGCCGACCGGACTCTCACCACGACCGACGCCACCGGCAAGGTCGCCCAGCAGAGTTGGAGTGCCAAAGACCAGCAACTGAGCACGACCGACGCGGCCAATCGAACGTCCACCACGGTGTACGACTACGCGGACCGCCCGGTCGACACCTACGGGCCAGCCCCGACGTCCTGCTTCAGCGGGCAGGTACCGACCGCGGCATGCGCGGCGACCGTGCCGCACACGCGGACCGGCTACGACGAGGGCATCAACGGGCTCGCCGTCACCTGGTACGGCAACGATCAGCTAGCCGGCTCACCCAAGGCGTACACGACCGGGCTGGGCACGGCCGACGGTTCGTTCGTGAAGAACTGGAACAGCGATGCGCCTACTGCCGTTCCCGCCGACCACTTCTCGTTACGCGCAACCGGGGACCTGGTGTTCCCGGCGGCTGGTGACTACACCCTGCGGGTGCTCGCCGACGACGGCGTTCGCGTGTGGGTGGACGACCGGCTGGTGATCGACGACTGGCGCAACACCACACCGGCCTGGCGTCAAGGCGTGGTGCACGCCGATGCTGCCGGTCAGGCCAAGCGAATCCGCGTCGACTACTACGAATTCGACCTGACTGCGCAGCTGGAGCTGCATTGGACGACACCGTCCGGCACCCAACAGGCGATTCCGGGAACCCAGCTCAAGCCGCGCTACGGGCACACCACGTCGGTCACCACCGACGAGTCGGCCGGCGTGCCGGGCAAGGTGTCGTCAACTTCGTTCACCGACGGCGGTGTCGATCCTGTGTACGGATTGGCCGTGGCCGGCAGCACCGGCTCCGGCGGCGTACGGCTTACCACCGGTTCCACTTACGAGGCGCCGGGAACCGGATACTTCCGTGGGCTGACCAAGGTACAGCCGTCGGGCGCGGTCACCACGACCGCCCACTACGGCGACACGGAGACACGGGCAAACCCCTGCGTACCGGGCAGCCCGGCAGTTCCGCAGGGCGGGCTGCCGAAGTCGGTGACTTCACCGGCGCCGGCGGTTGGCGCGGCGCGGGTCGAGGAACAGGTCTACGACGCGTCCGGGCGTGTGGTGGCCAAGTCCCTCGCGGGCGACTGGACATGCACCGCCTACGATCTGCGCGACCGGGTGACCTCCGTACGGGTTCCGGCCAACACGGCCGAGGGCGAGCGGACCGTCACCACCAACTACGCCGTGGGCCGTGACCCGCTGGTGACCTCCGTGTCGGATGTCCACGGCACGGTGACCACCACGACGGACCTGCTGGGCCGGGTCGTCGGTTACAGCGATGTCCACGGCGTGCGCACAGAGAGCGCCTACGACCAGGTTGGCCGGGTCGCTCAGGCAAATGTCGTATTTCCCAATGCCGCGGATGCAGCGCAGCTGACGACGTTCACCTACGACGACGCCGGGCGGCTGCAGACCACGAAACTCGGCGAGACAGTGCTCGCGTCGTCGACCTATGACAACGCCGGCGAACCGGCGAGCGTGAGCTACGCCAACGGCATGTCGCTCGATGCCATCGGCAGGGACTCGGCGGGGCAGTTGACTTCGCTGACGTGGAAGACTTCCAACGGCACCACTGTCGTTTCACAGGTGACGCGGTCCAAGGCGGGCACGGTGGTCGACGAGTCGCTCGGCGGCATCGACGCTCGCCCGGACGGCCCGAACTACGGCTACGACGCTGCGGGCAGAATGACCGAAGCGTACGTGCGCGGACATCACTACACGTACGACTTCGCGGGTGCCACGCCCGCGGGCTGCCCAGGCGGCAGCCAGGCCAACGCAGGAATGAACAGCAACCGAGTCCGCCTGACGGACCAGACTGCGGCCGGCAGCGCCGAGACCGGATACTGCTACGACGCAGCCGATCGGCTGCTGGCGACCACCGGTGCCACGGCGTTGACCAGCATCGGTTACGACAGTCACGGCAACACCACAGAGTTCACCGCCGGGGCCGCGACGACCTATCTGGGCTGGGACTCCGCCGACCGGAACCTGACCGCGCGGATCACCGGGCCGGACCCGGCCGACATCGCGTATGTGCGGGACGCCACTGGCCGGATCACGCGGCGCGCGGCCACCCAGGGCGACACCGCCACTGACGTCCTCTATGGCTACACCGCCACGGGTGACAGCGCGGATGTCGTACTTGACGTGAACAAGCGCCTGCTCTCGCGCACGATCAGCCTGCCAGGTGGCGTGCTCTACAACCAGCAGGCGGCATCTCCGGCGACCTGGGACGTACCGACTGTCCGCGGCGACATCGGCTTCACGTGCGACGCGGCGGGCAAGCAAGTCGGCGGCCTGCTCGCATACACCCCTTACGGCGAGGCGCTCGACGTCGCCGGCGCGGTATCGCCGGACGCGATCCCGGACAACCAGCCGGGGCAGCAGGACTACGGCTGGCTCGGACAGCACCAGCGGTTCACCGAACACGCGGGCGGTCTCTCGCTGGTGCAGATGGGAGCGCGGCCGTACAGCCCGCTGCTGGGCCGGTTCCTCTCGGTCGACCCGGTCGACGGAGGGTCGGCGAACGACTACGACTACGTCAGCGCCGACCCGATCAACAAGACCGACCTGGACGGGCAATGGTGGTCGTGGCTGAGCAAGGGAGTCGACCTCGCCCGCAAAGCACTGGACAACAGCATCGTCCGGGGCGTGGTGGTGGGCGTGGCAGTCGGCCTTGCCTGCGTGGGCACGGCGGGTATCGGCTGTGCGGTGGGCGTCGGCTTCGTCGTCGGCGCCGGCCTTGGTGCGGCCAACTGGGCAGTGAACCACCGCCAGGAGAACTGGGTCGGCCACGTGGTCGGCGGCGGTATCCGCGGTGCGATCACCGGGGCGCTGGGGTTCGCAGGGTCCAAGGTCGCGCAGGCGCGGTTCCCGATCGCGCACAGCCATCGACTGGTGAAACCGACCAGGTTGGGCCGGTACTTCGCGGCACGACGCCAGTTCAGCCCGTCCCGCCTGTGGGGGATAGGCCGCATCCTCAAGTGGCGGAAGCAGACGAAGTTCATGAGAAAGTATCGTTGATGACGGGACGGGGGGAGCCTGCCTCGCGGAAGGCTCCCCCCGTCAATGCTCCCGAAGAGACGGACGAGGAAGCACGTGCACGGCGAAATCAGGCGCAGCAGGCTGATCAATGTGGCGGGCGCCCTTGCCATGGTGCTCGTCGGCTCCGGCGTCCCGGCGGTCGTCGACATCGGTAGCTTGCCGCCACTTGCGGTGAGCCTGCCGTTGACAGCGGTGCTTCTCGAGGTGATTCGCCGCAGCGGTCTCCGGCCTCGAATCACCTGGGACGGCAGCGGCTTGAAGGTTGTCTACGCTTTGGGGGCGACGAGTGTGACGTGGGAACACGTCTACTTCGTGCGCGAGCGCGGCAACCAGCTTGAAATCGGCCTCGAGGATCGAAGCATCGTCTGGGAATTCGACCATGCTTGGTTCTTGGCGCGACTCTCTCGACGGTATCGCTCGCGTGCCGGCGAAAACGAAAAACGGCTCACCGCCGCACTGGAGGAAAGTCGAACCAGCGCCACAGCTAAGACACGCGAGCGGCACATCGACCAGTCTTTCCTGGTCTTCCTGTTGCTCCCGCTGGCCATCCCTCTCACGCTCTGGCTCAAAGCGGCCAGCCTTAGCTGAACCTGGCGCAAGCGGCCCCGGCGCGGCGCCGGTGACCAGCAGGAATGCCCGCCGAACGTATCCTGCGTACGAGTCTGCCGCCGAGGCACTGCCGGGAAGCGCGAGCTCCTCCGGTGTCCCGCAGTTCGGCGCGTCTGACCGCCGGCGGCGCTTCCGGCTCTCGCCGTGCTAGCCAGAATGCGTGTGCAGTCACTTTGATCTACAGTGAGTGCATGATCTCCCCAAACACGGGAGATATCCCACGCGTGGGGGTTCAAGTCCCCCTTTGAACACCAAAGTGGTCACGTTTGAACCCCGGTCCCGGTTGGGTCCGGGGTTCGTTGTATCGGCGGGAAGTGGGCCGTTCGGGCGCTGTACGGCGTCCTCGGGCCGCACCGGTTCTCGGTTGGCGCTCGGTGCGCCGGTGGATCGTCTCTGGCCCCTGTCGGGGCGTGAACGGGTTTCGATCTTAGCGGCTTCGCCGTCCTTCGGCTCGGCCAGCCGTGTGGCAAGGTCGGGCGCGAGAAGGTGGGCAAAGCCTTCGGTCAGGTCTGCGCCGTGCACCTGGTCGTCAATGATCCAGAAGCGGGCGAAGACGGCTTGGTTGAGCTGTCGGCGTACGTCGGGCGGCGCGCTGACGTACAGCCGGTGCGCGTTGGCGCAGAGTAGCAATGCTTCCTCGACCACCTTCATGACTGCTTCGATCTCGGTCGAGCACTGGTCGATGATCTGCTGCGCCTGGGCAAGCTCGCGGGTGATGCGGTCCTGCTCGGACTTCAGGTGTTCGAGCGTGATGGCATCCGCGTAGCGCATCTCGATCAGCTTGAGCTGTTGGTTTTGCAGTTCCTTCCTGCGCTTCTCCTGTCTGTCGAGCTCAGCCCGGTTGCTGTGCTGCCGCCGTACCAGTTCGGCCATGACCTGCTCGCGGATGTCCGCGATGCGGGGGCCGCTGAGCTGGACGCGGGACCAGTAGTCCGCGACGGCCGCCTCAACGTCGCTGATCAGGATCGTTGACTGTGTGCAGTCCTCCTTCTTGGCGCGGCCGAGGCAGTAGAAGTACGGGTAGATCGTGCCCCAGCGGTTGCGAGCGTTCATGACACCGAACCGACCACGGCACCGGCCGCAGAAGATCGAGCCCTTCAGGTAGTGCGGGTGCTTCTGCACCTTCTCGCGTGCCGCAGCGCGCGCGGTTCGAACGGCCTGCACCTGCTCGAAGGTCGCAGAGTCGATGAGCGCCGGATGCCGGCCGTCGTACTCGACGCCCTCGTAACTGACGAAGCCGATGTAGTAGCGATTGACGAGCATCTTGTCGATGTGCTGGTAGCGCAGCGGGCGTTCCGGGAGCTTCTTCGTGGCCGGGATGCGCAGCCCGCGACGGTTGAGTTCGTCGGTGAGTTGGCGCATGGTCCACTCGCCGGAGGCGTAGGCGCTGAACATCCACTGGATGAGCGGGGCACGCTCCGGGTCGACAGAGACGGTGCGAATTTCGCGTCCGTCGATGCGTTCGCGGACGTTGCGGTAGCCGAGGGGCGCGTGGCCCGGCGTGCCGCCGGACTTGGCCTTCTGTCGCATACCCTTCTTGGACTCGGAAGCCAGGTTGGCGGAGTAGAACTCGGCGATGCTCGCCATGATCCCGTGCAGAAGCTTGCCCGAAGGCGTCTCGTCGATGTTCTCCTTGGAAGAGACGAACTGTGCTCCGGCCTTGCGGACGGCCATGTTGATGAGCACGTCGTCTTCCCGGTTGCGGGCGAGTCGGTCAACCTTGTCCACGATGACGTAGCTGATGACACCCAGTTCGCGGATGAAGCTCAGCATTGCTTGGAGCTCGGGACGGTCGGCGGTCTTGGCAGACTCGGCCGCGTCTACGAACTCGGCCACGATGACCGCGCCGAGCTGCTCGGCCTTCTTCTCGTTGGCCTCGCGTTGGGCCGCGATGGACAGGCCCTCTTCGTCGTAGCCGGTCTCGGTTTGCGCCTTGGTCGAGACGCGCAGGTAGCTGACAGCGAACTTGGTGTTTTCGGGGAAGGGTTGAGTTGGGTCGAGGAGTATGCGCATAGCGCCATCCCTTCACGAGTGGTCGATGGGGTGAGATGAGCGGGTACAAGACCGGCTCCTTTCGGGTTGTCGAGATAGGGAGGGAGCGCATCTGGTGGGGCTGGAGGACCGCGTTCGCGGTTTCGTGGTCGATGTCTCATGCCGACCACGCTTTCGGCCGCTCGCGTAGACAAATGGTTTGCCATGAGCTATAGTTCGTTGGAGTTTGGCTGACGGTAATTTTGACGGTGACGCATCCGAGTTTCCACGTCTGTCTACGCCTTCGTGATACCTGGTTTATAGAGGTAATGCGTTCCTGTAAGGTGTGCTGGCCGGGCCTTTTAAGCCACGTGTCCTGGGTTCGAGCCCCAGTGGGCCCTCCAGAGAGAACTTCACCAAGCTGGTGGAGTTTTTTCTTTGTTGACGGCAGACTTTGACGGCTACCGGGTTGATCTACTGCGAACTGTCCTGCGAGCAAGTGGTCTTCCACTTTCTCCAACGCGTCTCGCTTATTGCTTAGACTTACGTGTTGGTAGATGCGGGTGGTCGATACGCTGCTGTGTCCAAGTACGGCTTGAGTGTCGCGCTCCGGAATGTTGAGGTCCTTTTGAGTGGTCCCATTGGTGTGCCTCAGTTCGTGTAGCTTGATCCTGCGGATTCCGTGTTTTTCGAGTATGCGATGGAACGAGCGGTAAAGGTTGCGAGGTTCAATCGGGCCTCCTGTCCGAGTTGTAAAAACAAGCTCATCGTCGGTTCCTGCCCCCAGCCAGTCGGCTCCAGCCGCTAGGCGGGCGTCCGCCTGCTTAGCCCGCTGTCGTATGAGCACCTCACGCGTGGTTGCCAACAGCGGTTCGTCTCGCTCGCTGGAGTCGGTCTTCAGCTCTACCTCTTGGAGCCTTTCGCCAATTCGCTGTATCTGCTGTCTGAGGTGTAGTACACCCTTCTCAAAGTCCACGTCTCGCCATCGGATACCCAGAACCTCGCCTCGGCGTAAGCCGTAAAGGATAATCAGGACGAAAACATGATAGAAGGGGTCTGACCGTGCTGCGCTAAGGAAACTGACGACCTCGTGAGCTGTCCAGTATTGTCCCTCCTGTGGCTTGTACCGTGGCATCTCGGCCAACCGTGCTACATTGCGAAGCAGTAGCTCCTGCCTCATGGCGTGTGTCAGTGCGGCGCTGAGAACTTTCCGTGCTTGATACACTGTGTTTCGTGAAGCGCCACTCGCAAGTATGTTTTTGTAGAAATCTTCACCATTCGCACGGAAAGCTGCTGCAGCGACTTCTTGCCGAGTGCGGGCTTTAGATAGAGTCGGACTACTACCTCATATCGCTTGTGGGTGTTCGGTCGTCGTTCGGCATTCACGGCACGGTCAAGCCAGTTGTCTAGATACTCGGCAAGTTTCCAATTGCGGTCCGGTAGTGATACGCCTTGCTGTACCTGCGCGAGCGCCGTGGTTAGTCTTCCGTGTGCTTCCTTGCGGGTCCTGCCGTAAACGCGAAGGCGTTTGACGTTTCCGCTAATAGTCCCCAGGTAGGCTGCGCCCTCCCATCTTCCGTCCTTGCGCTTATAGATGCTCCCCTCGCCGTTCGCGTTTCGCCGAGCCATTACGTGGTTGCCTCGATTGTTAGCTTCTCGACTAGTGCACGGATTGCGCTGCGCGAAATCAGGCGACGGCTGCGCAGCTTGATGCTGGCGAGCTGGCGTGAGTGGATGTACTGGTAGAGAGTCCCCTTGCTGACGCGCAACTCGGCGCACGCTTCGGCGACGGTGAGAAGTTCTTCAGAACTCTCGGCCGCGGTCCGGAGATATGTTGGTAGAAAAGTTTTGATCATAAGTATTCCTCCTCAAGTTGTTATTGGACTGACTAGGGGCCGCATTGCTGGTCTATCCTTACGGAAGTAACTCCGAACGGAGCGTCTTGGCTCGGGTAGGTGGATGGAGCGAGGCCAAGGGTCGACAAGCCCGATCTCCCTTAGCCGGATGGCCATCGCCTCTGGCGATACCTTGAACTTGGCGGCAAGGGCTGCCGGACCCTGGATGCCACTCGCCCAGGCTCGTTTGACCCAATTGCGCGGCATGAGCACACAGGCTGCGAAGTAGTTGCAAATTCTTTCGGTTATTTCGTCCCGCTCCTTATTGGTGCGACCAAGCTCGCTGTAGATCACCTTGATATATGGGTGGTCGAGCACGTGTTTGAATTCATGGCCGAGCGTGAAGCGTCGTCGTGTAGGGCTGTCATCGCGGTTCACCACGATGAGCCAGCGGCCACGACTCCAATCCGAGAAGCCAAGTATGCCCGTGCCGCTGAGGGCGGAATCGACCTTGACTTGTACCCGTGGCAGCTCGCCAACGAGTTCGACGTCAACCGCCGGCTCATGCTGGTCTAGAAGCTCAAGGAGCTTCGTCGCCTGCCGTTCGGCGACTCCCCGTGCTTCGTGCTCCTCAAGTGGCCGAACTGGCATAAGAGAGCGAAGCTGCCTAATGATTGGTTGTGGAATGTCGTTCATAAGCAGTCTCCTCTCTATGAACGGTTAGTTATTGTGTCTGTCGATAATCTCTTGAATCTCCTGGGTGGCTTCGTCGAGTTGTTCGCCTCGAAGCCCGAATTTTTCTCGGAGGTACAGCTTGGCGCTCGGTAATCCGCGCGGCCGGACTACTCCTATGTAAGCGAGCGCGTCGACAACGTCTAGTTCAAGAACTCTTGCAAGCTGTTGGACAAGGTCGGCTTGTGGACTTTCAACCTCGTCCCTCATTAGCCTGGCGACTGTCGTTAGTGGTACGTCTGTTGCGTTGGCGAGTTGACGGAGGCTGAGTCCTGCTGCCTGTCGTCCATGCTCTAGATATTGGCCGAGTGTATTCGGTAATGGTTTTTTACGTTCTTTCATGTGCGTCCCCTTGAGTAAATATATACACGAGCTGTACCGAATTCGGTACAGTAGAATTGACAACGATCACGAAATATCGCGCTCGGTCTCTGGTAGCTCGCGTATTTTTCGCAACAACTCGCTCGCCCGCCCGGTGCTGACGCGCAGTGCCTTCCGCAGCTCGTCGCGCGTGATCGGCTTGCCGTGCTCGGCGCGGTGGGCGTCGTCAGCGGCGCGAGCAGCTTCAAGGAGGTCGTCCCCGCTGGCATCGGTCCCGTCCTGGTGCTCGTACAGCTCCGTACCGAGCGGTGCGGCTTCGTCCTCGTCGTCCTGGACGCGCAGGACAGCCAGGTGCGAGAGCAGTCCGAGGACGGCGGGCGGGACGGCTCCGACGAGCACGACGATCGGCCATGTCACGGCGAGCACCTTCGCGGCAATCAGGTGCCACGCGGCGTTGCCGATCAGCGACAGCCCGATAGCCCCGATGGCGTTCCAGCGCGCGAACCGGCGAGCCTCCGTTGAGCCGGTGGCCTTGGACAGCCACACGCGGGTAGCGGTCATGGCGTAGGCGTCGACCGTGAACGGCATGAGCGGCGCCAGCGCGTCCGGCCAGCCAGTCGCCGTTGCCAACGAGCGGAGACCCGAGAAGCTGCTGACGGCCGCCGCGCAGGCGGTGACGGTCATGCCCGCGATCACCCACCAGTCGCGCGGTCGCTCCCTACTCATGGGTGGCCTCGCTGAGTTCCGCGGTGAGCCAGCCCACGGCCTCGTCGTGCAGCACCACGGCGAACAACTCACCGGCGGGAGCGGGCAGCTTGGTGACGACACTGGTCATCACGTCGCGCCGCTCCAAGGTCGGCACCGTGACCAGGACGCGCGGCACAACGTCATCAGGGCCGAGCTGTCCGAGGCTGACGAAGTCGATGTAGGCGAGAAACTTGCCGCGCAGCGTGGGCACGGCCTCGGTGGCGAGATCGACCTCCACCCACCAGTGGTCGGTGAACTCACCTGCCGAGATCGACAGGTGGGCGTCCGGCTTCATCCATCCGCCGGCCCCGTTCGGCCACCACGCGGCGGGCTCAGCCTGGAAGTCGTCGAGCATGAAGCCCTCCGCTCGGGCGCGTTCGACCAGCTGCACATACAGCTCGCTCGTCGCCAGCGTGTGCGCCACGAAGCGCTCTCCGATCGGCCCCGGTCGTCGGATGCGCTCCTTGGTCTGCGACAGGTTGCGGCGAAGGCGGAGCAGGCGCTCCCCGGCGGTGTCCAGCGCGTAGGTGAGCTGCGCCGAGCCGTGGAGGCTTCCGCCCACGCGACGGGTGAGCGGCATGAGCGCCTGGGCGTCGACCAGCCGCTTGAGCACGCGCCAGCGGACGACCGATCGGCTCTTGCCGGTCAGTTCCGCGAAGTGCAGCCGTTCGAGCTGGAGGCCGGTCGCCAGCCGGAGCAGGTTGACCGTCGTGAGGATCGACCACTCGCGTTCGGTCAGTGTCTCGGCCAGAGCCAGGACGTGTGCTGTGCTGATTCGGCGGGCGCGGGCGGTCATACCTGGTCCTCCTGAAGGACTAGGTGTTTCGCTGGCGCTATCGGCACTTGCACGCGGTTTGACGTCGGTGACAGCAGAGCGAGGTGCCGAGCGATTCCAACGCCGAGACCAACACGCGACATAGCCCGGTTCATGAGGCACTCCCGCGCCGCGTGCGGCCGATCTTGCCCGTTGCCGGAGTTTCGATGCGCGAGCGGAGTGCGTCCTCCACGTCGACCCGAGCCACGCCGAAGCGCTGGCGGCTCTGCTCGGCGAGCACGGCTGGATCGTGGTCCGGCTCGCTGAGTGGGTGAGTGATGCCGGTCGTCGGCGGTCGGGTCTGGCCGTTGATGCTGGGTCGGATGGCGACCTCGTGAGCGGGCAGGCCCATGAGGTCGGCAGCGGTCAGCGCCGGGGCGTAGCGCTTCTCCAGCGTGCGGGCGTCGTCGTGGTCGAGTTGGAAGGCGACTTGCGAGCGGGCCGTGCCGAGGACGGCGGCTTGGACCTGGCGGGGGAGTTGGTCAAGGTACTGATGCGCCAGGGTCAGCCCGAGACCCAGCCCACGAGCCTGGGCCAACATGTCGGTCAGCTCGCCGTCTGTGCCAAGCCGGAGCACGTCTTGGAACTCGTCCAGGTAGGCCCACGCCGGTCGGCGCTTCTCGGCGGGCACGGCGGCGCGGGCCAAGGTGGTTTGCCAGAGCGCGGCCATGAGCAGGGAGCCGAGCAGGTGCGCCGTCTCGGTGCCGACCGTGCCCTTGCTGAGCGCGACCAGTACGACGCGCCGAGCAGTGAACACGTCGGTCAGGTCGATACCCGTGGACTGGCCGAGCATCAGGCGGAGTGACGTGCGGGTGGTCAGGCTGCGCAGCTTGTTCATGCTGGGGCCGATTACCTGCGCGCGTTCGCCTTCGCTCATGTGCTCGTAGGCCGACCAGAAGGAGCGCACCGAGTCCGGAACGCCGGCTTGCGCGGTGACGAACTTACGGAAGGCCGGATTGAGCAGCAGTTCGGGAACCTCGGTCAGCGCGAAGGCCGAGCCATCGTGGGCGCGAGTGTGAGTGAGCGTCAGCAGGCAAGTACGGAGCACGTCGCTCGTCCTCGGTCCCCAGGACGAGCGCCAGAGTTCCGAGAAAACGTGCACGACGTGATCGACAACCAGCTCCCGCTCGTGCTCGCTGCGGCCGACTTGCAGGACGTTGAAGCCGATCGGGAAGTCGGTGGCGGACGGGTCGAGGACGATCACGTCCTTCGTCCTGTCGTCCGGTACGCGGGCCAGGACGTCGGCAACGAGGTCGCTCTTGGGGTCCATGAGCATCAGGCCGTCGCCGCACCCGATGTCCTGGAGTGCGGCGTTGGCGATGAGCGTGGACTTACCCACGCCGGTCGGCCCGATCAGGTGGAGATGACGCAGGCGGTCATCGGTACGCAGGGCCAACGGCCGGTCCTGGGCACCAGGGAAATTGCTGGCTGCGAGCACCAGCCCGGAGCGCGCCATGTCCTCGGGCGGGGGCAGCTGTCGGGCGCGGCCGAGTTCCAATCCCGGAAGGTGCAGGTTGCCGAGCGGGAAGCCGAGCAGTCCGGCAAGCTCGTGGGTGTTGAGCCGCATCGGCCAGACGGTCAGCGGCACGACGCGCCTCTGGAGACGTCCGGCCACGATCGACAGCGGCAGCAACCGCGGGAGAACCGAGACGCCCGGAGCGTCCAGCATCTTGAAGGCGTTGGTCACGCGGCTGAGCAAGTTGACCGCGCGGGCGCGCGTCGGTGCCGACACGCCTACGCGAGCCACGGCGTTGAAGACCGGCGCAGCGTTCTTGGCGCGCACCGCGCGGGCCAGCTCGCCCGCGTCCTCCTTGCTCGGCAGGAAGACGCGACCGCCGGACAGAAGCCACTGCACGCGTACCGCTTCGCCATGCGCGAAGGGGTGCAGCCCGGCGAGCAGGGAGGTTACGGCGGCCTCGGCGCGGTCGGCCGCGAGTGGGCGCTGTGAAGTCGTCAGCCTGAACTCGCGGGCCGCGCGCACTGCCGGCCGCGACTCGAGGTAGTCAGGTAGGAGGTCGGCGCGTACGCCGGGGAGCGCCGAACGGAGCCGGGCCAGCGTGCTCGTCTCTTGTGAGCGGGTCGTGAGCAAGTAGAAGGCGATGCCGTCGCGGGTGGCTTCGATCTCGACGCCGACCGGCCAGTGCCGCGAGTCGGCCGCGACGGACGCCAGCCACCCGCTGACCTGCTCGGCGGTCAGGCCGGAGGGTAGCCGGAGCTGGTAAGCGACCAGTCGTCGACGCCACGTCAGGGCGTCGAGCCAGCGTGCGCCGAGGATCAGGCCCAGGATCGCGAGGCCGCCGAGGGCGAGGAGTACAGCCAACATCATGACGGCCGCTTCTGGTCAGGTTCGGCGGCGGCCGGCTGGGCGGTGTGGTCGGCTTCGGCCTTCGTGCTCAGGCTGTGCAGAGCGAAGGCCATGAGAGCGTCAGCGAAGCGCTTGATGTCAAGCTGGGCGCGGCGTTCGCCGACGACATGAATTTTCTTGCGAGGTTTGTCCATAGGGAGCCTTTCCGTTGGTTAGGGCTGCGTGAAGCAGCCGAGTTTGCGAAAACACGGATGCACTCCCTTCTTGTTGTTATGGAGCTGATGGCCGGACGAGTCGAGCCGTCAAAATTACAGCTGCGGGCTCAGCGAAGAAGGCGGCTGTCAATTCCGCAGCAGGAGGGCGGTCCGCCTAGCGTCGCCTGATTCCCCGGAAGATGAACCAGTAGACGGCCCCCAAGGCGACCGCCGTCACGAGGACCGGGACGAGCGGCGCGAGCAGCCAGTAGGCCACCCGCGCCACCCCGGCCACCAGGAGCACGAGCAGCAACGCACCGAACACGCTGGTCAGGAGCTTGCTGAACATTCCTGGGTGCATGACCTGTCCCTAGCTGTAGTCGTAGGTTTCGAGGTCGAGCACGCGCAGCTCCTCCATGAGGTGCCGACGCTGGAACCGGATTTGAATGGGTCCGTCCACGTCGTTCTGACGCAGTCGCCGCCACGACTTCATGACGACCTGATAGCGACGCCGCCGGGCTCCGCGGTACGGCTGATGGCGGCTCACCACCACTCACCGCCCCGCTGGTGACGTCGTGCTTCGGTGTCGAGTTCCTCCTTGGTTCGCCAGAAGGCCAGCCCGAGCCGGTTGGCCGTCCGGATGGCGTTCATCTCCCGGTTGACCTGCGACTTCTGGCGCTTGATGTCCTCCTGCTGGTCCTCCGTACGAACCTCCATCGCGCACCAACCGATGAGCACACCGAGCACAAGCAGCAGCACCGCGCCGAGAACCAAGCCAATAACCACGTTCATGGCCGCTCCCGTTGCCGCCGGAGCACAGCGATTGAGCGTTCCACCAGGTCGCCCATCGCGGACATGACGCGCTCTGTGACCAGGCCGGTCGTGTCGCGCTGGACGTCCACGACGTGCTGGAGCCCGGCCAGCCGAGCTTCGAGCTGGGCTTCCCGCGCCGACCGCTGCCGACGTCCCAACCAGAGGCCGGACAGGAACGAGACGCCGGCCGCGACCAGTGCGGCCAGCCCGCCGGTGACTAGGGCATTCATGGCTGCCCCAGCTTTCTCACTTCGTCGGCGGCCAGCATGGCGAAGCTGTCGACCAGGTGCTTGTAACGGGCCTCGCCGAGCGGGGCCCCTTGGATGAGTTCTTCCTCGTGCTTGGATAGCCGCGCGGCTAGCGACAGTCCGGTCTCGGTCACGAATGCGGCCAGCTCAACCCGCGTGTTCGCCTCGTAGGCGTCGGCCTGGGCGGCAGCCGCCCGGACCACCGCCAGTCCGGCTTGGCGGTCCACGGCCCGCTGGACCTCGCGCGTCAGCCGCGCGGGTACCGGCGACTGGTCCTGGGACAGCAGGGCGTCACCGACGCGACGCATGAGTTCGTTGCCCATCTCGTTCTCCCTTCCGGGGCGGCGAGTGCCGTCCACGGGCAAGACCCTGGCTGAGCTGGGCTGATGTCCACCAGGACTGCCGATATGTCCTAGAGGACACGCGCTCTCGGTGACTACGCTCGCCCGCATGGACTGGGCTGAAACCATCGAGAAACGGCTGAAAGATCTTCGCGAGTGGAAGCTGGGGCTGGAACACCCAGAGCTGCCAGTGTGGGCCGAAGATCCACTGTGCATCGCCTTTGGGATCTGGAGGAGCGACCCGCAAGAAGAGCGACGAAGAGCAGTCGCGAGGCGGCTGCGGTACCAGATCGAGCAGCTTGAGAACGAGGAAGAGCGTGAGGCGTTGTTGGTGATCTTCCTACTGCATCGCGATCCTGACTACAGCAAGGCGATGAAGTTGGAGGATCGTCGAAAAATGCTTGAAGACAAGAAACACTATGGAGGCGATCGGACAATTAAACGACGTGAAAATGATGGCATCAGTCGAATAGCAAGTAAGCTGGCAAGAAGTATGGTAGACTCCTCCCTTGTTTTTGGGCGGAGAAAATTGAAGGATCGAAAATTCTATATTGTTGATGGCAGGCCGATGGCTAGATGGATGGCCTGGATGGTAGTTATCGTGTGGACGGTTATGGTTGCAGGGGCAGGCTTCGCCGCGGGTATGTGGATGATGTGGCGGTACCAAATGTTACCTGCGCTAGAACATCTAAAATAGAAACGTAATCAGGGTCATTGAGATGCTCGATCAGTGACTCCAGGAGCCTGGTTACGTGCCGACCTATTCTTTTCTCCGGGTCGGCGGGCGGATAGCACAGAAATCTGTGACTGCTGACTTTCGCTTCTCAGAGGTATACAGTCACGCTGCCATGGAGGCGGCGGTCGTAGTAATAGAACTGAGATCCTTCCACCTTTGCCGTTCGCCGCGAGTTGGCGCGGAGCTGCTTCACTGCGGCGTGGTACTGCGGCGGGTAGGTTTCATCGCGGTCGTTGTCATCGGCAATACCCCACGCCCTGCGCAGGGCGGCTTGGTGCAGGCCGAAGACTGACGCAAGCAGACATGTTGCTGCTACCTGCTCGTCCGTTGGGGCAAAACTGGTTCCGGATCGCCCGCCAGGATAAACGGCGGAAATGTCAAAGCCGCTCTCGTCGAAACCAGCACTGATTCCGATTGCCCCGGCCTTGCGGTCGCGCTGTGGAGTTGCCGCACGCAACACGGTGATTGCGTACTGGATCGTCGGCGTCATGGTCAGCTGAGGATTACGCTTGTCCATCTGGGAATCTCACTTTCCAGGCAGTCCATCCGCCCTCGCGCGTGCAGCAAGATGAGTTACTACTCGGGCGAGAGGGATGCCGCCAGGAAAATACCTAGATGGAGCGTATCTATTTAAACACATTTTTCATCACTGGTCAATATTCGATGAGCCCGTTTCGGTATAGCGCCTACAGGCAGAGTATCGTTCCCTCCGGCAGGTGACGGCACGACGAGCTAGGACGAGACGCCATGGTTGACCTGAACTTCGCGCAGGGACGCGGGCTGCGCGTGAGTGCCGGGCCCGGCAATGCGACCGTGAACTTGTCGCCGGGTGCCGGGGTTCATCGGCTTGCTATCACCGTGACCGTGGCGCCGGTCGGCCTGGCCGAAGGGTTGCCGATCCAGCTGGGTGGCGAGCTGTACGCCGAGCTCAACAATGCGAACAGGTGGCTTGGGCCACTACATCCGAAGCTGCTGGCGACCCGTGGGATTCAGGCGATCGAACAGCTGACTTGCACTCTCAGTGACAGCCAGGTCCGGGTCATTGAGGACCTACGAGACGGCCGTGATCTCCCGCTACGACTGCATCTCGACGCCGTACTGCTCCAGCCCGTAGACGGCCTGTACCCGGTTGTGCAGGCGCAGGAGCCGGCCGTCGTGCCAGCTGAAGCATGGGCGCGACAGCTTGAGGGCCTGGGTGCTGCGGTCGTGATGGAAGTCCTGGTGCCGCTTCCCCTGGACGGCAGCGAACTACGAAAGGCCGTCAGCCGTATTCGAGAGGCCAAGGGGCATATCGTCGATGGCAAGTACGAGGAAGCCATAATCAAGGCCCGGTCTGCGCTCGATTATGTGAAGGAGGTCGTTCCTTCAGACACGTCGGCGCAGCAAAAGAAGGCGAAGGAACGGACGCAATCACAGCGATGGAGCGTCCTGGTCGATAGCCTGTATAGCCTCGCGAGCGGTGCAAACCACGACGACGAAGTGACTGCCGACTTTGCGTGGAGTCGGGACGATGCGGTCATGGTCGTGGCCGCAGTGGCTGGGCTCTTGGGCAGACTGGCCCGGGATAATCAAGAGTAGACTGTAACGCCGCCTAGGTGACCGAGTCTGGGGGCTTTTGTGCTTTTAGGCTTACTCTGCCTCTGGTTCAGTTACCGATAGTTTTTTGGTGCGATGAACCTTAGCGAGGGTAAAGTCGAAACCAAGCCGACTGTCGTTGCCCTGAATCCAGTTACGTTGCTCTCCGCTGAGGCGATCGCCGCTTGACTTCACTTCAACGAACCGGACGTCGCTTGGCCCGTCCGGGGTCTCGCGCCAAGTAAATAGATCTGGCCAGCCCAGGTATCGTGCCCAATACGATTCTGCCAGCCAGCGCAAGACCGTCTTGACTTTCTGAACACCCAGCACCTGTATGATCTTTCTGGCGCGTTGCTCGTCCTCGGGCTTGTACGCCCATAGGTACTGCCGTAATGGCCGAGATGGCTCCAGCCAGTAGTCGAAAGCCCAGAGGATATCCTTGGTCGTCGCGCCGATGAAATCGAGATGCTCGTCCAGTTCGGCTCGTCTTCGATCGCCATGAGCTTGTCGGCCAAAGTCTGATGGCAGCATTGTCCAGATCAGCTCGTTGCCTCCGCCGCCTTCGCCTGGACGACCGCCGAAGCCTGCGGGCCTGCCGAAGGGGTCGGCGAAATCCTGCACCCACATCCACATGAGGCAACCAAATAGTGCTTGAAACGGAAGCGACTCGCAGAACATGACCTCGCGCCCCTCGGATTGCAGCTGTGTCGCTACAAATTCCTCGACTGACTGGGCGTTGTCTGGGTTGGAGTCTTCCAGGGCGAGTACGAGTACCTGGTCGCGGGTGGGACTCAAGTATGTCGCCTTGTATTCGGTTACTCGGACGTTGTGCTTCTTGATGATTTCCGCGTCCGACAGCTCTTCGTATGTGTACTTTGGCTGAGTCTTATGAAGTTGGGATACCTGGTCGATCGCATCTCGTTCGAACTGCTCATACTGGTCCCTATGTTGACCTTCGAGTGTGAGTACGAGCGAGTTTCCTTCTTCGTCTTGCGTGGCTATACCTTCTTCGTCGCACCACCTAAGAAATCGAAGATGTGTGCCAGTCCAGATCTCTCGCCAGTAGTAACGACGGAGTTTCGTCGTCGCACCGCGAATTGCGGCTCTCGGATAGGCCTTCAGTGGAACGCCTCGACACTCATCGCAGATGTTTGGCGTGAGAGGTTGAGTGACTGCCACCCTGGCGCCACTGTAGTCGTCAATTCCTTGCAGGGCCTGATGTGGTAGTACTCGTGTTGCTATTTGTGTATCGCACGCGCATGTAAGAACGGCACTGCATGCCTGGCATGAGTACTTTCGGATGATCTCCCAAGGGCTCAATAGGTTCACTTGGGAGTGTTTGCAGGAATCTGGTATCAAGCGAGACCTCCTTTGGGCTGTCTCTACATTCTACCAGTCGGGAAGTTGAGTGTTGCTTCGAGCCTGCGGCTCGTTCGTTGCCTGATGCATTGAGTGGCTGCGGCCCATCCTTAACTCAAGGGTCCAGGGGAAGTATCAGCGGGATGCTACTATCGCGGGGCTTCTACTTTCGCATCTGCACAAGGAGGCTGACCAGCTCCTCGTATTCCCTGGAGCCCGTCAGCCTGCGCAACTTCTCTCGATCTTGGGTGTTGCCGTATCGGTGAATGTAGCGGCACATCGGAAGCGCCCCGGCCAGCAGCGACGCGGCCAGAAAAACAGCCCGATCTTCTACTCGTCCCTTTGCCACGCCCCGTAGCCTCCGTCGATGTCGGTGAGTCGCGATCATTCTTTACAGCCCTTCCAGCCCCTCAAGCACGCGCCGAAGAAGCTCCGGATCAGCCCCTGGTGCCGGCGGCCCTGTGGCGCCCGCAGTCTTCGGCCGCTTCGGTAGACCCTGTTCGGTTAGCTCGTACACCCGTGCTTCCAGCTCGCACCACACGACCCGGCCGACGTTGGTCGGGTAGGAGCTCCACCGGCTGCACAGTGACGTCACGGCGTCGGGCCACGTCGGTGGCTGGTTGTGGCGGTCGGCCACTTCGACGATGACGCCAGCCTCCAGGAGCACAAGCCGCACGCGGAGGAGCGCGAGGTCCCGAAGGTTGATCCAGCGTGCCGCTGGGTCGGGCACGCCGGTCAACTCAACCGTCTGGCCGATCATCTCGGAGAGCACGGCTTCACCAGTGTCGATTAGCTCGGTGCGCCGCCACTCCGCGAAGGTGTAGCAAAGAAACAGGTTGCCCACGTTCACCGCCGTGGACGTGGCCGCCAAGGTGAGGTCGGCTATCGCCTTGGGACGAGGCTGCTCAGCCATCGACCGCGGGGCGGGGATGATCGGGCCGTTCATCTGCTCCGGCCGTGAGTGCAGGTCGCCCGCTATGACCGCCATCAACAACGCCCCCTTCAATGACCATTTCGGCCGTGCCGTCCGCTCGCTCCTTGATGCGCGCGGCCAGCCGCACGAGCCGCAGCGCGAAGGTGATCTGGTCCTCTCGGGAGATGTCGTCGCTGAGAACTCCTGCGACGAACGTTCCGGTGTCGTTGTTGATGTCCTTGAGCTGCCCGACGATGTCCATGCCGAGGTCGCGCCGATCCATCACGTGCCGCTCGGCATTTGGGGTTTCATGGTCGGTCTCCGTACAACTTGGGTGACAGGACCGGCGACGGGCCCCAGGCGTCCAGGCGTCGCCGGTCCTGCCGGTTCAGGGAGTGCTCGTGAGCGCGAGGTTGTGTTCAGCGAGCACGGCGCGACTGCATGGGAGGGCGCAGCTGCACGTGGCGCACAGGCCGTTGTCGCTCCGGTGCTCGTTCAGTACTCGGGTGGCGAGCCGGTGAAGTGCTGTGATCTCGTTCTCGGCGCCGGCTTCCGTGGTCGTCTCGACCATGCCCGCTCACCCCGCCGCAGGCGCGAAGAAAGTCAGCAGCCGGTCACGGATGAGGGCCGCGGACTGATCGGCCGGCTGGCGGTTCACGTTCACCCGGAGCACGTCGAAGCCCGCTTGAATCAGTCGCTCGGTGGCCTGCCGGTAGAAGTGTGCTTCGGCGTGGCTGCTGCCCGGCGCGAGCTGGAAGCGGTTGTGCGGGCCGCGCTCACTCAGGCGCTCCGAGATGACCTCGGGGTCAGCTTCGAGAATGACGGCCAGGTCGGGGCGGTCGGCTTCGGCGTTCAATCGCCAGAGGAATGCAGGGTCGATGCCGTCGAAGCGCTGCATGACCAGGCCTGACGGGATGTAGCGGTCGGAGATGACCACTCGGCCGGCCTCGGTGTTCGGCCGGACTTCCGCCTCGAGGTGGTGGTAGCGGTCGGCCGCGTACAAGCAGGCCAGCGCGTGACCGGTGATCGTCTCCGTCAATTCGCAGCACAGCGCACCGATGGGGCCGGTGGACGGCTCGGCCGTCACGTGGACGTCTTCGCCAGCGGCGACGAGCAGCTGCGCCAGGTGGTGCACGATCGTGGACTTTCCGGCGCCGCTCGGCCCGTCGACGCTGACGAACAAGCCCCGCTGATGGTCAGAAAAGGGCCGGAGGTTCATCGCTTCCTCCCGGCTTCTGACTGGTTGTCCGCGTTGGCGGCCGCCAGCTCAATCGCGGTCATGGTTTCAGGGGTGAGGCTGATCTGATCGGCTGCCAGGTTCTCGTGGAGACGTGCGCTGCTACTGGTTCCGGGGATCGGCGCCATCACGGGCGATCGGTGCAACAGCCAGGCGAGCGCGAGCTGAGCAGGTGTCACGCCGTAGTCCTGAGCGATTTGACCCATAGCATCGGGCGTGGTGAGCGCTCCGGCCGCGAGAGGCGCGTACGGCACGAAGGAGATGTCAGCCATCTCGCAGTGTCGGAGCACGTCTTCTGATGCCCGGTTGGTGACGTTGTACTTGTTCTGCACGGCCGCGACTTCAACCAGCTCGCTGGCCGTGCGGAGCTGTTCCAGATTCACCTTGGACAGCCCGATATTGCCGATCTTCCCTTCAGCCTGCATGTCCCGCAGCACCCCGAGCTGGTCTTCCAAGGGAACGGCAGGGTCGATGCGGTGGAGGTAGTACAGGTCGATCCGTTCGACCTGGAGCCGCCGGAGACTCATCTCGACGCACTGGTGCAGGTACTCCGGCCGCCCACACGGTGCCCACCGGTTGGGACCTTGGCGAGTGAGACCGCCCTTGGTGGCGATGACCAAGCCGTCGGGGTAGGGGTGCAACGCCTTGCGGATGTACTTCTCCGCAGTGAACGGGCCGTAGGCGTCGGCGGTGTCGATGTGCGTCACACCCGCGTCGACAGCATCGCGGAGTACCTGCATGGCACGACCCGGGTCGTCCGGTGCGGCCCAATGGCCAGGGCCGGTGAGCTGCATGGAGCCGAAGCCGATGCGCCTGCCGCTAGAAGAGAGCATTTTCATCCACCTTCTCGGGAGGCTGGCCGCGCAGCTCTTCGAGGCTGTGTGCCTTGGTGGCGACCAGCACGAACAACCGCGCGGCGACCAGCGCGTCATACGTCGCTCGGTGCGGGTTGAGGTCTTCCGGCAAGCCTTCGGCCAGGCTGAACGCTTCGACCAGGTTGCCGAGCCGGTAGCCACCCAGACCTGGCATTAGCCGGCGGGCGAGCTTGAGCGTGTCGAAGACCTCCGGCGGCTCCCAGCCAGTGAGCTTGCGGGTCAGAACGCCGAGATCAACGTGCGCGTTGTGCGCGACGAGCGCGTCAGCGTCCAAAGCGGCCAGCACGTCGGCCGTGATGTCCTCGAACGACGGGCAGTCGGCCACGTCCTTGTTGGTCAGGCCGTGGATGCGCGTGGCGAAGTGCTTGATGGGCGTCTCCGGCTTGACCAACCAGCTGACCGGCTTCCCGATGAGCCCGTTGATCACCGGCACGGCGGCCAGCTCCACTAGGTCGGGCGGCTGCTGGCCGTTGCCCTCGACGTCCACGACCACGAAGCTGAGGCTCTTCCAGTCAGTCATCTTGCGTTTCGCCCTTCCATCCGATGTCGGCACGGCCGTGCCGCCGCTCATGATGGGGGTGACGTACGTCGTGCACCTGGAAGCCGAGGGCGTGTTGCAGGTAGTAGCGCGGTTGCTCGGTTTCCAGACCGGACACGACGGCCGCCCGCTCGGTGATGTCCACGACCGCGAGACCACGAGCCTCGGGCAGGCGTGCCGCGACCTCCCGAAGTCGGCCGGGTGATGGTGCGCGGTGCGCGCTCGCGCAGAGTTCGAGCTGGCTCAGCGGGCAGATGTCGCAGAGCTCGCGGATGCCGTAGTGGCCGTTGTAGTCCGGCAGGCCGTGCGCGTAGGCGACCGCACAGCTGGTCTTGCGGAACAACGGGGTCGAGCTGTCGAACGCGGCGAGTACCCGCTGTTCCAGCGTCTCGGGCACGATCTTGCGGCGCGCGGTGTCCTCGTACGGCTCGGGCAGACCGTTGGCCTTGTAGTACGCCGCGATCTCGCCCCGGTAGAACAGGCCGGTGAACACCGTGGCGTCGGCGTGCTGGGCGAGCCGGGATGCGGCCTCGAGGTGTTCCGGCGAGTCGTTGAGGCCCGGTACCAGCGGACGCCAGTAAAGAACTGTCCGGTACCGGCGGCGCGCCGGCCTGCTCATGAGCTTCAGCGACTCAGCCGCCACGTGCGACGGGTACGGCTCGATCTCCTTGTTGTCGATGCCGCTGTACGTGAACAGCAGCGTCAACTTGATGTGCTTGAGCTGGTTCAACCGCTCGATGTCTTCGGACTTCATCTGGTGCCGCGTGATGACCAAGACGTGATTGGTCAGGCCGCGCTCGCCCAGGTCTTCCAGCACGGCGAAGGTGTGCGGCCGGACAACCGGGAGGAAGGGGTCGGTGGCCCGGTTGAACACCTGCAACGGGGTGACGTGCGGCTGGAAATATCGGTGAGTGACCAGCTCCTCGACGGCCTGGGCGTCGGACATGAGCGCCCGCGGCACCCGCTGATCCCACAGGCCGTAGGTGTGCCGGATGCAGTACGCGCAATCCAGCGGGCAGCCCTGGATGTGGTTCAGGCTGAGGCCGCTCTTGCGGTACTCGACCACCTCGCGGGCACGCTCGGGTAGTCGATCGATCTGATCCCTGCTCAGCAGGGCGACGCGAGTCGTCACCTGGTCCTCTCCCGAGTCGATGGGGGATGGACGCCGCTACGGCGTCCCTGACGGGAGCGTAGGGAGGTGAGACAGTCCTGGATAGAAAGTTTCTCGGTATTTCTCGAAACGGTCCGAAAGGACTAGAGGGGATCGAAATCAGCAGCACGATCACGGGCTGTGCCCAGGGATCGAGGTCCCTTAGGGGTGTCCGAATTCGCGCCTGCTGTCAGCTTAGGTCGCGTTCCGTTCTCCTTTCTTTGTCTATGTGCATAGTTAGATCTGATGCAAGCCTAGCGTCGCTGGTCGACTCCACGTAAGGGTGCTTGCCGTCGTGGTTGTCGCTAAGCTCCATTCGTTCGAACCAATGCAGCGCTACGAGATCAAGCTTGTGAGTTGTAAGGAACTCTCGGAGGAACGTCGCCCTTACCAATAGTGCCCGACTGCCATTCCCCTCCTCCTCGTAGTAGGTGAAAACGGGAGCGCCGCCGGCATCCAGCCAACTCGGTCCGCGCATGTCGAAGCTCAATCCTGCGGCCTGTTGAATGAACGTCGAGGGCAAGACAGTGCTCGCTGTTTCGCCAATGGAACAATCGAGGATGTTACCCTCCCAGGCGTACTGCTCCACAGTAGCCACTACCTGAAAAGACTTGTCTCCGACGCTTACCTGGCGGAGTTGGTCATGCCGGTGATAGCAGGTTGGCCCAACGCGGCCGACTTCACCGACGTAGCAGCAATCAGTATGGCCGTGAGAGTCGATGAGATCGCGGATCTCATGACGAGGCTCGTCCGGAAGGGCGGCTAGCAACGCCTTAGAGTCAGCAGCTGTAACGAGCAGCGTGTCGATAGCACTATGCTCTTGGAGACCACGCCAGCCCTTGTAAGCCAGCGGATCGACCTTCTTCACAAAGCTTTCAAGCACCACCCAGTCGTTGCCGCCGCAGTCGCGCACGAACATGGAGCCAGAGACGGTTGGTTCCGACGTCGTGTCGGCCAGAAAACGCCTGATGTCTCCCCGGTAGCGACCGAAGTCGAGGCGCGCTGGTGGCCACTCCTCTAGCTGGATCAGCGGCGGGCTCCAGGCCGTCACGCCGTTGCCATCGCTCTCGCTGAAGGCTCGGAAGTCGATCGGCGGGAGACTGGGGTCGATCTCTCGTTCACCGATGATCTGATGCAGTCCTTCGTACGGCTCGCTGTCGCCGAAGCTACGGGAAGCTTGGTAGTTGTCTGCGACACGGGCTAGCAGCTCATGATAGGCCATCCACTGATACTTCTTGCCCCAACGCTCGGCCTTGTGTCCTTCCCGCCCGCGACCATGCCCAATAGTGCGGTCTTTATGGCCGAAGAGCTTCGGTGTCCAGCCCAGGCTCAGCGTCCGGCGGAAAACCCAGCGGCAAGCGCGGTCAGCCGGATACTCGTCGTTGATCGGCTTTGGGTACACGAAGACAGCGTCGAGTAGTTTGCGTTGCTCATCACTGAGCGGGTCATCCTCGCGCCGGAGTAGGAAGCTGATGCGTCCCATCTTGTTCTCCTCCGGATCGCGCAGCCAGTCAGCTAATGCCTCCTTTTGGTCATCCCTGAGAGACGCAACAAATTTCGTCCACCGGCTCTTGATGAACCGTGGCTTGCGATACTCGCGCTCTGGGTACTCCTGCCCCATGCGGTAGCGAGAGAAGTGATGCAGCCCCGACTCGACAACATAGCGGCCGAAGTCTCCCATGCTCAGCAATGAGAAGCTGATGGATGAGTAGCTCTCGTCGTCCGGCTGGTCCTTGTGCCAGCCATATTTAGCTTTGATTGTGGCTTCGGTCGGCGGCGATCCAGGTGGCTTCAACCCGTAGGGACGCTGAGCCGAGTCTAGGGCCGAGCCGGGAAGCAGTTGGTGAGCCACCGCCCACCGGACGACACCCCGCGCAGCATCCAACAGCAGCTCGTCGGGGCGGACTGGGCGAGCGAAGACACATGCATTTACAGCCTCGGCGAGAGCTTTCGCTTGTTCGGCCTGTGCCGACGTGCTCCGGAGGAGCGAACCATAGGCGATGGCGATCACTCGCTGTACCACATAGGGATCATCTACCGTCCAGAAGCGCTCAACGAGCGCACGCATGACATCGAGATGACCACGTAACAGCTGCACGAGTGCCTTGGTGACCCAGTCACGCATGAAGCGGTTGGGAGAGGACAAGAGCCAGCACAGAGGTATGGATGCCAGTTCGATCACTTCGGCGCCATACTCCGGATATGGGCCAGCCGCCGCCCAGCGGGCAAGGCGAGCGGCTGGGCTGAACGTCTCGAACAACTCGTGATATGTGGCGAACCCGAAGTCGGCGTCCCGCCGTGGCATACGTTGTTTGAGGAGGTATCGGTGCAATCCGTCGCCGTTTAGGCGGTTTCCTGGCTGCGGAGCCAGTGTGAATAGTATTCGATAGAACTCATCACGGGACAGGTAGCGCTGTGCCTCGTTCAGGAGATCAATAGTGCGTTGAGAGATCGCTTGCGATTCACGGTATGGCAACATTTCTACCAGCGAGCGGTAGAGATTGCGAGCCCGGTGATGTCGATCCCAAGTAACCTCGTCCTCGTGCTGCTTCGGCTCGGCGCCCAGCTTGATGCCTAGAAGGTCTGGCAGTTCGATGCTATGTACCTCGGGGAACAGGATGGTGGCTGCCTCGCTAATGCCCCAGCTGCACTCCTCGGTCAACCACGACCTGAGCGCAGGATCGTTGAGCGGGTCATCAGACAGCGCCAGTCGACGCTTGAGCAACAGGAAGTCCGCGAAGGCTTGGAAGACGATTCGGACACCTTCGGCGAAGTTGCCGCTGCCCAAGTAAAGCCGTTCGCGGGTGAGGACTCCTTCCTCCTGCAGTAGCCCTAGGATTCTTGTCCCCTCGGCACTCGTATCGCCCAGCGATGCGCGCGCAACTGCTTCGGCCGCACCAGTGCTCATGCTCTCGCGGCCGAGCTGGGACAGTTCGTCAAGCAAGCCGTCGAGGACACGGCGTACTTCGAACTTCGCCGCGTTGAGCTCATAGCTGGAACTTGCGGCCGGCCGGAAGCGCCTGGCGACTGTCGCGATCTTGACGGCCAGATACCGTTCAAAGATTGCAATCCGCCCTTGATGGCCGTCCGGTATCGGGACACCGGTCTCCGCCTGCGAGAGGCTCTCGCAGTAGAGCCGCAGGAACAGTGGAAGCGTGAACTCGGGAGTCAGTAGAGGAATCTTAGGCGCTTCGAGCTGGTAGTGAGCGAAGTAGCGCTGGGTCGCTTCAACTTCCCGCTCGGCAAATCCGGGGTGCGTTCGGCGGACGTAATGAGTGCCTTCAGCACCCTCCAGGACTAGGTCCTTATAGGTGTCACGACAGGAGACGGCAAGCGCGACGTGCGGGTACGGCGCAATGGCCGCCCTGAGTGTTGGCAGATGAACACGCCAGAAGTCGGGTGGCGTGGTCTCGTTGAGCGCATCCAGGAAGATGACGAACCGGCTTCCGCGTGTCGAAGCGGCCTCGCCCGCCGCATCCATGGCGCGTAGCAAAACATCCGCTCCGACCGCTTCCAAACCGAGCTGATCCGCGATGCTGGCCCACAGATTGCCCTGACCGAACTGGGCACCTGCCAGGAAGACCGCGGGGCGGCCACTGTCAAGAGCTCGCCGAGTGGCGTCGAGCAGCAGGTGCGTCTTGCCGGAGCCAGCCTGGCCAGTAAGGAAGTACGCTCGACGTCGGAACGAGCGGCCTACGGACGATTCAAGCCAAGAAACCAACTCGTTCATGGCGGAGGCCAAGCCGCGGACGCTATAGCTGCTCGTCCTCTCCGATGGCTTATTGGCCTTCTGCGGATTATCATTGGCCAACTCCCGCCACTCTGCCTCAAGCTTGCGCTCATACTCCTCGGCGGCATAGATAGCGTTCTGGCATTCTGCTACGGCAGCGAGAAGGGGCTCAAGCGCGGCAGGCGGGTCGCCTGCTTGCAGCGCAAGCGCTTCTGCTGTGGTCCTAAGTGTCGTGGCCGCTTCAGAGATAGTCTGATAAAGTAACGTGGCCGTTTCATCGTCATCTTTCGTCCAGACGCGCACGTCGGCTACGGCCGAGATGATGTCGCGGACGTGTCGATCGAAGAAGGTGCGGATCGACTGGTCGAAGCCAAGTGCTAGAAGATCTTCCTCGATAGGAACGTCGACCTGCAAGTCGGGCCGGTACTTCTCGCTGGCCGCAGCAGCCTGTTGCTTATAGCGAGTCTCGAGCCAGTCACGGCCAAAGACGAGATCGCCCCACCAAAACCAGCGTCGGCCGTTGTGCGCCGGCTTGGCCAACTCATCTAGCAGATCACTTTCCTGCACCAAGTCAAATTCGATCTTTTCGGCGCCTGGGATAGTCTGCTGCCAGGTCTTGATTTTGTCTTCGTACTTCTGCCGTTGGGATTTTCGCTCGCGACCACCTTTTCCCGCCTTGCTGGTGGCCAAGTTCCAAGATATGACGAAAGTCAGCTTACGCAGGCTAGGACGCTCTTTGGCAACTCGCTCAACCGAGCCAGTCATCGCGGTCAAGAGTGCGTCTATGCCGTGGACATGCTTGGCTTGCCAGCCCCACTCGGTGCCGTCGTGAAGTGTGGCGTACCACTCCACGCCCCCGTCAGGATTGCCGGTCCGGATCGCGCGCATCCCGGACGGGACCTTGTCTTTGAGTAGTTGAAACGAAAGCTCTTCAAAGGCCCGGCTTTGCTCGCCGTTCCAGGTGCGCAGCGTCTTGAAGCTCTCGCTCAACGGTTCCTCCGGGCCCTAGCTGGGCGATTAGTAACGTCTACTATCTTACAAGAATAAGCAGGCCGATGCGATTCTGTTCCTCTAACGGCATCACTCCACGTCATGATCGTCTATCACCCGATTGATGATCGCTCGCGCACTTCGACCATAGCTCGCAACCCCGGCCAAGCTGTCGAAGACACTGCTGTACAGGGACAGCTCTTGCGGCTGAGCAAGATTCAACTCGGCCGAAAACGTCTCGACCATCACGCGGTCGGTGTCCAGAATCCAGAAGCCGTGAGCTGGTGCGACGACGTAGGCAGTTTCGAACCCGATAATGCCGAGCTTCATGTTGGGCAGGGCAGATAGTGAAACGAGCCGGTCAAGCTGTCCGAGCATGATCTCAGGCGGGCACAACCGGTAGCGCAAGGCCGCTTCAGTGAGAACAAAGTGGAACCGCTTGTCTGGCCGATATAGGATATCTTGGCGCTGCACTCGGGCGGCCACTGCTTCGTCGATGTCGTTGCGCACCTTGAAGACGGTGATGCTCTGCGCGAAGCGGTGGCGCGCATACTCGGCCGTCTGAAGCAGGCCGGGAATGAACGTGGACTCGAACGCCCGGAACAGTCTGGTCTTGGCGTCGAGGTCGGCAATCTCCTGCTGATGCGGTTTCAGACCGACGCGCAGCTGCCGTCGCCACTCGGCGTGCTGAACTTCGAGGGTGTGCAGGGAGGCTAGCAAGGCTTCCGTCTCACCCTCGCTGTTCGTCGCCCGCGTCCAGCCGAGGATGTCGTCGTCAGTCGGCGTCTGGCGGCCGTTTTCTAGCTTGCTGACCTTGGATGGCGGCCATGACAACGACTCCGCGAGTACACGCCCGCTTAGCCCTGCGGCGGTGCGAAGCTCGCGGAGTCGCTTGCCCAGTGCGTCACGTGCTTCGTGAACGCTTGTGATGCCTGTCGTTCGTTTCGGTGGCAAAGTCGTCCCGTCGTACGGCGCGATGCCATGCGGCGTCACGCCAGTAGTTGTGCTTTACGATCACGGCGGGGTCTTCGATGAGTTCACCGCCCAGGAAGCTCTCATCGTCATCAAAGTGCATTCGCACCAGCTTGGACGAGTCGAACAACCAGTAGTCGTAGTCAGGCAAGTCAGAGGCATCGTTACGCCTCAAGTACCGGATGTCCTCGCCGGCCGCGTTGGTGTGCTCTGAGCAGAAGACGCCGAATCGGCTGTAGTCAGTGAGAGGTGTGCTCACGACTCGAACACGTGAGAACCGCCGGCCCGCCGCGGTCGCCTCCCGGATCATGTTCAACCAGTTCTGGAACCAGCCCATGTCTACCGGCTCACCAGCGACGAACTGACGCAGCGCCTCCGACTCATTCGCTGACTTGTAGTGGTCGCGAGTCTCCAGGCGGAAGGCTGTGTGCTCGAACGTGCGGAAGAGTTGGCCGAACTCGGGGCCGGGCTCGATCATGCGGCTCAGCTCTGGCCCTCCTGGTCGAGGTAGCGACGGGCGTACATCCTGAGGACGTCTTCCGGGATCTCGATCAGGGTCTCGTGGTCGGGCACTGGGCCGACGTCGGCGAGGGCCTGCGCGTCGGTGACCTTCCAGCCCTGCGCGATGTAGGTCACGCGGTCCGTGCGGTCGGTGGCGAACAGGGTAGGCGACTGGCCCTCCTGTGACTCTGGGTCCTTGCCGAGGAACTGAGCGCGCATGGCGACCTCCTTGCGAGAAACTTCGCGAACCGTTCTCGCTCATGGTGACCGAGGGGCGGCAGGTCGTCAACAGCGCTGCTCGCGAGGCAGCCAATCGTGGTCGCCGACGATGAAGCCATCAATGAGGGATTTGGACCTCTAAATTCTTTGCGTTCATTTGTCAAGCGAATTATTTACTTTTTGGGTAAAATGTTTCATATTTAAAGTGGCTCTTCAGTCCAAGGGGTTGGCGCAAGACGCGCCAACCCCTTTCGCACATTTACAGCCTTAGAAACGAAAGTAGGTGAGACCATGCGTAGATGGCGTTCAGCCATTGCCCGGCTTTCGGCCGTGGCGATGCTCGCTTCGCTTCTCGCATTGGTTGGCGGGTCACCCGCTAGCGCAGATCCCATTCCACCAACCAACTGGGCCCCGGTCGCGATCGGCTCTGACATCCCGGGCGCAAGCTACGTGGTGACGGACCCGTCCGGCGGCGCCTCCGTTGGCTGCTGGTCGAGCAACAACAGCCCCGCGGTCATGTTCAAGTCGTTCAGCTCCTCGGGTGGCGTGGTTCAGAGCCCGGCCTACGGCACTCCCGCCGGCCAGTTCTGCAACACCAACGGCACAGTCGGCAAGGACGGCACGGTCTACATGACTGTCAGTTCGCTGAACGTCCCGACGCACTACTACGTCCAGGCGTGGAAGAACAACTCCCTCGTCTGGCAGTACGTCATCCCGTGTTCGTCCGACGCCTACCCCACCTCGATGGTTATGGGCGCCAACGGCAACGTGTACATGTCGGTTCAGCAGGGCGGCTCCTGCTCCAACGGCCGGATTATCGGTCTGTCGCCGACAGCGCAGTCGGGCACCAATCCGCCTGTGCCGCAAGTGGTCATGAACATCCCGGTGCTCAACACGTCGGGTGTATACGAGCAAGGCTTGGCGGCCTACGACGACGGCCTAGTGCTGTTCACGTACAGCAACGCCTTGCAGTACGTGCCGTACTCGGCTACCAGCACCAACGATCTGCCGAGTGCGATACCGGTGAGCGTCACCGGTTCGTACATCGGCTCGCACGATCGCTGGTTCGAGGCGGACCCGAACGGCACGGTGTTCTTGCCGGTCCCGGCAACAACGGCGCAGGTGAACAACTGTTACGGACAGGGTGGTTTGACCGGCGGATACCTGGCGGTCACGCCAGCCAACTCGCCGAGCAATCCGCCGACGCCGTTGACGCTCTACGGGTGCTTCACGATGCACGAGATGCATCCGACACCACGCGGTGGTCCGGCGATGCGGTACGCGTTCAGCGACGTCACCACAAACGGTGAGGTCGAGCGCATCTCCGCCAATGGCTGGATCAAGTCGATTGGCAGCCCTAGCCTTTGGGCTGGCGCGCACATGGCGGTGGACCTCAACGGTGACATCGCTCTGCGCAACAACACCGCGCCGACATTCAATGTCAACGGGTCAAGCTGGCAGTTCCCCGAGATCGGTTTCACGCTGTACAGCGGAGCAACGGGGGAGGTCCTGACGGGGTTAGCCCTTAGGGGCGAGCACGACACGGTCAATGGGCCGAGCTACAAGTGGGGCGGCAGCGGTGACCTGGCCTTGGCCAAGAACACCGTGTATGTCACGGCACGGCAGTGCACCAACAGTACGTACTGCGACGTCAGCACCACCAAGCTCTACGCCTTCAAGGTTCCGGGTGTGGACATGGATTACCCGCGAGGGGCGATCCTGAGGCATGACGAGTCGTGGAAGAACTACGTCGCCATGGGCGACTCGTTCAGCTCCGGCGAGGGCGTCGAACCATTCATTTCGGGAACCAACACGAGCGGGTCAAACCCGAACGTGTGCCACCGAAGTGAAGGCGCGTACTCCAAGCTGCTGAGTGGCAACCCGGGCACTCGCCTGAACCTAACCGGCTTCAGGGCGTGTTCCGGTGCGAAAACCAGTCACATCACCGGTGGTTGGGATCCCGACGTTCCCAACCCGGTGAACCTGGGAGAGCACAGGCAGGATGAGGCGCTGAGTTCAAGCACCGACGTCGTGACCGTCTCAATCGGCGGGAACGACATCGGCTTCAGTGATTTCGTCAAGCTGTGCCTGTTCGTGGATTGTAGTGACTCGGCGATGAACCAGCCGTACTTCACCGCGATCAACAACCTGGGCAGCACACTCAGTACCACCTACGACGACATCCTCGCCAAGGCACCCAACGCCGCGGTGTACGTCGTCGGCTATCCGCAGGTTCTGCCGGACCCGTCGAACTGCTCGAACCCCTTAGGTGCGGGCATCACGGCGTTCAATGCCCTGGTAGGGGCGGCGAAGCTGGGCAACTCTACGGCAGCGGCATCCGTCGGGGCAGTCGGTCACTGGTTGGGCGTCTCTGACAGCCTGATCAACGCCCTGATCGACGCGGGTCAGGTGACGTTCACGTCGGCTGAGATGACGGCCGGCCGCAACCTGACCACGTCGCTGGACAGCAAGATCAGCGCTACGGTCAGCGCCAAGGCCAGTTCACGGCTGAAGTACGTCGACGCCACGGCAGCCGGATCGCCCTTCACGGGGCGCGAGCTGTGTACGGCCAACCCGTACTTCAACGGGCTGGATGTCGTGAACCAGCCCTACTCGTTCCACCCCAACCAACTCGGCCAGGATGCCTACCGGCAACTCCTCCTGACCCAGTTCTGAGTCCGTCGGGACTTACGCATGACTGAAGAGCCCCCTCGGGCCAAACCACCTAACAGTGGGGCGGCCCGAGGGTTCTTCATTTCAATGAGGCCTTGTTTTTACTTGTAGAAGTATTTAGAATGAAAGAAATTATGGCGAATAGAAAAAGTTCAAAGCGTGGTGTCAAATGGGCGAGTAGACGCAAGGCATTGATAGTAGTAGCAATGGTCGTCACCGTGGTCGCTATCTTATACGCCGGATGGTGGCTCATCTTTAAGTACAACGCTTACTCGCCTGACAAGGGTGTTGTCGAGAAAGATGCCAGGCAGCTTTTGAATGTAGTACATCCAAAGGGTGTCGAGGTGTACTCAAGCTTCCTTGATGCGGGTTGTGAGTCGAATACGGTTGGTCTTCGAACGGATACTAGCTGTTCGTTTCAAGGCTATAAATACTTCAAGTCCAGTGACCCTCTAGCTGCAAACCTTAAGAACGTTGATGCGCAGATCATAGGGGCGGGCTGGAAGCGAACTTTTAATACGAAAAATAGGAATGACCTAGACTTCGTTCTGAGCGGCCAAGACGACCAGTCCATCTCCTATTTGAACCCGTACGGTCTGCGTGGTATGGGCGCTTCTTTAGATTACTATAAGGATGCTGCTCACGATGTTGGTGGTAAAATTCAGACGCTAATCACATCGGGCAAGGTTGGCCCTCTGCTCCCTGGCGAGTACATCTATGGCGTCCATGTTGGGGCATCTTACTGGGGCTGTACTAACGATTCCTTCTTTAAAATTTGCCCTCTGCCGCCAGGAAAATAGCATGAATCAGAACAAAGACTTAACTTCGCTCTTATTTGCAGCATTCCTTACGGCGCTAGTCCTGGAAGTCGTGCATCGGCTGATATTACCTGTGTCGCTCTCCATTTTATCGAGCCTAGATCATCCATTGTCCATCCTTGTGAGTTGGATGGTGGCAGTGCTTACTGCTTTAGTTGCTGGACTCCCAAGTGTTCTGCTGCTTCGGTATAAGAAGGTGGCCAACGCTGACCTCATTGGCCCTGTTGGCGCTCTGGAGGGCTTTTGGCTGACGAGTGTAGTGGGGGCACTTATTTTAGCCGGTGGTCAGCCTGTATGGCTGTTCATCTCCTTGGCGTCTCTCGCTGTGTCTTACTTGGTCGTTCATCGACTTCTCGGCCGACCTGGGTCTCCGTTACGTATAAAGCTCGTGAAGGTTGGCGTAATCCTGGCAATAACGGCAGCACTATCCGCGACCACGCCTTACCTGATCTCCGCAAGTGCGTCCACGCTCTGATTTGCGGCCCCCTCGCCAAGGCCTATTACGGCCCTGACGAGGGGACTTGCTCAGTACGTGAGCGCCTGACACTGCGCCTTGGACGCGGTCAGTAGCCTACGAATAAGCCGAGCGAACCTGCCTTCCTCGATGCTCGGTTCCAGCGTCATGGACTCGAACGCGATCCCGTGCCGGATGGTCAACCACTCGTCACCACCTTCGACCTGATTAATGAAGCACAGGTCTCGGTAGTAGAACGCCGTGCCGATTGCCCAGTTCCCGTGCCCGATGTTCTCCTCCAGTTCGTCAATGCTGTAGCAGCCGACGAAGCTGTTCCGAGTGAACGGCGGATCGTCCGCAGAACTTATCCACGGATTCTCGATGCCCAAGCGGTACCACTGCTCGCGCAGCTGCTCGTCCAGCTCAGGCACGACGCGCACGTTCTCGATGAGGTTCCACGTTTCGGTCAGTTGGACGGCGTAGCGGTACGCCTCCGACCAGTCCGTGAACGTCTGGTTGTCGCTACTCCACCGTGGCTCGCTGCTGGTCCACAGTTGGACGCGGTAGCGATTGGTGTTCATGAGCAAGTCGACGAGGTCCTCGGGAGCCGACGTGTCGTCGCCGTGCCGGTTGGGCGGGCCGACGATGAGTGCCGAGCCGACGATGACGTCGTTGCCTCGGAAGGCCGAGTTGTGCACCCACGCGAGCGTGGTCGCTCGGTGGTTGACGCGCATCCGGTTGAGCTTGCCCTCCTCGTTGAGGTACATCCCGGCCGGCGGCCGGTCGAGACCGATGATCTGGAGGTTGCCGCCGACGATCTGCCGGAGGGCGTCCACGTCGTGGAGTTCGATCTGCTGACACCGGATCGGTTGATCCAGGTTGACAGGTATAACGATGGCGGTAATCACTGCGCATCGCTCGCTTCTGGACCCTGTGAGGCTTTTGCCTGGTGGGCGGGTCCGTTCCACACCAGGCCGTTCCTCGCCAAGGAGCCGGGGAACGGTCTGATGTGCAAGTTGGTTTGTGGAGCGGAGGGCGGTCGAAGTGACCGCCGCTCCGCTCCGGGGTTAGCGTGGGCGTCCGACCTCAGTCGGAAGCCTCACCGCTGCGCCGCCGACTCCGACTTGTGGTCGTGCCAGCGTCGGCCGCCGGGGCATCGTCCCCGAACAGTCCTTGGATTGCGCCGCGCCGGGCGGCTGCTTCGCGCTCGATCTCCTCGAGCGCGGCCTGAGCACGAGCCGCGAAGTCGGGCTCGGCCTTCTTGGTGGAGACGTACAGCTCTACGGCGCGCAGGGCCGCATCTCCCAGGGAGATGCCGTCGAGTTGCGCGACGAGGGCGAACTGGGCGTGCAGAGCGTCGGGCACCTTGATGCCCAGGGTCTTCACGCCGCCGCTCTTGGGTTCCGACATGGCGGAGCCTCCTCGGTGTTGGTGCGGCCGGCCATCCCTGAGCTGGGATGACGGTTGGCGGCCGCATGACACCGATGAGGTGTCAGGCCGCGCGGTCCTGCTTGCGCCTGGCTGCGGCGATGCGCTCCATGCTCATCTCGGCGTAAGCCGGATTCAACTCGACGCCGATCCAGTCGCGGCCGTGCTTCTCGGCGGCCAGTGCGGTCGTGCCGGTGCCCATGAACGGGTCGAGCACAACACCGGGCGTGCCATCAGCGCCACACATGCAGGTTGGCTCCAGGTCGCCAACGGCGAGCAGGCGGCCGTCCCGGCGCTCCAACGCGCGGTGCCACGGCTCGCCGCAGTTCACGCAGACCCGCTCCGGGCAGGTAGCCAGCAACGGGCGTTCGGCCAAGCTCAGCGGGAAGGCGGCGAAGTGGCCGCCTCGGAATCCGGCTGTCGGCAGCGACCAGACGTCTCCGGGGTTCTTGCCGAGTGGATGCCCGGACAGGCCGGAGGCCTTCAGACGGGAAAGCCCGCGGTTGTCGTTGAGGGTCCAGCCCTTGCGGTTCGCCGCTCCGATGCCCGCTGGTGGATAGCTACGCGGCGCGTTGCTGGCGTGCTCGCGCTTGCCGGACACGAGCGGTTGCCGGATGAGATCGAGGTCGAAGTAGTAGCGGGGCGAACGAGTGAAGAAGTACATCAGCTCGTGCGTCGTGGTCAGCCGGTCGGTCACGGACGACGGCATGGGGTTGGTCTTGGCCCAGATGACCTCGTTGCGCAGCGTCCACCCGTCTTCGACCAAGGCCAACGCCACTCGTGAGGGGCCAAGAAGCAGGCTCTTGGTAGCCGCGCCCTCAGCCGGACGGCGGGAGTAGCTGTCGCCCAGGTTGAGCCAGAGGGAGCCGGTCGGGCGCAGAACGCGGTCCAGCTCGCGGGCAACGAGTCGGAGGCCGTTGACCCAGCCCTCTACGTCCGGCTCGGCTCCGAGCTGCTGCTCATGACCGTAGTTGCGGACGCCAAAGTACGGCGGGCTGGTAATGATGGTGTCCACGGACGCGGCCGGTAGTTCGGCCAGGCGCTCACGGACATCGCCGATGAGGATGGTGTTGCGGGGGAGTCTTGTGGCGTCCACTGGCTGCGGGCCGCCTTGAAGATCACCTCCTATCTGTGTAGGTGGTTGCATGGATGGGTTCTCTGTTTAGTTGTTGAGGGGTGCCCCGACGTCCCGGTGAGGACGCCGGGGCGTGGCCGGGCCGCGTGGCCCTGGCCGTGATTGCCGATCTGGTGGCCGCAGCCACCAACTCCGCTTTAGCCTTGAGCTGCGTGTTCGCGGACGTATCGCGCGAGGACAGGGTTCAAGATGAGTCCCCTTGGGGACACGCAGACGTGGGAGATCTCCCACGTAGATGTGGTCACTCAAGCTGCAGGTCGGCCGCGAACGTCAGCGTGGGGTTATAGATCAACTCGGTCCTCGGACACACTTTCGTGGCAAGCCTGCCACATCTGACGTATCAGTGCTCGAACGCACTTCAACACGCTGATCAAGCGTCTTCTTGGCCGTCCCACCGTATTCGGTGGGGGGTGGTCGTCGTGACCGGTGCCGTGATCAAGCCGCTGGTCTTCCCGGCTCTTCCTGACGGCGGTCATGCCGCGGGCGCACCTTCTGGCCAGGTGGCCGGTCGCCGGACGTTGCCACTGCCTGTTGTTCCGGTGCCGCGCGCGAGCAGCACCGTGTACGGGCTGGCTGCTGTGGACTGCCGGGGCCGCGTTGCCGATCGCGCGGTCTTTGCCGCGCTCGGCTGGCTGCCCGGCACCCGCCTGGATATCCGTGAGTGTCACAGCCTTCTCGTTGTCCGGCCCGACGGGCACGGCGTCTTCAGCGTGACCAACCAAGGCCACCTCCGGCTACCCGCTGCCGTCCGTCACTGCTGTGGTCTGATTCCCGGGGACCGCGTTCTGCTGGCCGCCGATCCCCGGCGTGATGTGCTGATCGTGCATCCGCCTGCCGTGCTCGATGACCTGCTCGCCGCACGCCACGCGGAGCTGCTCGGCGGTGATCTCGGATGACCGCGCAGACATCGGGATCGGCAGCGAGCGGCGCCGAGCTGGACGCCGCGCGGCTGCTGCTGGCCCGGATGGGCGTCTCGGTCGAAGACCTCCTCGCGACCCCCGCCGACCGGCTGCCGGTGCCGACGTTCGCGGAGTACATCCCGACCGTCTCGGATGCCGTCACCGATGGCACCCGCCGTGTGTATGGCTCCTACTGGAACCGCATCGCCGAGCACTGGGGCGATCGCCACCTCGACGAGCCGACTCCGTCGGAGATCAAACAGCTGGTCGAGTACGTGAAGGTCAACGTCGTGGCCCGGCGCAACGCCCGCGGCGGACGCAGCGCCGGTGAGCACCTAATCGCCGCGTTGCGGTGTCTCTACCGGCACGCCGAAGACGACGAGCTGATCGTCGCGGCCGACAACCCGGCCCGCAAGGTCGCCAAACCCCGCCGCCTGCCCTCGACCCGTCGTGCGGTGGCCGATACCCGGCTGGCCGAGATCAACGAGACCGCCGCAACCACCGGCAACGACCCAGCGCTGGACAGCCTGCTGCTGCGGCTGCACACCGAGACCGCCTGCCGCCGAGGTGGCGCACTGGCGCTCCGGCCGCAAGACCTCGACCCGGACCAGTGCCTGATCTTCCTGCGTGAGAAAGGGGAGACGGTTCGCTGGCAACCGGTCTCGCCGACGCTGATGGCGCACCTGGTTCGTCACGCCGCCGAGCGCGGCGCCCCACGCGACGGCCAGCTGCTGCGCTACGCTGACGGCCGGCCGATCACCACCCGCCGCTACGACCACCTCTGGGCCCGGCTCGGCAAGCACCTGCCATGGGTCGCCACCCAGCAGATCTCCACCCACTGGCTGCGCCACACCACGTTGACCTGGGTGGAACGCAACTTCGGCTACGCCGTCGCCCGTGCCTACGCCGGACACGCCGACTCAGGCGGCGACGCCGGAACCACCACCACGTACGTGCGGGCCAGCGTTCAGGAAGTCGCTGCCGCGCTGGCCGCGCTCACCGGAGAGCCCCACCCGCTGACATGACGTCGGCAGGGAAGTAGTTGGTGCGATCAGCGACGAGCACGCGAAGCGAGTCAGATACCGATCGAATCTGAACCCGCTGATTAAGAGAACGCGTTTTGGGGTGTCGGGTGGTGTCGAGTGATGTCGGACAAGACCTTTTCGACTGGTCAACGGCAATCACTTGTGTCGGACTATACCGTGTTCTGTCGACGTGTGCGAGACCTCTCGGGCACTTCTCGGGCACGTCCGTGTCGGATTCTGTCGAGCTGTTCGTGCAGGTCGATCGTGGTTCGTGGTGTTGGACGGCGGAGCAGGGTGGTTGCTGTGTTGAGCCCGAGCGAGGGACGTGATCCGGTGCTTTCGGCAGTGACGCTGATTGTGGGGGTCATCGTGGCTCTGACCTTCTTGTTCGGTTTCGGGAACGTGCTGACGTTGGCGCTCCGGCTGGGGGTACCGGCCTGGGTCGCGCCGCTGGTGGCGCCTGCAGTGGATCTGTCGGTGGTCGGCCTGCTGATCGCCATTCGGTCCCTGTCGATGAGAGGAGCTCCCAGTGAGGTGATCCGGCCGGCGCGGCGGCTGCTGTTGGCCTCGAGCGTGGTGACGTTGGCGTTGAACGTCGCGGAACCGCTGATCGCTGGTGAGGCGGGGAAGGCGTTGTTCGACGCGGTGGGTCCGTTGTTGCTGATCGGTTGGTCGGAGGTGGGACCGGTCCTGCTGCAGGCGCTGGCCTCCGCTTCAGCCACCGGGCGTGCGAGCCTCGTTGCCCAGAGCGCCGACTCGTACAGCACTTCAGCGGAGCAGTCAGAAAGTGTCAACGTGGATGCCGAGTTGCTGGAGCGGGCGCGATGTGAGGATCGGCGGCATCGTGAGTTGTATCAGCGTCCGGTCTCCGCGGAGAGTCTCCGGAAGGCGCTGGGGGTAGGTGCGGAGCGGTCGCGCACGTTGGTGAAGCTGGTACGTGCAGAGCACAGTATCTCCGCGTAAGGCACCAGGACGCGGCGTTTGGACCGCCAGACTTCCTGTGTTCGCGAATTGATCAAGTTGCGGGGGACCGTGCGACCACGGCCCGGCCGACGTAGCTGCCGGCGTCGCAGTGAGCGCATGCGATGCGTTCTTCGTAGTCCGGCAGGTCGTAGTCCTCGTCGGCGAGAAACGTGAGGCATGAGCGGCTTAGGCAGGTCATGTTGTACGCGTAGCCGAACGTCACGGGTCTCTCGACGAGGAGTGCATTTGATCTTTTGCGGCCGGGCGGAGGCCCGGATGCGCGGCTGGGGTATTGGCCCAGAGGTGCCCGTGAAAGGGTGTCGCCATGAGGAGGGCGAGCGCAGCTGATGTTCGTGTTCAAGATGGTGCGGTCGGAGTCGGCTACGAGGGGCAGGACATCCGGGACTTCGTCGCGGACCTGACCCGTCGAGGTGTGCGCAGGCTGGTGGACGTTCGGCTGACGCCGATCTCGCGCAAGCGCGGGTTCAGCAAGACCGCTTTGCGGGACGCGCTGGTCGAGGCGGGGATCGAATACGACCATCGTCGGGAGCTCGGCAACCCGAAGGTCAATCGCGCGGGGTTCGGCGGCTCGGAGCTGGAGCTGGCGGAAGCCAAAGCCCGGTATGCCGCGGTCCTGGAGACGGATCAGGCTCAGCAGAGTCTTGACGAGCTGGCGCGCCTGGCTGCGAGCGAATCGATCGCCGTCCTGTGCTTCGAAGCCGACCAGCGGCGGTGCCACCGCGACGTCGTGCTCGACGAGATCGCCAGCCGGCTACCGCGCAGCTGAGCGAGTCCGAGGCGGGTAGTAGACGCCGAGGACGCTGAAGGTGCCGGGGTGAGCGGCGACGTTGCCGACGTAGAACGCGACATCGTGATCAGGACCGCAGATCTCGTTCAGAAACTTTCGCCGAAGGTGCCCGGTGGCCGTAGCGTCGTCCATGCCGCGCAGGCGCAGCAGCTGGAAGGCGACGAATTCCCAGTCGATGAAGCCCTGCTTGTGGCCTCCGCAGTCGGGTTCCTCGCACTCGTAGTGGTAGGTGCCGGAGAACCGCGGCGCGCGGAGCGGTGTGCGGTCTTCGTTGCCGAAGAGGCTGAGCTGGTCGAGGTAGGCGTCGATCTTGGCTTTCTGTTTGCTTGGTCCAGCCGGGGGTGGCGGACGATGCGCAGGTCGGTGATCCGGCGTGGCCGGAGGAGGGCGAGTGACTGGGTCGCCATCGTTGCCCCGCGGTTGAGCTTGCACATCGTCGTGTCGGTGCTGATGGCCGGGTCCAGCCATGATCGGCGGGGCGCCCACGGCTTGAGGTGCCCGGTTACCTTCAGCGTCGGCATCTGCGGTCGCCAGCTCTCGCGTCGGCTGTCCTGACGTGCGGGAACGGCCTTGACCGTGACGATGTCGTACTTCTTGAAGCTCTCCTGGCTGCCGAGTTCGCGGAAGTTGATCGGGTAGAGGCGGATCCAGCCCGGGCGGACGGGGTCAAGGCTCAGCCCGGCGACGCAGACGGTCTCGCCGTACTTGTCCGACGGGTTCGGCGTCGCCTTGACCGTGATCAGGACCTTCAAGGTGACGGCCTGGTCGCCGGCTGGCTTCTCGGTGGGTTCGATCGGCTGCCCGAATATTGGTAGCTGGGTCATCGGCCCTCCCGCCTGCAGACCACGACTACCGAACGTAACTCTGAAGTTGAGGAATTCAGAACAGCCGATCGAGTGAAGCGGGAGTCGCACCTTTGAGCGGCACCGACTCACCTGCAGCCCGGTGTCCGCCGGGCGCAGAGGTTGAACTACGTAAACCGTCTCTGAACGAGTAGCGACGAATAGAGCCGCGATGCCGGTGACTTCCCAGGTCAGAGCTTTGACGTCCTGGGCGGCGGCAATGAGAACAGACTTGGCTTGGAATCCGACGTCGCGGGCGCGGGAGCTCAGGCGCGCACGGTCGGGCGCATTATCGCCTCGGTACCACGGCTTGAACGTGTACTGACGTGGACATCGAGACGCTAAAGATCCATCCGCGCTGCCGAGGTAGGCCCCGGCGTCTTCGCCGGGGCTACCTTTTGGTTGCAGCGTCAGCGGCGTCAAGCGTCCGGTTCGGGGACCCGCCCGGCATCTCCGAACCTGGCGGTAAGAACCGCTTTGCCCACCGGCCGGGGATGATCAGCGCACGAGTTGCTGCAGTACCGCCGAAGGGATCGCGATCAGTTCACCAGCGATATTCGTGCCGGCATTGCCCGCGCTGCTGCTGCCGCCGCCCGTCTGGGTGCCTTTCGACGACTTCGATGTGGGGCTCGTAGTCGGTGGGGTTGTCGAGCGTGTCGACGTGGACGGTGGATCGATTTTCGCGCTGGGCTGTACTTCGGTGGGCGTCGGCACCGAAGGCGTCGTCGTTGCAGGTGGGGCGGGCGGCGCCGGAGGCGGGGTCGTGACCTCGGACGACTTCGGTGGGTGTGCTTCGTCCTTGCTTTTCTCGCTGCGAGCCCGGCCCCAGGCGCTTGAACCCGACCGGATCGAACGCCTCGTGATACGCCGGCAGGATCGACTCGGGGGAGTCCTCCACGAGTACGGATATGCCGTTTGACATGCGTGGACGTGATTTTCGGCAGCCGCAGCGGTGGGATACCTCGCGTAGTGCTCTGAACGCCTGCTCGGAACTGCCAGCTCCGCAGCAACAGATCACGCCCTTTGCCTGCTTGATGACCGGCTGGGTGGCGAGGACGTCCTTCAGATGTTCCACCTCGACGGCGCACTTAGCCCGGGATCCGGCCGGGTCCGTGCCGGATCCCGGCCACCGCCATCTCGGTGACTTGCCGAACTCGCGCTCGGCGACGGCGTGCCACGACGTCCGGTCGGCGAGCCGATACGCCGGTCGGGCCATCCTCTCTGACGGAGAGCAACTCGGGGTCGCGACCATCCGGGCGGCCGGGCCAGCATGCATTATGCGTCGTCGAGCGCGTGGTGCCTGGCCGTCGAGCCGGTAGCCTGCTCCGTCCAGGCGGTGAACTCCAGGTCGGGCCTACCTCACGCCTCCATGGACAGGCGCACCGCAAGTTGGGTAACGAGTATTTTGATCGAGACGACTTGCGGGATGCGCCGCTGCCCCGGCGCGCGGCACGGGCGGCTCTGGTCAGACGCCTGCAGAGCACAGGGCGGGCCCGGGTGGGCTACGTCGTGGGAGGGGGCGATGATGCTCCGAGTCGCGGTCGTGTCACCGGTCCGAATCTACCTCGAGGGGCTGGCCCAACTGCTGAATGCCGAGGACGGCGTGGGGCTGGTGGAGAGCGCCTCGGCCGTGGAAGCGGCGGCGTCGCTGCTCAAGCCGGCGCAGGTCGACGTCGTGCTGGTCGACATGACGGGAGGCATGGCCGGCGAACGCGGTCTGGACGCGTTGCGCGGGCTGGTCCTGGCGACCGGCCTGCCGTGCGTCGTGCTCGGCATCCCGGACCGGGCCGCCGACGTGGTCGCGTACGCCGAGGCCGGCATCGCCGGATATGTCACCAACGACCATTCGTTCACCGACCTGCTGGGCACCCTCCGGGCGGCGACACGCGGAGAGTTCAGCTGCGGCGCGGGTGTTGCGGCGGGACTCGTGGGCAGGCTGGCCGCGCTGGCCGCGGAGCGCCGGGTGCAGGCGGTTCCCGCCCTGACCCATCGCGAGCTGGAGATCCTGGCGCTGATCGAATCCGGTTGCCCCAACAAGGAAATCGCGCGCCTCCTGCACATCCAGCTGACCACGGTCAAGAATCACGTACACAACGTGCTGGAGAAACTGGGAGTCCGCGGCCGGGACGAGGCGGCGGCGGTGGCGCGCCGGCACCAGCTGATCCCTCCGGCACTGGCCGGAGGATCCGGATCCGCGGTGGACCGATTCCGGATCCTGGCGGCTCAGCCGCACCCGCTCGGATAGGGGAAGGATCTTCGTCGCACCGCTGTGAGCAGCGGCTCGTTCGTCGGTGCCCTCCCCGAACGTGCCGAGGATCCGGATCCCGGAACGGATCCAATCCCGATCCCGGGGATTCATGCCGTCGCCGTCGGATTCCGCGAGGGTGAAGCGGTGAGGCGGTGGACGCCGATGAGCCCGATCCGAGTTCTCGTAGTGGACATGGCCGAGCTCAACCGCGACATCGTGCAACGGATCGTCGAAGGCCAGCCGGACATGACGGTCGTCCGGGGCGGTGGATCGGGTCCGGGCGAGGCCGAGCACGACGTCCGCGGTGTCGACGTCGTGCTGGTGTCGGCGTCCGAACTGGGCTCTGTGCAGCGGTACCTGGGGCTGATGTGGACGCATTCGCGGCTCGGGGTGGTGGTGGTCGACCTGGCGGACCGCCGCGGTCTGGTCCGGTCGTTCCGAGGCGAGAAGCTTCGCCCGGGTCAGGTCGGCGCGGCAGGCCTGTCGTGGCCGGAGTGCCTGCTGAAGTCGATCCGGTCGGCGGCGATGCCGGGTGGCGGTTGAAATGCGACCGAGGAGGAGCACCATGCCAGTGCGGATCAGGAGCCTGCTCGTGACCGGGCCCGTCGTGATCCCGTTGAACACCGGGCGGAACGTGCGCCTGTCGCCGGGGGAGAGCTCGGCCGAACTGCACGACGTCGAGGTGGCGGACAACGTCAAGGTGGACAAGCTGGTGAGCCAGGGCGTCATCGCGGTCGACGAAACCACCGAAGAGAGCGCCCCGGCCGCCCCCTCCCGTTCTCGCAAGCGTTCGGGCTCCGCCGAATGACCGCCAAGTTCGATCGCGATGGGAGACGACCATGCCTGCGCTGAGCTATCCGGGTGTCTACGTCCATGAGGTGTCCGGCGGGGTCCGCCCGCTGGAGGCCGCGAGCACGTCGACGGCGGCGTTCGTGGGACTGAGCGAGCGTGGGCCCGACACCGCGGCGACCAGAGTCACGAGCTGGACCGAATTCCAGCGCGTGTTCGGCTCGTTCACCGCGGACAGTTTTCTCGCCCACAGCGTGTTCCAGTACTTCAACAACGGCGGGCGCCTGTGCTACATCGTGCGGGTCACCCGCTCGGACGCGGTGGTCGCGAACGTCACGATGGCCAACCGCGCCGCCACGCCGGTCGCCGGGTTCGTGTTCTCCGCCAAGAACAAGGGCGCCTGGGGCAACACGCTGCTGCTGCAGATCGAGGACGGCACGCTCGACCCCGGCAACCTGTTCAAGCTGAGCGTCCGCCGCCAGGTCGACGCCACCACGCTGCCGGACAACCCACTCGACATCACGCCGATCGAGGTGTTCGACAACCTCAGCATGGACCCGTCTTCGCCCGACTTCGTGACCGCGGTCCTCGGTCGGGATTCGGGCCTGGTCGACGTCCAGGTGCTCTCCGCCAACACGAGCGTCCAGCGTGGGGTGCACCGCGGCGGGCTCGGCCCGACCCTGCCGCTGACCACCAACCTCGGTTTCCGGATCTCCCTCGACGGCGACGGCTACCAGACGGTGGTCCTGCCGAACACGGTCGCCACGGTCACCACCCTCGCCGACGTGGCGACCGCGATCAAGACGGCCGTAGGCGCTCTGACGAGGAAGAAGACCTCGACGGACCCCGCCGCGTTCTCCAGTTTCGCCTGCTCGGTGGAAACCGTCGGGACGCAGTCCCGCCTGGCGCTGCAGTCGGGCACGACGAGCCTGGTCTCCTCGGTCCGGGTGCAGCCGGCACCCGTCAACGACGCCACCGCGCTGCTGAAGCTGGGCGACGCCGGGGGCGGCCGCTCGGAGGACGGAATCGCGGTGCGGCGCCCGGCGAAGTCCGACGTCGTGCAGGTCGGTGACGCGGCGGTCGTCGCGCCGGTCACCGCGGCCACCGCCGGATCGGACGGTGTCGCGGCGATCACCGAAACGACGTTCAGCGGCACCTTCCCGCTGCTGGATCACGTGACCGACTTCAGCCTGCTCGCCGTGCCCGGCGAAAGCACACCCGCGATGGCGGATCTGGGCATGGCCTACTGCGCCAACCGTCCGCTGCAGGATGTCTTCTACATCGCCGAGACGGGGTCGCACGACGACACGGCGGCCGAGGCGGCGGCGTTCCGCGCGAAGCTCACGACCGCGAATTCCTATGGCGCGCTGTACTACCCGTGGGTCAAGGCGCTCGACCCGAGCGGCCAGTCGCGGGACCCGATCCTGCTTCCGCCGTCGGGCTACCTGGCCGGCCTCTACGCCCGCATCGACTCCTCGCGCGGGGTGTGGAAGGCGCCCGCCGGCACCGAGGCGAGTCTCAACGGCGTCGTCGGCCTGGCCGCCGAACTGTCCGATGTGGATCACGGGACGCTCAACCCGAAGGGTGTCGACGTGATCCGCCGCTTCCCCGGCTCCGGGGTGGTGGCGTTCGGAGCACGCACCATTTCGGCGGATCCGCTGTGGCGGTACGTCCCGGTGCGGCGCACGGCGATCATGCTGCGGGTCAGCATCTACAACGGCATCCAGTGGGCGGTCTTCGAGCCGAACGACGAGCCTCTGTGGGCGCAGCTGCGCCTGACCGTCAGCGCCTTCATGACCACGCTGTTCCGGCAGGGCGCCTTCCAGGGTGCCACGCCGTCGCAGGCGTTCTTCGTCAAATGCGACGCCGAAACGACCACGCAGGCCGACATCGACGCCGGCGTGGTGAACATCCTCGTGGGTTTCGCGCCGCTGAAACCGGCCGAGTTCGTGGTGGTCGAGATCAGCCAGAAGGCGGGCCTGGCTTCCGGCTGACGGCTGGAGCGCAACGAAAGGAGCACAGCCGATGGCCAAGTTCACGGTCAACACCACGCGGTTCGACCCCTACCTCGGCTTCCGGTTCAAGATCAAGGTGGACGGCCAGTACGTGGCCGGCCTCAACAAGTGCGGTGCGCTCAAGAAGTCCACGGAGGTCACTCCCTGGTACGAGGGCGGCGACCAGAGCGGGCCGCACCAGATCCCCGGCAAGACGAAGTACGACGCCATCACCATGGAGGCGGGCGTCACCCACGACACGACCTTCGAGGACTGGGCGGGCAAGGTCAACAACTTCCAGGGCGACGCGGCGGCGTCGCTGGCCACCTTCCGCAAGGACATCACCATCGAGGTCTACAACCTCGACGGCCAGAAAGTGCTGGCCTACAACGTGTATCGCTGCTGGGTATCGGAGTACCAGGCACTGCCGCAGCTGGACGCGGGCGGCAACGCGGTGATGATCAGCACCATCAAGCTGGAGAACGAGGGCTGGATCCGCGACACCTCGGTGACCGAGGTCAAGGAGACGTAGGGGATCGCTGATGGACGTGCTTCCCGGCGGCTACTTCGATCCCGCGGGTGGGCTGCACCGCGAGTTCGAGCTCGGGACGCTCACCGGCCGCGAGGAGGAACTGCTCGCCCGCAAGACATCCGCGCGGCCCGCGGCGCTGGTCACGGAGGTGCTCAGCCGCTGCCTGCGGCGGCTGGGCACGTTCGCGCCGGTGCCGCCGGAGGTGACCCGGCAGCTGCTGGTCGCCGACCGGCAGTACCTGATGCTCCGGCTGCGGCAGGCCACGTTCGGCGATCTCGTGCGGGCGAACCTGTGCTGCCCATGGCCGGAGTGCGGGGAGCGGGTGGCCGTCGACTTCACCGTCCCGGACGTCCCGGTCGAGGCCGTGGCCGAACCCGCGCCGTCGTATGAGGCGACGCTGTCGGACGGTACCGCGATCACGTTCCGGCTGCCGACCGGCGCCGACCAGGAGGAGCTGTCGGCCTGCCTCGCGGTGAACGAGGCCGAAGCGCTGACCGCCCTGCTGACGCGCTGCTTGGTGCGGCTCGGAGACCAGGGCACGCCGGACGAGGACCGCGTGGCGGCGCTGCCCGCCGCAATCCGGGCCGAGATCGAGGACCGCATGCGGGCCGTGGCACCGAAGGTCGAGCAGACGCTCGAGGCCGCCTGCACCGAGTGCGGGCGGACGGTGGCGGCGTCGTTCGACATCCAGCAGTTCTTCTTCGGTGAACTGCGCACCGACGCGCGGGCGCTCTACCAGGACGTGCACTACCTCGCCTTTCACTACCACTGGAGCGAGAACGAGATCATGGCGATGACGCGCGGCAGGCGGCAGACCTACATCGACGTGCTCGCCGACGAGATCGAGGTGCTCAACGGTGGCGCCTGAGAAGTGGCTGCGGGCCGTGCTCGCCGACGGTGCCCGCCCGTTCCGGTACCGCGGCGGAGCGCGCGCCCTGCTCGGCCTTCCCGACGACACCGCCGTCGAGTTCACGTTCGCGCCGCGCGCACCGCGCGGCGGATTCCCCTACGTCAACCACTGGGCTGCTCCGGTGGTGTCGGCCGGGGATCCCGGCTGGGCGGCGGCCGACGTCCTGGACGAGCCGCCGAGACTTTCGCGTCGTGAACCGCCGCAGCCCGAGGTCGAGCAGGTCACGGAGTTCCCGAAGGCACCGCCGCCCGGACGCCGCGATGCGGGCGGACACGTCGAGCTCGCCGAATCGCCCGCGCTTGCCCGGCACGTCGAACCGGCCACGCCACGCAGGCAGCCGTCGCCGGTCGAGATCTCCGTTCCCGATGGTTCCTCGCCGCCAAGGCCTGCGCGACCCACGCCCGAGCCGACCTTCGTCGCGCGAGACGCGCGACCGCCGGTGGATCCGGCGCGGCCGCGGGCGAGTCTGGCGGCGTCGCGGCCCGGGGCGATCGTCGAACCGGCACCACCCACGGCGGATCCGGCGACCGAACCCGGCACGCCGCCGGTGCCCCGCGCCCGGCTCGTTCCGGAAGCACCCACGCCTGTCGTGGAAGCGGAGCCTCCCGGCGTGGCGCGTCCGGTCGCGCAGCCGACGCGACCGGGCCGGGCGGCCGTCCCCGCTCCGGAGATCGCACGGGTCGACCCGCCGGTGTTCAGTCCCTCTGAGGCAAGGCTTTCGACAGAACCCGCGCGGCCGGTCCCGGACGCCGGACAGCCGGGCGCGCTACGACCTCGCGACGCGCAAGCCACGCCGGAGCCGAACGCCGTCGAGCCCGCCGCCGTGCCACGCCGGGGCACGCGCGCGATCCGGCCGACGACGACCGCACCGGCCGCACACCCCGAGCCGGGCGCGGTCGCGCGGCCGCTACGGCCAGCGGCCCGGCCGCGGCCATCCGAGCCGTCTCCACCACCGCCTGTCGAGCAGCCGGTGCCGCGCCCCGCGCCGCCCCAGGTCGTCGTCCAGGTACCGGCACCAGCACCGGTGCCGCCCGCCGGAGTCGCCGCCTTCTGGGAGCGCAGGAACCTCGGGCGCTTCGTGACCAGGGTGCTGCGATGAGCGCCGCCACCGCGATCGGGATGGTCAGCGCGTCCCTGCGCAACCTGCTCGTCGGCGAGATGCGGCTGTCCTCCGCACCGGACGTGACGATCCTCGCGCCGGACGAACCGGGCAGCACGCGGCGGGTGAACCTGTTCCTGTACAAGCTGCACGAGAACCCGTTCCTGAAGAACCAGGACTTCACGGTCCGGGCCGGGAACCCGAACCAGCTGGTGCCGGCGCCGCTGTCGCTCAACCTGTTCTACCTGCTGACCCCGTACGCCCCCAACGACCCGTTGCAGGGCAACGCGACGACGCACCAGATTCTCGGCGAGGCGATGCGGGTCTTCTACGAGAACCCGTCCGTGCCACCGGTCTACCTCGATCCCGGCCTGTCCGGGGCGCGGGAACGGCTGCAGATCGCCGGCAGCACCCTGGACCCCGAGGAGCTGAGCCGGATCTGGACGACGTTCTCCCAGCCGTTCCGGCTTTCCGTGCTCTACCAGGTGTCCACCGTCCAGCTCGACCGGCTGCCCGCGGCCACCCGGCCGCTCGCTCCCCGGGTGCGCCAGGTCGGCGTGCCGGACATCCGCGCGCCCTTCGACCCGCCTGCGATCACCGGCATGACGCCGGCCGCGGGCGCGGCGGGCACCGTCCTCACCTTCACCGGCGAGAAACTGAGCGGCTGGCGGGGCCGGGTGCTGCTCGGTGACCGGACGATCCTGCCGAGCCAGGCCTTGGGCGGGAACACGTTCACCGCGACCCTGCCCGGCGACGTGCTGCCCGGTTTCTACGAGGTGCGCGTGGACGTCGCGACACTGGCGCGGCGCACGTTCCTGTTCGAGGTGACGCCATGAGTGGCTACCGAAGCGGCCTCGACCACCTCGCGGATGAGCTGGAAAGGCTCGACCTGCTGATCGCCGCACGGCTGGCAGTGACGATCCGGCAGAACGAGGTGACGCCGCACGGCCAGGCGGCCCGCACGGTGTACATCACCCGGGAAGAGGTCGACTGGCTGCTGGCGGTCGACCCGGGCACCGAACCCCCGGCCGACCGGGAGGCGGTGGACCTGCTCACGGCCGAGATCGACCGGCGGGTGCACGACAGCGAGGACGTCGAACTGCCGCTGGTCGCGCTGGGCCGGCTGTTCGATCTGTCCACAGTGGAGCTTGGGGCGGTCCTGGTCTGCCTCGCGCCCGAGCTGCGTCGCAAGTACGACCGGCTCTACGCGTACCTGCAGGACGACATCACGCGCATCCGGCCGAGTGTCGATCTCGTGCTGCAGCTGCTGTGCGAGGACGAGCGCGACCGCTGGCTCGCGGGCCGCGCGTTCACCGGGAACGCGCCGTTGCTGCGCCACGGCATTCTCGACGTCGTCGAGGATCCGCAGAGCCCGTCCGGTTCTTCGGGGCTGGCGCGGTTGCTCACCCTCGACCCGCGGATCATGCGGTTCCTGCTGGGCGAAAACGAGCCGGACGCCCGGCTCGCCGGCCACGCGGAGGTCGAGCACCCCGCCGGGCCGCCCGAACTCGTCGATCCCGAGGCAGGCGATCGGATGTTCCGGCTGGTCAGCCGGCATCCGGAGCGGGTGTGGTACCTGTCCGGCCCGGCGGGCGCCGGGACCCGCGAGCTGGCCCGCCACACCGCGCACCGGCTGGGACACGCGCTCGTCAGCGTCGATCTGCGCACCCTGACCGGGCCGGACGCGGCGCAGGTGCTGCGGATCGCGTTCCGGGAAGCACTGCTGCAGGACGCCGCGGTGTACGTCGCGCACGCCGACGAGGCCGGGCCGCTGCTCACCACCCTCGCCGGGGTAGTCGCCGGGCACTCCCGCCCGGTGTTCCTCTCCGGCAAGCCGGATCGGCCCGAGCCCGGCCTCGGCGTGCCGCTGCACCCGGTGGCCGTGCCGTGGCCGGGCGCCGAGCACAGCGAGAGCCTGTGGCGGCACAGCCTTTCCGGGCACACCGCCGACGCCGCCGGGTGGGCGGCGGAACTGGCGGGCCGCTACCGGCTGCCGCCCGCCCGCATCCGGGCCGCCGTCCGGCTGGCCGACGAGGAGCGGGCGGCGGAACCCGAGCCGCGGCCGCTGACCCTGCCCGACGTGGCCGCGGCCTGCCGTCGCCAGTCCGGCCGCCTGCTCGGCGAGCACGCGGTCAAGGTAACGATCCGGCGCGGGTGGGACGACCTCGTGCTGCCCGCCGACCGGATCGCGCTGCTGCGCGAGATCGGCGACCAGGTGCGTCACCGCCACCGCGTCCTGAACGGCTGGGGGTTCGGCGCGAAACTCGGCGGCGCCACCGGCCTGGCCGCGCTGTTCAGTGGCCCGCCGGGAACCGGCAAGACGATGGCGGCCGAGGTGATCGCACACGAGCTGGGGGTGGACCTGTACAAGGTCGACCTGTCCGGGGTGATCAGCAAGTACGTCGGCGAGACCGAGAAGAACCTCGCGCGGATCTTCGCGGAGATGAGCACCAGCAACGCGATCCTGTTCTTCGACGAGGCCGACGCCTTGTTCGGCAAGCGCACCGAGGTGTCCGACGCGCACGACCGGTACGCGAACATCGAAACGAGCTATCTGCTGCAGAAGGTCGAGGAGTACGAGGGCGTCGTCGTGCTCGCGACGAACCTGCGGCAGAACATCGACGACGCGTTCACGCGGCGAATCCGGTTCGTGGTGGAGTTCCCCTTCCCGGACGCGGCGGACCGCCAGCGGATCTGGGGTGCCCTTTTCCCGCCCGCCGCGCCGTTGTCGGCCGACGTCGATTTCGCCCACCTGGCCGGAGAATTCCCGGTCACCGGCGCGAACATCCGCAACATCGTGGTGAACGCGGCGTTTTTCGCCGCCGCCGACGGCGGGACGATTACCGCACCGCACATCCTGCGCGGTGCCCGCCGCGAGTTCGACAAGATCGGCAAGCTCTGGCCGGAGCTCGTGACAGGGGAGGGCCCATGACCACAATGGACTTACCGGTGCGGACGCCGGCCGAGCGGTCGCCGCTCCCGCCTGCGCCGTCGCCGTCCACCCGCGGGCCGGTGCTCCAGCGCTGTGTCGGCAACGACGACCGGGAACGGTGCGGGAGTGGGTGTGGTGGCGAGGCCGGGCCGGTCCTGCAGCGCAGCCTCGGAAACGGCTACCTGCAACGGACCGCCGGGTGCGCCGGTGGCTGCGGCGGTTGCGCGCTGAGCCGGACGGTGCAGCCGAAGCTCACGATCAGTGAGGCGGGAGGTCCGGACGAGCAGGAGGCGGACCGGATCGCCGAGCACGTCACCGGTGCGGCGGGCGGACCGGTCCCGGACATCCAGCGGCTGCCCGGAGGGGACAGCGGTCCGGCGGGTGGCGCACTGCCCGGAGGCGGTGGCCGCCCGCTGCCGGCAGCGACCCGGGCGTTCATGGAACCCCGCTTCGGGACGGACTTCACCGGCGTGCGGCTGCACACCGGCCCGGACACCGATCGGTTCGCCGCCGGGATCGGGGCCAGGGCGTTCACCCACGGGCACGACATCTACCTGCGGCAGGGGGAAAGCGATCAGGACCACGGGCTGATGGCTCACGAGCTCACCCACGTGGTGCAGCAGCGCGGCGGATCCGGCGCGCTGCAGCGGGCGATCACCCCCGAACTGGACCGGATCGAGGACCTGCTGAGTTACGGCCTGTTCGACTGGGCCATCACGGATGCCGAGGCGGAGCGGGCGCTCGCGATCCTGCAGACGTTGCCTCGGTTCCAGCAGGCCGCGTTCTTCGCAACCGTCAAGTACGCCACCCGGCTGCGGGAGAACCTGCCGGACGCCCGGGTGCCCGAGCTCGACGCACTGGCAGCCCAGGTGGCTTCCGTCGAGCCACCGGCGGCGACGATCACGGCGGTCACCGACCGGCTGTCCTATGGCCTGTTCGATTGGGCCATCACCGATCGGGACGCCGTCGAATCGCTCGAGATGCTCAAGAAACTGTCCGGGACGCAACTGGCCGTGGCGCTCGCCGCCGTCGACTACGACCGGCTGCTCGACAATCTGCCGGACGCCCGCAGGCCCGAGCTGCGTGAACTCCACGACCGCGCGCTGGGCCACGGCGGGACCCGGGAAACCGAGGAGGCCCAGCAGCCCGGAACCAGGCTGCGGAGCATCACCTTCCACTCGGATCACGGGATCATGAAGGACAACAACGCGGACTGGACGAGCTCGGGCACGCCCTACGGCGAGCCGGAGTGGTTCACCGTGCGGGACCAGGTGATCAGCCACCCGATCAGCCAGAACCGGGACACCGGCCTGTCGGTCGAGCTCGGGCTGGACGTCCTGCCCGCGAACGCGCCGCCGGCACCGGTCCGGGTGACCGGGCGCAGCGGGGAGGCCGCACTGAACTTCGACTTCAGCGGGACACTCGAGGGCGGCACGAACCGCAGGCTCACGATGAGCTCGGTCGGCAAGCTGCCCGACACCATCCGGGCCCTGCACGATCGGCAGGTCGTCTGGGCCGTGGAGTGGCGCGGCTGGACCCACGAGATCGGCCGGAGCGCGCACACGATCTTCGTCACGGCCGCGAACCCGTTCGCTCCGGCCGAGGTCACCGAAAAGCGGATGCGCAAGGCGGTGGAGATCACCGGTACCGTCGCCGCGCAACTGGGCGGGATCGACCCCCACGAGATGGTCCGCCGGATCATGCGTTTCTGGGGCACCTACAACCTGCACGTCCAGTATGCCAACGCCTGGGAGCTCGCCGACAACATCGAGACCGGGGCGCAGTGCATCGACATCGTGCGGTTCGTGCAGGGCCTCCTGCAGACTGTCGGCGTTCCCGGTACCACCAAGGCGGTCGTGGTGTGGGCGCGGCCCGAGAACCCGCTCGTCCCGGTGGAGAGCGCGTGGCTCGAGGGCGGGATGAGCCTGGCCGGCCCGCACCCGGCGCACCCGACCTGGCACGCGGGGCTCATCGATGCCAACGGGTGCCCGAACAACTTCGAGGCCGCGCTGCGGTTCGACTACGGCGGCGTGCGCCGGTACTACCCGGGAGGCGTGTCGATGAATCCGACCTATGCCACGCCGGAGGACGTGCTCAAAGTCTTCCAATGCCTGGCCTGGCTGACCCCTATCGCCGAACGCGAGTGGGAAATCCAGTCGATCGCGGCGACCTATCCCGGCGGCCACTGCTCGCCCGGCCGGATCCGGTGCAAATGATGGCGGCCACGGACCGGATGGCACGACTGCACCGGAAGCTGCAGGAGACCGCGGCCGGTGCCCGGGTCCTGCTGCTCTCGGACGACCAGGTGCTGGTTTCGCGGAACATGGTGCCCAACCCGGGCGACAAGGGTAAGGCCGCGACCTATGTACCGGGGACCGGCGGGTACGAGGTGTACGTCTCGTGCCGGTCCGCCGAGGCCGACGAGGCCATGGCGGCCGCCTCGCAACGGATGACCGGCCCGGCCGGCCCGGTCACGCCGTTGCGGATCGACCCGCCGGGTACATCCGGGCAGTGGCGGCTGCGCACCAGCGGGGGCGAGGTCGTCCGAGTTCACGCGACCGCCGGTTCATCCGCGATGTGCGACGAGGTCAACGTGATTCTTTCCGAGGTCGAGGCGGTATTGCTGTCATGAGTGACGGGTTTCCCAGCAAGCCGCGGATCCTGCGGGGTGCTTTCGTTGAGTTCGGGCTGAGCCTGCCACCGCTGTTCGTGGTGTTCCAGTTCAACCCGGTGCAGCTGACCCGCAACCGCGGCCTGACGTTCGCCGTCCCCGGCACGCCCGGCCAGCAGCCCGGCGGCGGGCAAGCGCCCGCCGCGCTCCCGCGCACGCTGCGCCAGTTCCACGGCGAGGTCGACAACCTGCTCGACCTGCAGAAGAAGCAGCTGGTCACGGTCGGCGAGCAGACCATCGGGTTCGACATCCGGCTGGACGCCACGGACAAGCTCGACGAGGGCGACGCCCTCACCGAGCAGTTCGGCATCGCGCCGCAGCTCTCGACGCTGGAGCTGATGGTCTACCCCAAATCGGAGAGCCTGCTGGGCCGTGCGGTCGACAGGCTGCTGGGCAAGCCCAAGGGGTTCAGCTTCACGCGCAGCACGAACCCGCCGCTGATCCTGTTCGTGTTCGGCCGCAAGCGAGTCCTGCCGGTGAACATCACCTCGATGAACATCACCGAGACGGAGTTCAGCGCCGATCTCAACCCGATCCGGGCCACGGTCGGGGTGAACCTGACCGTGATCGAGGGCAACAGCGTGCCGTACCTGTACTCGAAGGCCATGACCGAGGCGATGTCCGTGCTGAACCTGGCCTCGGTCGCCGACATTGCCAACGTCGCGGTTCCGGGGTGAGCGCGGTGGTCTTCACGAAGCTTTCGCGCTACCGGCAGGTTCCGGACATCGCGGTGCCGGACGCCAAGGGCCGGGTGCTGGCCGCCAAGGACATCCGGCCGCTGCCCGAGGTCACCGGGACGTTCCAGCACACCGTGGACTCCGGCGACCGCCTCGATCAGCTCGCCTACTCCTACTACAGCGAACCGTTGCAGTTCTGGCACATCTGCGACGCCAACCCCGACTTCCTTTCGCCGCTGGCGTTGCTGGGCAAGGAACCGGTGACCACCACCCGGTTCCCGGTCTCCGTCGCGGCCGGGGACCCGCCGTGGGGGGCCGCGTTGCGCGCGCTGTCGACGACGGTGGGGGTCGAGCAGGCGTCGGCCGAGGAGGACTTCGAGCTCGTCCGGCAGCAGCAGAGCGTCGGCGGTCACCCGGTGACCGTGGTCGTGAAGCGGTTCGACCGGGCGGTGGTGGTCACCTACAACCGGCTCACCGTCGGGGTTTCCGCGCTGTCGGCGGTCATCACGGCGGCCGGGTTCGTCCTCGGCGCGCCCGTCGAACGCGGCCGGCTCGGCAGCGGGATCGTCATCCCGCCCGCGGTGAGCGGGTAGGCCATGCAGCACGACAACCTGCGCATCGAGATCGGCGGGGCCGAGGCCGCGGACGTCTACCCCGACCTGGTCCGGCTGGAGATCGAGCTGGACGACGACCTGGCCGGCATGTTCCGGATGACCGTCGCCCTGCGGCTGAACCCCGACGGTTCCTGGACCTACCTCGACGACGAGCGGTTCGTGCCCTGGCAGCGGGTGGTCGTGACCGCGGGCCTCGCGGACGAGACCCGGCCGCTGCTGACCGGGTTCATCACCCACCTGCGGCCGCAGTTCGCCGTCGGCCTGGAGCAGAGCGTGCTGGAGGTCTGGGGGATGGACGCCTCGGTGCTGATGGATCGCGTCGACAAGCTCAAGGACTGGCCGAACAAGAAGGACAGCGACATTGCGACCGAGGCGTTCCGGGCCTACGGGCTGACGCCGCAGGTGAGCGACACCGCCGTCGTGCACAACGAGGAGGTGTCCACGATCATCCAGCGGGAGACCGACATCCAGCTGCTGCGGCGGCTCGCCCTGCGCAACGGGTACGAGGTCTTCGTCGACGGGGACACCGGCTACTTCCGCCCGCCGGGCCTGGACGACACCCCGCAGCCCGTGCTGGCGGTGCAGTTCGGCGCGGAGACCAACGTCAACTGGTTCACCCTGGAGGTCGACGCGCTGGCGCCCGCCGACGTCGCGATGTCCGGTGTGGACCACGTGACCGGCGAAGTGCTGGACGTCAACGCGGAATCGGCAGGCGAGACAGCGCTGGGCGCCAAGCCCGCCGACAGCTACCTGCCGCCGGGGACGGATCCCGGGCTTGTCCACATCGGACAGACGGCGACTACCGGCAGTGCGGAAATGACCTCGCTCTGCCAGGGTCTGCGCGATCGCGGCGAGTGGTTCGTCACCGGCGAGGGCGAAGTGGCGGCCAACCAGTACGGCAGCATCCTGACCCCGCGGGCGACCGTCACCATCAAGGGGATCGGCGAGACCCACAGCGGCGTGTACTACGTCACGCACGTCACGCACACGTTCAGCACGGCCGGGTACCTCCAGGCCTTCCGCGTCAAGCGCAACGCGCTCATGCCCACCGGCGACGAGGACTTCTCCGCAGGCGGCGGTGGGCTGCTCGGCAGCCTGACGGGAGGGCTGTGATGGAGCTGGAGCGGATCGTGGCCGGGCTGGTGGAGAAACTCGAGCGGCGGTGCTACGGCAAGTACCGCGCGATCGTGGTGGACAACCAGGATCCCTCGCGCCTGGGCAGGCTCAAGCTGAAGATCCCCAGCGTGCTGGGGCCGGACGTGGTGACCGGCTGGGCCACCCCGTGCGCACCCTACGGCGGCGCCGCGGACCAGGGCTTCCTGTTCGTGCCGGAGCGCGACGCGGGAGTCTGGGCCGAGTTCGAAGAAGGCGATCCGGAGTTCCCGATCTGGGTCGGCGCCTACTGGAGCCGTCCGGGCGACGAGAGCCAGCTGCCCAAGCCGCAGGACGGCGACGGGACCGAGCAGGGTGACGTCCAGGACCCGCCGACGCGCAAGATCCTCAAGACGCTCAAGGGGCACACCCTCCAGTTCGAGGATAAGGACACCGAGGAACTGGTCACGCTCGTCGAGGCCGCGAACGGCAACGTGATCACGATGGACAAGACCGGGATCACCGTCACCGACACCCACGGGCACCAGATCGTGCTGGACGACTCCGGAATCACGGTGACGGACGGGAAGAACAGCGGGAATTCGATCACCATGTCGTCCTCGGGGGTCGTGGTGAAGAGTACGGGCACCGAGGTCGCCGTCGGCGGCAGCGGCGTCCAGGTCGGCGGCAGCGGCGCGACCGAGCCGTTCGTGCTCGGCACCCAGTTCGCGACCAACGTCCAGACCTTCCTCACTTCGCTGGCCACGCACACGCACGTCGGCAACCTCGGCGCGCCGACGTCACCGCCCGCGGCGCCGATGACCCTCACCGTTCCCCTCTCGACGAAACACAAGGTGGAGTGATGGCGCTGACGATCGGTTCGCAGTCGGCGGACGCCGGGATGAGCAACACGATTTTCACGCAGATGGACACCTTGCTGTCCCCGCCGCTGCAGGCCGCCGTCGACAGCGCGAGCGCCGAGGCGAAACCCGCCGCACAGGCGGCCCTGGATGCCGCCCGCGTCGGCTGGCGACGTCTCGCCTTCGCCGTCGCCAAGGGCGTGATCGACCACGTCGTGGCGAACCTGGAGATCACCGGGGTGACCGTGGCGGGAACGGTGAACGTCCCGGTCGTGGGCAGCACCGGCAGTGCCGCGCCGAACGCGCACGTGCACAGCGTCTCGATCACCCCCGCCGTCGCGGTCTCGCTCGCCCAGGACAACAACGGCACGGGACGGGTGCGATGAGCGGGGCGATCGGATTCGGGTTTCCGTTCGCGGTCACCGCGGCCGGCGGGATCACGCCGGACCCGGACGAGGACGCCGACCTGCGCGGCAAGATCATCCAGGTGCTGTTCACCGCGCCGGGGGAGCGGGTGAACCAGCCGGAGTTCGGCTGCGGGCTGTTCAACCTCGTCTTCGACCCGGCCAACACGATCCTCTCCGCCGCCGTGGAATTCAGCGTGGGCCAGGCATTGACCCGGTGGCTCGGCGACCAGCTCGTGGTCGGCGCGGTCGACGTGCAGGCCCACGACGAAACGGTGACCGTCGAGGTGGCGTACGTGCGGCGCCGCGACCTCGTCCGCCAGGCCGTGCGGGTGCACTTCCGATGAACCAGCGCGAGACGGGACAGCGTGATGGCTGAGATCAGACAGGTGGACGGGCGGCCGGTCATCGACTACCAGGCCCGTGACTACGAAAGCCTGCTCCGGGCCATGCGCGAGCTGATCCCCGCCAAGCTCCCCGAATGGCAGGACTTCGCCAACGAGGCGGACTTCGGCAACGTCCTGCTGGAACTGTTCGCGCACATCGGCGACATCCTGAGCTACTACCAGGACCGGGTCGCGAACGAGAGTTTCCTGGGTACCGCGCGCACCCGGCGCAGCGTGATCGAGCACCTGCGGCTCATCGGGTACGAGCTGGGCACCGCGGCGCCGGCGGCGGCGACGCTGAGCCTGACCGTCCCGGGCAGCGTCACCTCCGCGGTCACGATCGCCAAGGGTGACGCGTTCGCGACCAGGAGCCAGAAGAACCGGCCGAGCATCGTGTTCGAGTACACCCGCGAGGCGCCGCTGACCATCGATTTCGGCACGGTGACGCCCGATCCCGCGACCGGCCGCAAGGTGTTCGGGGCCATCCCGGTCGAGGAGGGACAGCTGGTCTCCGGCGAGCTGCTCGGCACGTCCGACGGCAGCCGGGACCAGAGTTTCCCGCTGGCGCACCCCGGTCTGATCCTGCGCCCGCCCGGCCCGGCGCAGCAGGCAGGCCAGGACGTCACCGTCGTGAGCCAGCTCGGTGCCTCGATCACCGCGTGGACCCTGCGCGAAACCCTGGCGTTCAGCGAAGCGGGCCAGCAGGACTACATGATCCGGATCGACGACGGCAACCGCGCGTCGGTGATCTTCGGCGACGGCGTCTTCGGCGCGATACCGCCGCAGGGGACGTTCATCCGCGCCACCTACCGCGTGGGCGGCGGGCTGGCGGGCAATGTGCCCGCCAACGCGATCACGACCATCGTCAACGCCGCGCAGCTGGCTTTGCTGGGCGGGGCCGTCAGCAACCCCGCCCCGGCCACCGGTGGTGCCGAACGGGAGACCATCGAGCACGCCGTGCAGCACGCGCCGGCCGTGTTCCGCTCGCTGCGGCGCGCGGTCACCGCCGAGGACTACGAGGCGCTCGCGCTGAGTTTCAAGGGCGTCGGCAAGGTGCGCGCGGTCGCCACCGGCTGGAACGAGGTGACGCTGTTCGTGGCGCCCTCGGGCGGGGGCAAGGTCAGCGACGTGCTCGAGGCGGGGCTGAAGGGCTACCTCGAGGACAAGCGGATGCTCAGCCAGCTCGTCGAAGTGTCCGATGTGGACTATGTGCCGATCAGGGTGACCGCCGAGATCGCCATCCAGAGCTTCTACGTGGCCACCGACGTCGTCGCGGCCGTCCGGGCCGCCGCAGCCGGCCTGCTCGCGTTCGACCGGGTCGACTTCAACCAGACCGTCTACCTGAGCAAGTTCTACGAGCAGAGCCAGGAGGTCCCCGGCGTCGTGTTCGTCAACATCACCGAATTCCGGCGCGAGGACCGCCCGGTCCCGGCGGTCGACCCGCTCGGCAAGATCGCGCTCGGGCAGAACGAGGTGCCGGTCATCCCCGCCGATCCGGACTACGCGGCGGGCATGCGCGTCGTCGTGCTCAACCAGGCGGGGGTGTGACGATGCGGCTGGAGAACATCACCGCCACCGCCCACCGCGACGGCAACCGGATCGACCTGTCCTGGAGCAATCCGGCCGCGACACAGGGGATCCGCGTTGTACGCCGCACGGGCACCCATCCGGCGAACCAGGACGACGGCGTGATCATCGCGCACGCGCTGGGCGTCACCAGCGTGTCCGACACCGGGCTGCAGGGCGAAACCGTCTACTACTACACGCTTTTTCCCTTCACCGGCACGACGCCGGTGTTCAGCCCGGACCCGCACAACCAGGCCAGTGCGATGGCGATCGCGCCCTACGACTTCGCCGGCCAGCTCTACGCCATGCTTCCGGCCGTCTACCGGCGCTACGACGCCGAGCGCACGCCCGCGCCGGCGGCCGTTTCCGCGGCCGACCGGGACAAGGGGCAGCTGCGGCGGTTCCTCGACCTGCCCGGTGGCGAGCTGGACCGACTCTACAGCCTCACCCGCGCCGCGCTCGCCGCCACCGACCTCGACCGCGTCGACGGGCGGCTGCTGCCGCTGCTCGCCGGCTGGATCGGCTGGCGGACCAACTTCGGGCTGGCGATCGGCGCGCAGCGCAACGAGATCCGCTCCGCCCCGCCGATCTACCAGACCGTCGGCGGGGTCCCCAACCTCGACGCCACGGTCGCGCGGATCACCGGCTGGGCCAACCGCACCAAGGAGTTCGTGCACAACGTGGCGCGGACTAACCAGCCGGAACGGCTGAACCTCTTCTCCTCGATCCGCACCGCGGGGACGTTCTCCGAACCGGCGCTCGCCTCGGTGAACTTCGCCTACGACGGCCGTCCGGCGGTGGTCCGCGAGGCCGACGGCTCGGCGTCGTTCTTCTTCCACACCCGTCGCCGCCAGGGCTGGGACATCTGGTCGAAGCGCTTCGCCGCAGGGACGTGGCAGCCCAGCCGGCCGGTGGTGGACCGGCCCGGCATCGACAAGCACCCCAGCGCCGCCCTCGCCGGCACCAAGCTCTGGCTGTTCTGGCAGAGCTACGACCCCGCCCAGAAGATCTGGCGGATCTGGTTCACCATCCGGACCGGCGCGACGTTCTCGGCGCCCGCCGTCTTCGGCGACGTCGCGACCGAGCGGCGGATGCCCTCCGCGGTGGCCGACAACACCGGCGGAGTCTGGCTGTTCTGGCTCGAAGCGGGTCAGCTGCGCTACAACCGCAACGACGGCACGAACTGGCAGCTCACCACTCCAGGGACGCTGCCGCTCGACGCCGGCGCGCCTCCGCGCGTCGAGGACGACCTGTTCGTGCTGTTCCACCCGACCAGCACGACCCAGCGGCTGTGGCTGTTCTGGGCGCGCCAGGACCCGGGCGGGCCACCCGGGCAGACCCGGTGGAACGTCGTGTACCGGATCAAGGCGGGCCTGGATCCGGCCGCCTCGGACTGGTCGCCGATCCGGCCGTTGCCGAAAGCCGGTGCCCACCACGACCGGCAACCCGCGGCGCTGGTAGGCGGCGACGGCAACCTGGAGGTGTTCACCAGCTCCACGCAGAACGGCGGCTGGACCGTCGTCCGCACGCCGCTCGCGATCGGACCGCTCACCTGGGGCACCGCCCAACAGGTCGTGCCGGGGCCTTTCGCGCGGCGCGCTCCGCTGCCCGTCGACACGGGCGCGGGAACGCTGCTGGTCTTCCGGACGAACCAGAGCTTGACGTATCCGAGCGACACCTTCGGCGCCACCCGGATCCTCGACGACCGATACGCCGGCACGACCACCTTCGACACCGGCAACACGGCGAAAACGGCGCTGCGCGGCAAGTACGAGGACTTCCAGACCTACACCTACGACGCGGGCCACGGCGGCACACGGACCAACGACGACCGCGTCGCCCGCGACACCGTTGGGCTCTACCTGACGCCGGACACCGCCGACCCGGCCGAAATCAAGGCGGCTCTGTCGCGGCTCGCCGGCGAACTGGCGGGGTTCATCCCGGTGACCGCGCGCGCGGTGTTCATCACGTCCTGAAGGGAGGCAGTCGTGGGCGACTTTTCGCAGACCCCGCTGGACCTTCTGCTGGCGAACCAGCAGAAGGGGTATGTGGGGATCCACATCGAGCAGGGCAAACCGGTCCTGGACCGCGACCTGAACCTGCTGCACGACCTCGTGGCGGCGACCGTGCGCTCGGTCGTCGCGCGGTACATCGGCAACGGCGCGCCCGCCGCCGCCGACGGGTTCGCCGTGCAGGCGCTGCCACCCGCGTCGAACAGCCAGGACTTCCGGATCGCCGCCGCGGACACCGGCCCCGGCACCTGCCTGGTCGGTGGCATCGAGGTGACCATCCCGGCGGCGATCACGTACAAGAGCCAGCCGGGGGTGCCCGCGCTCACCACGCCGAGCGCGGCTCAGCCCGATCCGCGCATCGACACCGTCTACCTGGACGTGTCGCTGACCGAAATCGACGGCACGGTCGACACCGACCTGACCAACAGCCTGGACGTCGGGGTGCAGACCTCGGTGCGGCTGAAACCGGGGTTCGTGGTCCGGGTCGCCGAGGGCGTCGCGGTGCCGGCGGCGGCCGCCGGACACGTCTTCTATCCGCTGGCCCAGCTGACCCGGCGCCGGAACCAGGACGGCATCGTCGCGGCCACGATCTCCGATCTGCGACAGCGCCGGCTCACCGTGTCCGATATGGAACGCCGGCTCAGCCTGGTGGAGAAAACCCTTCTGCTGCCTGCTTTCGCCGTCTCGCCGTCGCCGCAGTTCGTCCCCAAGAGCGGCGTGATCAACCAGGCGATCACGCTCAACGGCGTCAACTTCGACGTCGGCGCGCCGACCGTGCGCTTCGGTGACGTGGCGGCGAAGATCGTCGGAACCCCGTCGCCGGGCCAGATCGCGGCCCGCGTGCCGGGCGGGCTCACCCCGGCGGGCACGCCGGCGCAGGTGAAGGTGACGGTGGCCAACGCCGGGGGCGCGGTGGTCAGCGACGACATCTTCACCGTCCAGCCCGCGCCCGCGTTCGCCGAACCCGGCGGGCAGTTCAGCCCCGGCAACGGGACGCCGGGCACGCAGGTCACGCTCACCGGGTTCAACTTCAACGTCGGCACACCGCAGGTGCAGTTCGCCTCGGTGAACGCGACGGTGGTGGGCACTCCCACGGCCACCCAGATCGTGGTGCAGGTGCCGGCCGGGCTGGTGACCGGAGGCGGGACCAGCTCCGACGTCCGGGTCACGGTGACCACGAGCGCGGGCAGCATCCTGTCCGACGACCTGTTCCGCGCCGAGCTCGCCATCCCGGCCCCGGTGTTCGTCACCCCGCCGTCGCCGCAGTTCACGCCCAAGAGCGGGGTGGGCGGCCAGACCATCACGCTCAACGGGCAGAACTTCAACTTCCCACCGGTCACGGTCAAGTTCGACACGTCGACCGCGACCATCGTCGGCACGCCCTCCGCGACGCAGATCGCGGCGCAGGTGCCCGCGGGGCTGACCCCGCCCGGGACACCGAAACAGATCAAGATCTCGGTGACCACCGCCGGCGGCACCGTCACCAGTTCCGACACGTTCACCGTCACCGGCTAGGAGGAGAGCCTTCCATGACCTTCCACGTGTACCCCGACCCGCAGACCGCGGCACTCACGGTGGCACCCGGTGCCACCACGTTCGCCGCGATCACCCAGCTCACCGGGCCACCCCCGGCGGGGGTCTTCTACAGCAAGATGATGTTCATCCGGGTGGCGATGTCCGGCGGGGCGACGGCGCCGGCGCTGTTCGTCAAGGCGGGCACCGGCGACCCCGTGCCCGCCACGAACTTCACCACCGCGGTGTACCGGACCCCCGGTACCACCAGCTATGTCGGCGACATCCAGCTGGTCACCACCGGCGAGGCCACGGGCGTGTTCCAGCTCCGGATGGGGTTCGACCAGGACACCACCGAGACCTGGCAGATCGGGATCCTCAACAACGACGTCGTCGCCAGGGACTTCACCTGGGTGGTGGCGGAGACGATCGCCGAGACCGCACAGCCGTGGATCGTGACCGCACCGGCCGCCCTGCCGTACGCGTCGCTGGTGAACGAGACGATCGACCAGAGCGTCCAGGTGTCGAACAAGGGCACCGGCACCCTCACCGTCACGTCCGTGAACCCCGCGCTGCCCGGCGGGTTTTCGGTGAACACGCCACTGCCGCTGGCGGTCGCGCCGGGCCAGACGCAGAACCTCGCCTTCCGGTTCGTCGCGCCGGCCGCCCCGCCTGCCGGCGGCCTGACCACCGGCGCCGTCGACCTCGTCGCGTCACCGGCAGACACCACCGCCGGCACCAGCGCGGGCCACAACCAGCACGTCTCGGTCACCGCGACAACCCAGCAGCTGGAAGTCGTGCTGCTGCTCGACGACTCGGGCAGCATGGGCTGGGACCCGCTCGGCACCCCGCTCGGGGTCGGCGATCCGCACGCGCGCTGGGGCGAGCTCGTGTCGGCGGCCAACCAGTTCCTCGATCTCCTCGCCCACTTCGGCAACAACCGCGGCCGGTTCGGCATCGCCCGCTTCCCCGCGGGCGACCCGCTCAACCCGTCGACGTTCGACATCGTGCCGATGACCGAGATCCCGACCGTCGCGGGCATGGCTGCGGCGCAGAACGCGGTCAGCCTGATCGTGCCAACAAACAGCACGCCCATGGGTGACGGCCTCGACCGCGTCCTCGCACCGGCCACGACCTACTTCGGGCCGAACGCGTTCAACCGGCGCTGGTTGCTGCTGATGAGCGACGGCGCGCACAACTCCGGCACCCACAACCCGCTGGAGTTCCTCGCGCCGCCCGTCGGCACCGCCGCGGCCGGGACCTCGCTGGCCGAGCGCCAGGTCGAGCTGTTCGCGGTGGCCTACGGCATCGACGGGCACAGCGACGTCAACCACGTTCTGATGAAACAGCTTTCGAGCGGCTCGCTGGCCGGCGGACAGGTCCGCAACGTGGACGATGAGAAGACGACCGCGACGCAGCTGGCGACGGCGCTGCGCGACGCCATCAAGGCCGGGCTCACGGCGGCCACGTCACCGCTGGACCCGGCCGCGGACTTCGTGATCGGCGACGGCGAGGCGCTGCACGACGTCGTGCTCACCCGCTTCGACACCAAAGCGGCTTTCGTCCTGAGCTGGAACACCCCGGACACCACCCGGCTGCGTCTGGAGCTGATCACCCCGAGCTGCGAGGTCATCACCCCGGAGAACGCGGGCTACGGCCGGTTCGCCGACGTCACGTTCCGCGGCGGCGACCGCTCGCAGGCCTACCTGATCGACCCGGATTTCCTGAGACCGCGGGGTGGTGGGGACCTCGAGGGCGGCTCGGACGGCGGCCGCTCGCGCGACCGCTTCGGCACCTGGACCTTCCGCGTCACCAGCCCGCCGCAGATCATCATCGGCGCCGAGGCCGAGGCCGAGGGCGGGTCGGTGGACATCGAACACTACGTCTACGACGTGATGGTCGACTCGGGCCTGCGGCTGGCGCTGAGCCAGGACCGGCCGACCTATTTCGCCGGCGACCCGGTCACCCTGTCCGCCGCCCTGACGGCGGACGGCCTGCCCGTCACCGGCGCGGCGGTGTCGCTGTCGACCACGCTGCCCGAGGGTTCGGTGGCCAACTTCCTGGCCGCGCTGGACATCCCGGCCGAGGCGCTCGCCCGTGCGCAGGAGCAGCTCGCCGACCGCGACGCCAGCCCGCTCCTGGTGCGGCAGCTGGCCGCGCGCCTGGCGGGTTTCGTGTTCGACATCGGCACGCGCCAGGTCACCATCCCGATGACCGCGCAGGACGGCACCGGGGTGTACACCGCGACCATCACCGACACGTCCGTTCCGGAGCACTACACGTTCTACGTGACGGCGACCGGAATCGACGCCGACGGGGTCGCGTTCCGCCGGGAGGCGAAGCTGGAGACCACCGTCCTGGTGCGTCCGGATCCGGACCACACCAGCCTCGACATCCGCCAGCTCCAGCCCGGTCTGCTCGACGTAACCATCATCCCGCGTGACCGGTTCGGCAACGTGGTGCAGATCGATCCGGTGACCCCGGGCGGGTTCGGCCTGCTCGCGCCCGGAGCCCGGCTCGGCCCCCTGACCAGCAACCTCGACGGCAGCTACGGCACGACGGTCACGTTCGACCCGAAGAAGCCGCCGTCCATCGGGTTCCAGTCCGGCGGCACCGCGGTGATCACGCCTGCCCCGATTCCCGACCTCGGCAACCTGCGTTACGTGGACCAGGTGGTCAAGTTCGACCCGGGCCAGATCAAGGACGCCAACCGGCACACGGATCCGCGCGCCGCGCTCGGCACGGTCGTCGGCAAGCCGGAGGGCACGTTCGTGTCGCTCGGCGCGGCCGGCCAGCTGACCGTCGCGTTCCACAAGCAGGTCGTCCATGACTGTGGCGGTCCCGTCGACATCACGGTGTTCGTCACCCCCGACGCCGATCTGCGCTCGTACCGCGTGGAGGCGCAGACGCGCGAGCACAAGGGCTGGGTGCTACTGGGGACGTCGATCGGCGTCACCCAGTCGTTCAGCCTGCGCGCGGCGCACCTGAAGTCGGCGTCGGCGATCCGGATCACCGACACCAGCGGGCGGACCCGGGGCCCGGACTTGAAGCCGCTGGAGACCCCAGGCGTCAGCATCCGCGGCGTCGGCGCGCGCAAGGTCGGCAAGGACGACGACCGGGATCACGACGACTGAACCGAGCGCACGAAAGCCGGGTCCGGTGGACGAGCCGCCGGACCCGGCGAACACTGGACCCACCGTCTCAGGCGAGGAGCCTTCCATGCACACTCTGGCACCGCAGCCGAGCAAGGCTCAACGGACCCCGTCGACGGCGCCTGGCAGCCGCCGCGTCGTCGCGCCTCTGGCTCGCGACCTGCGGCGAGTGGTGGGAAACGAAGCGGTTTCCCGGCTGATGGCGGGGGAAGCCGTCACCGAACCCGTGGTGGACACGGACGGGAACGGCCGGCTGTGCGAGGCCGAGCTCCGGGCCGATTTCATCGGCCCGCTCCAGCCCGGTGACACCCGGGCGGTGCCGCACGACTTCGTCGGGCCGCTGCAGCCCGGCATAGCCAGGAGTTCGTCGTTCCACCCCACCATCACGGTGGTGACGCCCGGAGCCAAGATAAGTGACTGCGGTGGCTACGCCTACAAAGTCCAGTGGGGGATACCGGCCGGCGAGGCGGGATCGTCCGGCTGGATCGTCCAGAAGGTCACCAAGACGTTCGAGGCGAGTGACAGCAACGGCAATCCGGTGGCGCCGGTGGCGTTCGACGACCCGGCGGGGTATCCGTTCTGGGAGGCATGGGAGTTCACCGCCGGGCAGAACGTGTGGGTCGGGCCGGCCGTGGGCGGCGCCCGTCACTCGGGTGACACCTTCTCGGGGTCCGACTACGGGCCGGGCACGAAGGGAAGGAAGACCGTCACCGGTGAGGTCAAGGGCATTGTGGGGTTCGCCCCGCCACCCGGTATGACGGTGCGGAACGCGGCTCCCGCCTGGGCCCTGCCCTACACGAGGTCGGAACCGGCAGCCTTCGCAGGCACCCTGGGGGGCGCGGCGCACACGTTGACCTCGGAGTGGAACTGCACTCCGAGCGGCACCGTCGCCCAGGCGACCACGGTCAGGACGAATCCATGACCGTTTATGCCGTCATCTCGTTCGCTCGGGAGCCAGCCGAGATCGTCACGCAGGGCGTGATGTCGCGAGACGTCTTCCAGCGCTTGTTCCTCGACCGGTACGAGTTCGGCGGCGAGCGCTACCACCCCGCCGACGACTGGACCGTCCTCGGCGCCCTGCTTGCGGTCGACGGGGCGATTTTGGTCACGATCCCCGTCTGGACGTGGACGGGCCGAGACGGAGTCCGCAGGTTCCTGTGCCAGGCGACCGATGACGGAAGCGCGCCGGCGCTTTCGGTCCTCGCGTTGTCGGAACGCGAACTGCTGAACCGACTGAACGAGCAACTGCGGGAGTGAACGAGCGTCGGCTGGATCTCCGGTGTGGGGTTGCCCTTTGGGGGCGGGCACCTTGATTCCAGACGGCGGTCTGGAGGGAGGGCGTCCTGGTGTCACGTTCGTCGAAGTATTTCGAGAAGTTCCGGCGCGACACGATCGAGCTAGTCAAAGTCAAGTGATCGGCCATTGCGCGCTCGCCGTCGATGTTGCGGAGCTACTGCCTCAGGTTCCCCACCACGGTGCTTCGTTTCGGCCACTGATCAAAGCCGCGTAGATGCAGTGTCGCGGGATCACGCACTGGTCTTACTCACCACTCGCGACGACGCAGACGGGCTCGGTCTGACTTGGCTGGACCGCGTCGATGACGTTGGCGAAACACGACGTAGCTCCAGAACGCCATTGAACCCAGGCCGAAGGCAATGAACAGGGTCATCGCGCGGATCAGGGCTGCAGGAGTTGCCGGCTTCTGATCATGCATCAGCAGAACTAGGTAGGCGACGGTCGTGGGGATGTAGACGGCCGCCCAGGCGCGACGGCGCCAGGCCAGCAGCTTCAGTCCGTCGAGCAGCTTGACCGGCATCAACCCGAAAAGAACGGTTTCGACGCCCATGAGCGCGATTGCGCCTAACGTCGAGTCCAGCACCTGTGTCCCGAAGCTCGATGTGGGTGTCACCGTGATCGTGGTCCAAGCCGACCACGCCAGCACGCTGGCGCCCAATGTGGCGATCACGCCTGCCAGGACGGCGTGACCTTCGTAGCGCCGCAGGTCGTCGGCGTTGGCGCCCAAGTTGCGCGCGACAGGTGCGTACCCGGCGACCAGGCCGTAGACGTATCCGGGCTGGAAATCCAGTACCCGGGAGACGATCGCACACACGCAGCCGATCGCGAGCGCCACTGGAAGCGTGCGCAACACGCTTCGGCGCCGGGAGACTTGATGAAGAAGTAGTTCTCCGGGGACGCAGTAGCTTAAGGTCGTTATGAGTACCGCGATCATCAACCCGACGCCCAGGGCTAGCGTCTTCCGGTCGAAAGCGACGTCCGGTTCGACGAGCACCAGCAACGTTGCTGAGAGCGCCCCGAATATGGTGATCTGCACAGACGGAGGCCAGCGCGGTGGATTGTGCCGCTCGTGTCGCTCTTCAAGGGCCTTGTTGAAGATTTCGGCAGGGAAGGCGAGCAACGGTAAGCAGAGCATCAATGCGAAGGCCCCGGCGACGACGAGGAGAATGACGTACAGGAGCAGACCCGGGGCGAAGTCGTTCGGTGCGGCGAGCGATGCCGTGAGGTGGGCACGTTGCGGGTCCATCCGGGCCGGCGTGCGGACGGTCGGCGCGTTCGTCGGTGATGGTGGGGTGGCCGTCGGCTCGCTGCTTGGCGCGATAGTCGTGTCGGACGGCGACGGCGATCGCGTAGCAGTCGTTGTGGATGGCGAGGGCGGGGCAGGAACGACGGTGAAGCGGACACTCGCGGATTCCCCGGTTGATACACAGCGTGCGGTGATCTCGTGCGGGCCCTCAACCGCGTCCGCCGGGGCGGTGATGGTGGTCGCAAATGCACCGTCCTTTGCGGTGCCGCTGGCGATCACGTCACCGTCCCACGAGATGTCTAGCAGGCCGGTGGCGGAGTCCGGTTTTGTGTCACAGTCGAACCGCTTGCCCACGAGGTCTGTGTCGCCCCCTGGGCGGCCCGAGTTCGGGTCTGCCGTGAAGCTGATTGTCCAGACGATGTGCAGAGTAGTTGCGCCATTGCCGCCCGGGCAGTCGACGGTGAGTTCTTGATCACCGGCGCTGGCGTCTTTCGGGACGTTCAGGGTGAAGTTTACTTCGTTTTGCTTGTCAGCCTTCGGGACCGCGGGGTTGGTGTCGACTACCTTTCCCCTCAGTCGTACGGTGACCACGCGGTCGTCGTTCTTACAGCCGAAGTCGGTTCCGATCACGGTTACCTGACCGCCGGGATTTTGATGCAACGGGTCCACCCGCAGATTCGACAGAATCCGCCCAGTGACGGGTGCTGCGATCCCGCTCAGCGCGAAGATCGACATTGTCAGCACCGTTGCTCGGTTCAGCCGCCTGCCCATCGAACACCTCGTCGAGGTCGCTTGGGGAGATCGTCTCGTCCGCGACCAAGCTCCAGGGGTGATATTATCGATATCAAATTTATCTCTAAAGAACAGTGAAATTCATCTATCAACTTTAGACTTTGAGCTTCCCTTGCGTGAAATAGTAGGGTCAAATGGACCTTGACAATTAAGTGTTGGCGATCGGCGGTCTGTGCTGACGTTTGTAAATCACCATCAAGGGTGCATCTATGTGGGCAATAGTGCTGAGTGTGTTCGGCTGGCTCGGCCTGGTGCGTGTTGACTCGAGATGGGGAGACTCGTGCCGGATCTCGCCACAACGTCGCTGATGACGGAAGGCCACCATCGGCTCGCCGGTGGTAAGGGCCGGCGGCCGCACTCGTCTTCGCGCAGCAGAAGGTGAGGAGGAGGGGGCCGCGGAAGTTGCCGCGTCGGCCGGGGGGTGTCCCTATGTGGTTGTCAAGCCGTGGCGGCGAGGGGTGCCTCGGGATGGCGGTAGTGGGTGCCGTTGCGGAGCATGGCGTAGAGGACGTCGCAGCGGCGGCGGGCGAGGCAGATGAGGGCGGCGTTGTGTTTCTTGCCCTCGGCCCTCTTGCGGTCGTAGTAGGTCCTGCTGGTGGGGTCGGACAGTGAGGCGAAGGCGGCGAGGAAGAACGCGCGTTTGAGCTGGCGGTTGCCGGTGCGGGCGGGGTGTTCGCTGCGGGTGACCGGGGCGATGCCGGCGTAGGCGGCCAGGTGCGCGGAGGATTTGAAGTTGGAGGCGTCGCCGACTTCGAGCAGGATCCGGGCGGCGGTCCTGACTCCGATGCCGGGCATCGAGGTCAGGACCCCGGCAAGAGGGTGCGCATCAAGTATCCCCTCGACCTGCTCAGCGATGGTTTTGCGTTGCTGCAGAACGGTTTTCAGGCTGTCGGCCAGCTGCGGCAAGACGGTGTCCGCGGCGGCGGTGCCGGGGACGGTGACGGTCTGCTCGGCGAGCGCGGTCATGATCGCCTCGACCAGTCGCTCACCCATGCGTGGCGCGTGGACCTTGGCGATCGCGGTCAGTTTGCGGCGGCCGGCTTTGGCGATGCCGGCCGGTCCGCCGCAGCGGGAGAGGATCTCCAGAACAGCGGGATGGGCGATCTTCGGGCCGATCGCCCGCTCGAGAGCGGGGTGGATGCCGGTCAGCAGTCCACGGATGCGGTTGCTGAGGCGGGTGGCCTCGCCGGCCAGGTCGTCGTCGAACCCGGCCAGCACGTCCAGCTCGGCCAGCGCCTCGTCGCCGACATCGACCGGCCGCAGGGTGTGGGGCAGCGTGCGGGCGGCGTCGGCGATGACGAACGCGTCGCGGGCGTCGGTCTTGGCGCGGCCGGGGTAGAGGTCGGCGATGCGGCGCATGGCCAGGCCGGGCAGGTAGGCCACCTGGTGTCCGGCCGCGCGGGCGACCGCGACCGGCAGCGCCCCGATCGTGGCGGGCTGGTCGACCACGACCAGCAGCGTTCCGTGCCGGGCGAGCTTGTCGAACAGTGCCCGCAGCTTCGGTTCGCTGTTGGGCAACGGCCCGTCATGCAGCCGCGTCCCGTCCGGGTCCAGGCCGACCGCGTGATGGGCATCCTTGCCGACGTCCAGGCCGAGGAACACCCCGAAACTGCTGCTCATCCACCATGCCATTCGCTCGTCGGATGTGGTCACCGATCAGGCATCGAGTGCCGGCACCCACGTTACGACGAGACCTACCAGTCGGTGGCCGTGTCCCTATCAGCGGTCGGTCGATGCCACCAGACCCGGTGACACCACCCCCCGGATCATGCCTTCGACTGGGGGCGTTAGTCATGCCGGACCTGGTGACCACAGCTCCTTGAACAGGAACTACGAAAAAGGTAACGGGGCCTGACCGGCATCCTGGACCGCTCCACGCTGGGCGAGAAGGACTTCCGGCGCACCAACCCCCGCTGGCCGTGGCATCGTGATTTGGCCCCGGTTCGGCACCGCTAGCGGGCCCCACCGATCGGGCGAATTCCTGCTCGTGGTGTGCGAGTCGGCGGTTCGAGGTGAGGGTCCTGGGTGGACAGTGCCGGTGAGGGGCCGTCCGCGTGGGAGCCGGGATGGTGTCCAGGGTGGAGTTGTTCGCGCTGATCCGGCGAGATGCCCGGGTGGAAGGCCTGTCTGTTCGGGCGTTGGCTGAACGGCACGGGGTGCATCGCCGGACGGTGCGTCAGGCGCTCGGCGCGGCTGTCCCGCCGCCGCGGAAGACACCAGCCCGGTCCTCGCCGGTGACGGGTCCACTGCGCGCGGCGATGGACGAGATGCTGCGGGCGGATCTGGACGCGCCGCGCAAGCAGCGGCATACCGCGCACCGGATCTGGGAGCGGCTGGTCGACGAGCACGACGCCGAGATCGCCTACCGCACGGTGTCAAAGTATGTCGCGAAGCGACGGCCGGAGATCGTGCTGGAAGCCAGAAACCGGGCGGGCGTGATGGACGGATTTGTTCCGCAGACACATCTTCCGGGACAGGATGCCGAGGTCGACTTCGCTGAGGTATGGGTCAACGTCGGCAGTGTCGGCACCAAGTGCTTCCTGTTCACGCTGCGAATGTCGTTCTCTGGCAAGGCAATTCACCGCGTCTACTCTTCGCAAGGGCAGGAGGCATTCTTCGCCGGTCACGTCGCCGCGTTCACCGAACTCGGCGGCGTCCCGGCCGGGGAGATCCGTTACGACAACCTGTCCTCGGCGGTCCGGCGGGTCTGCTTTGGACGGTCACGGGTGGAAACCGAGAAATGGATCCTCTTCAAATCCGCCTACGGTGTCACGAGCTTCTATTGCATGCCCGGCAAAGAAGGCGCTCACGAGAAGGGCGGTGTCGAGGGCGAAGGCGGCCGGTTCCGGCGCCGCTGGTTCGTCCCGGTCCCGAAGATCGCCGACATCTCCGGTTTGGCCGGGATCAACGACCGGCTCGCTGCGGCGGACCGCGCGGAGGACGCCCGCCACATCGACGCGCGGGCGACTACGATCGGGCAGGACTTCGCGCTCGAGGCGCCGTTGCTGGCGGCGTTGCCGGTGGATGAGTTCGACATCGCGCTGACCACGACACCGCGAGTGGATCGTTACGCCAGGATCACCGTCCGCCAGGCGCTCTACTCAGTCCCGGCCCGGCTGATCGGGCAGACGGTCCGGGCGAAGCTCGACGCGGAAGAGCTGGTGGTACTGCACGGATCCACGGAAGTCGCCCGGCATCCCCGGTTGACCACCAAGGGTGGCCAGCACCTCGTGCTCGATCACTATCTCGAGGTCCTGGCCGGCAAGCCCGGCGCGCTGCGCGGGGCAACCGCACTGGTCCACGCACGGCAGAAGGGCTGGTTCACCGCCACCCACGACGCGTTCTGGGCCGCCGCCCGCGCCAAGCACGGCGACCAGGCCGGCACCCGGCTGCTGATCGAGGTTCTGCTGCTGCACCGGCGCATGAGCCACGCGCACGTGATCGCCGGGATCCGCACCACACTCGAGGCCGGGTCGGTCTCGCCCGATGTGGTGGCGATCGAGGCCCGCAAACACGCCGCCGCGGCCGGCGAACCCAGCACCGAGCTGCCACAACCGCAGCGCAGCCGCAGCAAGGTCGTGTCCCTGCCCGAACGCCGCCGCGACGCCGACCTGCCACCGGACTCCCGCCCCGCACCGTCGGTCGCCGCCTACGACCAGCTGCTCAGCAACACTCCGAAGAAGGGGAACGCGTCATGACCCGCACCACCAGCCGCGGCCGGGACCAGATGACCGGGGAAGCCGCCGCCGTCGCGATCGAGCAGGCCTGCCGGATCCTGCGGCTGCCCACGATCCGCGACCGGTTCGGCGACCAGGCCGCCGCCGCGGCCCGCCAGCAGGCCACCTACAAGAGCTTCCTGTCGGAGTTGCTGTTCATCGAGTGCGAGGACCGCGAGGTCCGCCGCAAAGCCCGCCTGGTCAAACAGGCCGGGTTCCCGCGCACCAAACGCATCGAGGACTTCGACTTCGCCGCGAACCCGAACGTCCCACCCGCACTCGTGCACACCCTCGCCAAAGGCGCGTGGATCCGCGCCTGGCAGCCAGTCTGCCTGATCGGCGACTCCGGCACCGGCAAATCCCACCTGCTCATCGGGCTGGGCACCGCCGCCGCGGAAGCCGGATTCAAGGTCCGCTACGTCACCGCCGCCGCCCTGGTCAACGAGCTCGTCGAGGCCGCCGACGACAAGCACCTGTCCAAGACCATCGCCCGCTACGGCCGTGTTGACCTGCTCTGCCTCGATGAACTGGGCTATCTCGAGCTGGACCGCCGCGGCGCGGAGCTGCTGTTCGAGGTGTTCACCGAGCGGGAAGAACGCTCCAGCATCGCGATCGCGAGCAACTCGGCGTTCAGCGAGTGGGCCCGCACCTTCACCGATCCGCGGCTCTGTGCCGCGATCGTCGATCGCTTGACGTTCGACGCGTCCATCATCGAGACCGGCACCGAGTCGTTCCGGCTGCGCACCACCAAACGCCGCCGCACCAGCCGGGCCGGCTGACCACGCAACTTTCTCGTCAGCCGAGTACGGCGAGAGCGACCGGATCGCAGAGGATTCTTTGCAAAGGATGCTCTGTGGTCTAGGGTGGGCGGCATGACCAAGGACCGACGGGATCAGGCGTCGCGACCGCTCGACGCCCGGATGCTTCGGGCCCTGGCCCACCCGTTGCGCATGCGGATGCTCGAGTTACTGCAGGCAGACGGCCCCGCGACAGCGACCGGACTGGGGAAGCGGGTCAGCGAAAGTTCGGGGACCACCAGTTGGCACCTGCGGCTGCTGGCCGAGGCCGGCTTGGTCGAAGAGGACAGCGAACGCGGGAACAAACGCGAACGCTGGTGGCGGTCCGTCCAGAAGTCGACCCGCATGCGAGCCGCCGACTTCATCAACGACCCGGACCTCGCCGCCCCGCTGGACATGTTCTTGCGGTCGGTGATCGAGCAGCGCTACCAGGCAGAGTCGCAGTTCGCCAGCGAAGTCGCGCAATGGATGGACCAGTGGCACGACCACGCTGTTTTCACCGACGCACGGCTATCCCTGACACCCGAAGAGGCGGCGGCGATGAGCGCAGAGGTCGACGCGGTGATCGACCGCTACCGCCGGGACACGCGACCGGGCGACCACAACGTGATCGCGCACTGGTCAGCGTTCCCTCGGCAAGCGCAACCGGAGAAACCAGATACAGCGACGTCCGACTGAGGGGGACGAACATGGTGCACTTTCTCATGGCAGAAGACCTGGTCCGCGAACGCGAGACGGAACTGCGGCGCGCTGCAGACCACCCGAAAAGCCTTCGGAGGAAGGGTACGCGACGGCAACGCCTCGGATGGATTCTCATCGAAACCGGCCTGAAGCTGGCTGCGAAGAACGCCTCACCCGCGCGTCACACCATCTGAAACCCAGCGGCAGTTCACGGGCGCCGAGCACTCGTTTGTCCGCTTGAGCCGAGGTCGTTCGATCGACCATTCCTCTTGCCGCAGAAGGAAACACAACCGGGGGCAGGATAGACAACGAGCTCAGAACGGCACCTCGCGCCAGTCTGCCTCGGCCAGGGCGCCCTGCGGAACGCGGGTCGTTCCCGCGTCAATCTCGACCCGCTCACCTGCGGCGAGCTCGGCCGCGAACGCGTCCAAGGTGTCCTCGTCCAGCCGGCAGTCCCACACCTCGCAAGCGTCCTCCAGCTCACGACGGACCACCGCGACCGGCTGGCCCGCGAACCCGATGAAAACACCTCGTCCAAGGCCCACACCAGCGTCACCATCGGGCCGGGCTCACGCTCACTCACCACACCATCGTCACCAGTGGGCACGCGCTCGACCAGTCAAACACCCGAACGAAGTGGGGCCAAATCAGAGTGCCGCCCTCCGCCGACGACAGCAGGTGGGGCCACATCAAGATGCCGACCGATCCCGCAACCCAGCCACCGGGGCCAGATAAGAATGCCGAACCGGGGCCAATTCGACTCGCCGAAATCACCCCGCTTCGCCGGCGAGGCGGGGGAGGGCAACGAGAAGATCGCGCACACCGTGCGCGACGTCGCCGACCGGCTGCCCACCCCGGCCCAGGTCGCGCTGGCCTGGGTGTACGCCCAGGCCGAACGGCTCGGGGGCGCGGTGGCGGCCATTCCGGGCACCCGCAGCCCGGCCCGGCTGGAGCAGAACGCCGCCGCGCTCGAGCTCACCCCGGATGCCGAGGCGCTGGCCGCACTGGACCCGCTGAGCGACCAGGTGATGGGCGAGCGCTACACCCCCGCGCACACCGCTGAAGTCGCCCGGGGCTAACCGGTGCGCGCGACGTCAACGAGATCCAGGCCGCCGACATCGTCGACATCTTGCCCACAGGTGACTTGGCAGGTCACGACCACCTGGGAGCAGGCCGGTGATGCCCCGTGGTGCTCTACCGCCAGGACTGCGCCCCCGGTTGCCGGGCATGGGCGATGTCGGCACAGGAGCTGAACATCCCCGACCGGCAGCACTCATATCCTTCCCGAAAGAGAGAGACTCATGCCGTGCGGACATCCATAGCCGCAGGTCGTGCATTCGAGTTCGCTCAGACAGCCGACCTGCGACGTGTTAAGTCTGGCGCGTCGATCTCTAGTCCGGTGAAGGCACCGGCTTCAGCGAGGCAGCCCGCGCGCAGCTGCTCAGCCGCCTGGAGGTCCTCGAGCAACGCCAGCACCCGTTCGCGGTGACACCGCCACGCGAAGATACCGCCCGCGCCCACTGGGTGCAGCCCGAACTCGTCGGCGAGGTGGTGTTCCGGCAGTTCACCCGCGGCGCCGGCCGGCTGCGCCACACCGCGTGGCGTGGCTTGCGCGAGGACCGCAAACCCGACGAGGTTCTCGCCGCACGCGCCCGTGAACGCGTCGACGCCGAGACTGCGCCAGCTCCCGGTCGGCGGCCGACTCAGCGTCCTACCAAGCCAGCCCCGGCCACGTCAGCACCGGTGGGGCCGAAGGTCACCGTGCAGGCCGGGAACCGGCGCCTCACGTTGTCCAACCTCGACAAGCAGCTTTATGCCGACGGATTCACCAAGGGCGAGGTGATCATTCACCGGACTAGCGACCGAGGCGACAGATCCCAGCACAGTAGAGGTGCATCGTGACCGCCCCTTCTCCTCGAGTTGCATGCTTGCCCAGCTCGTCGGTCTGTTGGAAAACCAACGTACAGCCAGCGGAACGCGCGGATGTTCGCTTGCTCTCGAATCACCTGCGCAATGTGTTCGACTCACGCTTGTGAGTGTGTTCGGAGTTCTGCTGAACGCATGGAAAAGGCTAGTGCTCAGTCTCTCAAGAGGTCAATTGTTCTATCTCTTCTTTCTTTTTCTTCCGCGTTTTCCTGGGCCGTGCGACAGGATCGGCTGCCTGGCTTTGGCGGCATTGGCTCTGATGTTTTTGAGAAGCTTTTCGGTGGCGTGAGTATCGGGATGGCTGGCGCCCAGAACCCGTTGACGCGCGGCTAAGACTGCCCGCATTGCAGTTTCGGCTTCTCGGTACCGACGTAAACTTGCATAAATCACTGCGAGGTTGTGTCGGGTGGCAAGGGTGCTGGGGTGGTCCTCGCCCAGCGTCTTTCGTCGGAGGTCGAGGACGACTTCGTACTCGGTTCGCGCTGTGGTGAGATCGCCCAGGTCATGCAGCACGCTGGCGAGGTTGTGTCGGGTGGCAAGGGTGCTGGGGTGATTCTCGCTCAGCGTCTTTCGCTGGAGGTCGAGGACGACTTCGTACTCGGTTCGCGCTGTGGTGAGATCGCCCAGATGCTGCAGCACGCCAGCGAGATTGTGCCGGGTGGTAAGGGTGCTGGGGTGATTCTCGCCCAGCGTCTTTCGTCGGAGGTCGAGGACGACTTCGTACTCGGTTCGCGCTGTGGTGAGATCGCCCAGGTCATGCAGCACGCCGGCCAGATTGTGTCGGGTGGCAAGGGTGCTGGGGTGGTCCTCGCTCAGCGTCTTTCGCTGGAGGTCGAGGACGACTTCGTACTCGGTTCGCGCTGTGGTGAGATCGCCCAGATGCCGCAGCACGCCGGCCAGATTGTGCCGGGTGGTGAGGGTATCGGGGTGGTCCTCGCTTAGCGTCTTTCGTCGGAGGTCGAGGACGACTTCGTACTCGGTTCGCGCTGCGGCAACATCGCCCAGCTCATGCAGCACGCCGGCGAGGTTGTGTCGGATGGTAAGGGTATCGGGGTGGTCCTCGCTTAGCGTCTTTCGCTGGAGGTCGAGGACGACTTCGTACTCGGTTCGCGCTGTGGTGAGATCGCCCAGATGCTGCAGCACCCTGGCGAGACTGTGTCGGGTGGCAAGGGTGCTGGGGTGGTCCTCGCTTAGCGTCTTTCGCTGGAGGTCGAGGACGACTTCGTACTCGGTTCGCGCTGTGGTGAGATA
>NZ_JBFBBN010000001.1:0-2970 GCF_040682715.1 Amycolatopsis sp. NPDC051128 | reverse complement strand
CTGGAGGTCGAGGACGACTTCGTACTCGGTTCGCGCTGTGGTGAGATCGCCCAGATGCTGCAGCACGCCAGCGAGATTGTGCCGGGTGGTAAGGGTATCGGGGTGATTCTCGCCCAACGTCTTTCGCCGGAGGTCGAGGACGACTTCGTACTCCGCTTGGGCCGCGGCGAAGTCACCCTTGCCCGCTGCGACAAAGGCTATGCCGTGTCGCGCCGCAAGCGTGCGTTCGTGTTCGTCGCCAAGAGCGCGGCTGCAGGCCCGCAGCATCGACTGGTACTCGGCTTCGGCTTGTGCGCGCAAGCCGCGGACGTACAAATGCCGGGCGGCCAGGTCGACCGTGTGCGCTACGCGGTCAACCAAAGTCTGGTCGATGTCGGTTCGTGCGACGGCAGGCAGTAGATGAAAGGCGTGCGGAGCAAGCAAAGTCCAGAAGCGCCATCTGGTGTGATCCTGTGGTGACCAGTCGGGCTCACCTGCGACCGAACCGACCAGCAATCGCGCGGCAGTGGTCAAATAGTCGTCGTCACCGTGGAGAGGATCGAGGTAACGGTGGCTGGCGTCGCGCATCAGAGGGTGCAGTTGCAGCACCGGCATAGCAGCATCGGCAGGGGTCAACGCGGCGGCGGCAGTCAGACTGAAAAGGCCAAGGTCCGCCGATTCGTGGAGCAACGATCCGGCCTGTTCGCGGTCCAGACCGGCGAACACTGGCGAGTCGAATAGGGCATGTTGCCGCAGGATGTTGCGGTAAGGCAGCGGGGCGGGAGCAAAGTGAGCGAGCAACCGCATGAACGGGCCCGCAAGTGAGAGGCCCCGCTTCTCCAGCAAGCGGATCGCCATCCGCCAGACTTCGTCTACCACCGGTCCCGTGCTGCCGGCCTGATGCTGCGGAGCGGTGCGCATGAGGTCCGTCCGGCCCAGGTCGAGGGCGGCGTGGAAGTCCTGGTACGTGATGACAGCATCGTCATCGACCCACAGGTCATCCACGGACTTAGCAAGATAGAGGCCAACCGCTTTCAACGCCAACGGCAACCCTCCTAGCCGCTCGGACAGAGCGCACGCCGCCTTGATGTCCCCGCGGCCGGCTGCGAGGTCGAGCAGCACCTGGGCACCGTCGGCGGGATCGAGCATGTCCACCGGTATCTGCCGCAGCCGCGGACCCGCATGTGTCCGGCCGCCGCTGCGCCTGCTGGTGACCAAGACTAGCCCGCGATGATTGAGGACCGGGCGGATCCACCCGTCCGCCCAAACCACCCCGTCCGCGGTCACATCGAACACCTCGGGGTCGTCGGCGTTGTCGACGACCAGTAGCCACCGTTGAGTTTGTGTATTCAATCGGCGCCAGATCGCCTCCGCTGCATCGTCGGCCTGGAGTTCCTCGGTGCTGGCCCCGATCAAACGCCCGACGGCGTGCATACCCGCCACCAGCCGCGCGCGGTCGACCGCAGACACCCACCAGACGTCCACCCCTTCGGCCGACAGCTTTCGTCCCACCGCCGCGGCGATCGAGGTCTTCCCACTGCCTCCCAACCCGTGCAGAAGAAGGGAACGCTCACCGTCGCCGGCATCCTCGAAACTATTGAGCAAATCCTGAACAACCCGGCCGCGGCCACGCAGGTGCTCACCACCGATGATGTCCGGCGGCACGGCCACCGACTGGGCGAAAGCCGCCCGCTCCACCGTGAATGGCACCGTGGGAGCCGTCCCGAAGCCGCCGATGGCGCCTGCTGCGACACCGCCAGAACTGGCCAAGTAGACGGTGTCGGCACGAATGTTTGGACCCCCGGGAACAGTCAGTCCTGATTCGTCCCGGGCTGGGGAGGGTTTCCCGACGTCGACACGTTCCCGTGGATCGCCTGCGCCGCGACACCGCCGGAGGTTGCCGACGTCGTGGAATCACGGCCGACAACGGCACTGTGGTCACCGGTGACCGCCGTCACCGACACCCCGTCCGCCTTCAACTGTTCCACCACGCCGCGCAGCTCATCGGCGGACTCAGGGTGTTCTTCCAGTACGTCGCGCAATCGTGTCGCCCACTCGGTCGCGCGTACCTCCCGTGCCCGCTCCAGCTCCGCGCCTGCCAGGGGCAACAGTTCCGTGTGCGTACGCTCCAGCCGCCCTTCCACCACCGCGACCTGCTGCTGGTCGCCACGGCCCAGGAACCGAGCAAACTTCTCCTTCGTCTTCGACCACGCATCCGTGGCCGCGGCCTCCACCAGCGCCGTGCCACCCGCGGCCGCCAACGCGACCAACGCCTCCTCTAACACGAAACCTCCCTGACGACTCAAAGCTCGACGAGTGCCGAAACCTACGCCCTAGGATCGCTATCCGGTCACCTACTGTTACTAACACCCGCGCCATGGACCCGGACAATCTAGGCTGCCCACGGTTCGGCTGCCCAGTACGGGACTGTAAAACGTTCGGCTCTGGCGCACTTTCGGTGGTGGTGTGGTGGGTCCCCGGCCGGGACGGGTTTTGCGGGCTTGTCATGATCGTTTGTGGCTGAGGTGGCGAAGCTGGTCGGTGCGGTGTTTTCGGGGCTTTCGGCGCTGTCGATTGAGGGTGTCGAGGACGCTGGAGAGGTGATCGTGGTACGGGCGTCAACCAGGGGCGATGCGGTGGCGTGCGCTGGCTGTGGGACGCCGACGGGCCGGGTTCATGCTTTCCACGAGCGGGTCCCGGCGGATGTGCCGGTTGATGGACGTCGGGTGCTGGTGAGGTTGCGGGTGCGGCGGATGCGGTGCTCGGTCATCGAGTGCGCGCGCCAGACCTTCCGGGAGCAAGTGCCCGGCCTGGTCGAGCGGTACGAGCGACGCACCGTCCGGCTGGGTGAACAGGTCCGTGCTGTTGTGCGTGAGCTGGTCGGCAGGGTCTCTGCCGGGTCTGCCCAGACTTCGGTTGACACCGGGGCTGACTGTTTCTCAGGCCGCTGATGCGGTCGTGTAGATGGTCTCAAACTCGACCGGGGTGAGC